>NZ_JBIYCW010000008.1:0-247406 GCF_044908115.1 Bacillus sp. RC51 | reverse complement strand
TATTTCTTCTGCTTTCGTTTCTTCCTTAACTTTTACTCTCTCTGTTACTTTCGCTTCTTCTTTAGGCTTTACTATTTCTTCTGCTTTCGTTTCTTTCTGCTCTTTTGTTGTTTCTTTCGCTTTTGCTATTTCTTGTACTTTTGCTTCTTTCTGCGTTTTTACTTCTTCCTTTGCTTTAACTGCTTTTTGTACTTTCGCTACTCGCTTCGTTTTCTCTTCAGCTTTCTTTTCAATTGGTGCTGTACTTGATAGGAAAGAAACATTTGCATAAGCTGTTTTTCCTTTATACTCAAATTGCAGCCATCCATCTTTTACTTGATGTGTTGATTCAATTACATCATCTTGTTTCAGTCTGCCAAGAATTTCTGATTCTGTGTTTGCTTCAGTACGTACATTTAACAAATTTGCTGTTACATGGTAAATATCTTTTGTAAACTCCGAACTTACAAATACTTCTTTACCATTTAACTCAATTTTTGACCACCCATCTTCGGTATTTATGACTTTTAACTCTTGCCCATTTTTTACTTTTTCGACAACTTTTGATTCTGTAGTCGGTTTTTCACGTACATTGAGTACATCTGCTGTTACGATCGTTTCTGCGGTAACAGTTGTAGTAAATGCCCCCAATCCAAAAAACGTTGCTGTTGCTGCGCCAATTACTTTTTTCATAATAGCCTCCATTACATTTTTTTGAATTCTATGAAATCCTTCCATAAAATTAGGGAATTCCACAGAGTATCAAAACATTTGTAACAATATATTAATACCACTTAATATATTGTTTTTAAAACTTCCTACTCCAATATTATCAAATTTTCATTTCTAATTCTATACATTATAAATCTCCTTATCTTCTATAAACTCTTCATGACCTTCTACTTCACACTAGATAGTTGTCGCAATTCCTGCCAAAAATAAACTTACAATTGCTAAAAATGGCGTTCCAGCTATTGCACCTCTTAAGTGAAACTTATAGTCTTTATATCCTTTCATTCCCTCAGTACTAGGAATAACAACAAACCGCGGAGTAATCCAGCAAAATATAAGCCAATCGATTATTAATAAATCTACTAAATTGAAAATCATTACAATCCCAAAAGTATGTAAATAGGCTTCAATATACAATAATTTTCCATGGTGATGTAGTATATATGTAGAAACTAAAGGCGTTCCGAAGAGAATAATATTGTAAATAATTCCGAAATAAAATGTTTGTTTTTTCTCATTTATCGATTTTGGCAAAACTACTTTTTGAATATCTTTCGGATAATCATTTAACCAAAGGCGAGGATTATAATATATAGACCCTAATATCATAATAGACAGTATAAAAGACATGGAACTACCGACAATCACCATTTGTTCAAATTGCCCCACAAATGTCCCTCCTTATTTGAAATTTTGACGTACGTAATTCACTTAATTAGACATTGTATGCATGTTATGACTTAAAAATCATCTAATACCATTAATAAAATTTTTTCATTACAATCCGCTTTTTCCTAACGTCCATTCTTATTTCTTGCAATATGCATGCAAATTTAATAAAGTGAACATCTAATTAGTGTTGTTGAATTTCGCTAATTATTACAGAGTACATATTTTCAAATTTACATAAAGATAGGATTGGTGAAACGAATGAAAATCGAACATATAGCACTTTGGGTAAATGATTTAGAATTAATGCGTACTTTCTATACAAAGTACTTTAATGGTAAAGCAAACTCTTTATATCATAACGAAGCAAAGCAATTTGAATCTTATTTTATTACGTTCGAATCTGGAGCAAGGCTTGAACTTATGCGTAAAAAAGGTATAGAAAATGAGCCTAACCTTAATATTACTGGTTATGCACATATGGCATTCTCAGTTGGAAGTGAAGAACGTGTAAATGAACTAACAAAAACGTTAAAAGAAGCTGGTTCTCCTTTATTAAATGGACCACGTTTCACTGGAGATGGCTATTACGAAAGTGTAATTAGTGATCCGGAAGGCAATCAAATAGAGATCACTATTTAACTATCGTTTATCTTTTCTGAAGAACAAATAAAAATTCGTTTGGAGGAACCCTATGCATAAACTGCATTTCAAAAAATTTGAAGCAACAGATTTTAGTCCATATTTCCAGCTCGTATCAAATGAAAGAGTGATGGCACAAATTACAGAGCGTGCTATTCCGCTAGAAGAGGCACAAAACGACTATGAAAAATTGTTAAGGCGCAATGAAAAGCATAAACTGTTTGGGTCTTATAAAGTTTATGACAGTGCAACAAATGAATTTATCGGCCTTGGACATGTAACAGTGAATGAAGATAATGTAAAAGAAGCTGAAATTGGGTATATGATTTTGCCAGAGCACTGGGGAAAAAGATATGGTAGTTATATTGCAAGAGAATTAATTGAAATAGCGAAGCAGACAGATGTAAACGTACTAAAGGCAATTATCGATCCAAATAATATCCCCTCTCGAAAAATATTAATAAACGTTGGTTTTACATCAGATGTAGTTTGTGAGATTGATGGATTACCTGGGGAAATTTTAAGTATATATATTTAACTTTATTAAGGCAATGCTGCATTTGAGATACATGTAGTGTTGCCTTTTATTTATTATCTCGATTCCCCGATAGGCCCGAAAATCCCATTCTAGGAATAATCCCCCTCACTCATTCATCTACTTATAACGTATAGTCAGTTCTATTTTTCTATTTGATTTTACACCTGACGACTAACATTTTAGCTATTTTATTATGTGACAAGGAGAGAAGACTTAAATGAGTAATCAAAATATTGAACTTACAGGACGTATCGTAACTCCCGGAAATCCAGAATATAATTCCGCTAGAGAGGAATTCAACACATTTTTCAACAAATTCCCATTAATCATTGTCTTTGCTCAAAATACACAGGATGTAGTAAATGCAGTTCGCTGGTCGAGACAGCATAACGTACCTATGCGCATGCGCTCTGGTCGTCATAATTACGAAGGGTTATCCGTTAACAATGCTGGAATTGTAATTGATGTAAGTGAAATGAAGCAATTAGAAATAGATCATAATGGTGGGACTGTTACAATCGGAACTGGATGGAGAAACCTTTCTTTAACTGAAACGCTCGCAGCTGAAGGGTTAGTTGTGCCAAGCGGCGTTTGTCCTACTCCTGGTATTGCAGGTGTGACATTAGGCGGTGGACATAGTATACTCTCCCGTCCATGGGGATTAACTCTTGATCATTTAATTGAGCTAGAGATGGTTGACGCGAACGGTTGTATTATACGAGCCAACGCTAATCATAATTCGGATCTCTACTGGGCATATCGAGGTGCGGGTGGTGGTAACTTTGGAATATGTACTTCCTTCAAGTTTCGAACACATAAAATTAATACAGTGGGATTTGCGGAAATAAGCTGGGACTTAAAAGATTTAAAATCTGTACTAAATTCTTGGCAAGAATACACTCTTCCTTGCGCTGATAAGCGATTTACAAGCACCCTCTTCATGTCTTCAGGGGTGGAACCATCGTTATTGATGCAAGGAGTATTCCTAGGTTCAGTTCAGGAATTGCAAGCACTTCTGCAGCCATTATTACAAGCTGGTTCACCGTTAACAGTAACTATAGAAGAAATACCTTGGGTAGAAGCTGCAACACGAATTGCTGCAACACAACCTATAGCGCCTTTACCATTTAAAAGTGTAGGTCCATATTTGTATGCACTATTGCCTGAAGAAGCACTCACGATCATCGAGCACTTTATAAACAATTCACCGCAGCATGCAACAACCTCTCTATTTTTCCATGGCTTAGGCGGAGCCGTAGCAGACGTATCGAACGATTCTACAGCATATTTTTACCGAAAAGCACTTTCGAACATGTCAATCTTCTCCACTTGGGATCAAGAAGAAGGTGCTGCCGCAAGCATTCGATGGACCGAAGATTTCCGATTAGCAATGTTACCATACACAAAAGGCGTTTACGTTAATACACCTGACCTTTCCATTAAAGATTGGCCAGATGCTTACTATAGCTGTAACTTTGATAGGTTAATGGAAGTAAAGGCTAAATATGACCCAAAAAACATTTTCAACTTCCCGCAAAGTATTCCGCCCTTTTAATAGTCGATACTGAAATTTATAGTTTATATTTCTAGCAAAAAAAGAACGATTTTCCCCATAAAAATTATGGGAAGAATCGTTCTTTTTCTATGCTGGATGTATTTCATTTCTTTTTTTAATGTTCTTTTCATCCTAATTTCATCTGAATCTCATTCTTATTAGTTACACTCAGTTTATACATAAATAACTAGTAAGGAGGAATCATATATGAAAAATTATGAGACGGACCAAAATAAGAATAGAGATAATATCCCTCTTCCTGATGAAGTCACTTCTGTTTCATCACGAGGTTGGCAAATGCTGAGCAAAGTTCCAGAAGTCACGATTTTCTTCTGGATTATCAAAATCATGGCAACTACAGTGGGCGAAACAGGCGCGGACTTCTTAAATACAAACTTGAACTTCGGCTTGACTAAAACGACCTTTGTTATGAGTGCTCTCTTGTTTATAACACTGTTCTTCCAGTTCAGGTTGAAGAAGTATGTTCCCTCGGTTTACTGGCTCACTGTTTTGCTAATTAGTGTTGTTGGTACGCTAGTCACCGACAATCTTACGGACAACTTCGGGGTCGCTTTAGAGACTACAACCATCGTTTTCACCCTTTTGCTACTGGCAACTTTTGCTGCTTGGTATGTGAGTGAGAAGACACTGTCCATTCACTCTATTTACACAACAAAACGTGAAGTATTCTACTGGTTGGCTATCCTATTCACCTTCGCATTAGGTACTGCAGCTGGTGATCTCGTAGCAGAAAGTCTCAACTTAGGTTACTGGATTTCAGCGCTCATATTTGCCGCATTAATTGGGGCTGTAACCGTCGCTTACTATCGCTTCAAATTAAATGCAGTGTTGGCCTTTTGGATCGCTTATATTTTAACTCGTCCTTTCGGCGCCTCTTTTGGAGATTATTTATCACAGCCTCACGATGCCGGTGGTCTTGGTCTCGGTACAGTGGGAACAAGCGTAATCTTTCTCGTAACAATTTTGAGCTTAGTTATTTATTTGACTAAGACGAAAAAAGACGCGAACCCGAGCGTACATTAATATATATTTTATCTGAACCTTAAAATAGTTGACATGATTTCATAATCGTTAGTACAAATTTAAAAAGGCAATACTACTGGTCGTATTGCCTTTTTATAAAACAAATCTACTCCATCCGGAAAAAATGCTTCTAGAGCTTTTTATATGTTTGTGTTGGATGATTCTTCCCTAATACTGTCTGAAGTCTCTATGATTTTTTTGTGTTTACTTATATAATCCCTCCTGCGGACACCATACTTTTGTAACCATAGTAAAAGTAAAAATATTTAACTAGGTGTACATTAGTCATTTTATTTACATAATAATATTATGTGAACAAAACTAACCTTTTAACGAAATTGTACCTTTTTTCCTACTAACATACATACTAACTACATTACTAATGAGCGCTAAAGTAAAGATAACTGCACCCATTAAAAATGTTTTATTAAAACTATATACAATTCCTTGTTTATGTTGCTGCTTCATCTGTTCGTATAACTTGTTAGCCTCTTCAGACTTTAATATGCTGTATTTATTTTTATCAATTCCTTTCATCGCTTGCAACACCTGTTCTCTTTCTATAGTTGTTACATTACTTTTTTCAATCACAGTCATTACTTCTTTATTTACTTTTTCTTTTTCAACTAACAATTGATGATTCAAAAACATGACCAGTATTGCTACCCCTACAATACTTCCGACCGTTCTAGAGATATTACATACGCTTGAAGCAACACCTGTTTTCTCCGCTGGCACACTTAAAACCGCAGTTGTTGTATACGGTGCTAATGTGCACCCTGTTCCAATTCCAACGATCACTAATCGCCATATATAATCCCATGTAGTAAAGTTTGAATCTATATGACTAAATAAATACGAGGCTATAATAAAAGCAATTATCCCTATACTACCTATTAATAAACTACCTCGTTTCGCCGCAATTGGTGTTACTAACCCTGTAACAATCATTGAAACAATTGCTAAAGTACTAATAATTAAGCCTGACTGTAGCTCAGACATACCTTCTACTTGAACGAAATAAAAAGCAAGTATAAATAGAAAGTTCATTAATCCCATACCAACGAAAAATAAGGAAAAATTTGAAATTGAAAACTCTTTATATGAAAACAACTTTAAAGGTAACATCGGATTATTACTTTTCTTTTCGATAATGAAAAATAATATAAAACTTATTAATGAGAGCATAAAAAGAAGAATTAAGCTTAACGTGCTTAATTGATTTGTATTTACTTGTATAAGTGCATATACAAGTAAGCATAGTGCAGATGCAGAAGTAATCATACCCGCCCAATCTATTTTAGAACTTGCAGTATGATCATACGATTCTTTAATACAAAGAATCACGAAGATTAAAGATAATATACCTACTGGGGCATTTATAAAAAACACCCAGCTCCAATTCAATTTATCAGTTAAAACACCACCTAGTGAAGGCCCAATTGCCGCTGCTAACCCTCCGAAAGCCCCCATAATACCGCCTATCATACCTTGTTTCTCTTTCGGTACTAACTTTAGACCAAGAGGCATAGCAACTGGTACGATAACCGCTGCTGAGATTCCTTGTATTATCCTAAAGGCTATTAATGTATGAAAAGAAGTGGCAATACCACACATTAGTGAACTAATAGAAAACCCTAATAAACCGATAATATACAGCTTCTTGCGACCAAACTGGTCCGCAAGACGTGCTGCAATTAATAAACACGATACAAAGGCAACGTTATAACTATTAGCAATCCAAGAAATGGTGTCAATTGACGTATGAAATGTCTTTGTCATTTCTGGTAATGCGATATTCACAATGTTTGAATCTAAAATTGCCATAAAAAACCCTGCAATTAAAGCAATTAATGCAAATGTATTCCTCAATTCCCCTACCCCTATTCGTTTTCTTTATTTGAAATCCCATTCATAAATAAATTTACACATGTCCCTATATACTCTTCTAACTGAATTTCTTCTTCCGCTATACTAACATTCATAATGTATAAAAACAGTTGTCCATAAAACATATTCGCTATTAAACGATAGTTACATGAA
Organism: Bacillus sp. RC51; assembly: GCF_044908115.1. NCBI lineage: Bacteria > Bacillati > Bacillota > Bacilli > Caryophanales > Bacillaceae > Bacillus > Bacillus sp. RC51. Next base: position 240,204 of record NZ_JBIYCW010000008.1, on the reverse strand, counting down.
GCAATATGCCCCTTCTCTCCAAGTTGTTTTAAATAGGTTTCTAAATGATCTACTAAATGTGAATTCAACTCATGCAGTAACGTTTTCATTTCACTATTTTGTCTTGATTCTATTAACGCAGCCCAAATATAATTTAGCTTCGGCAAATTGATTTGAATATATGTTTCTGCCACTTTCGTAAGGTCCTTTTGTAAATCACCAGTAAATTGCTCTTCTATTTCCTCTAACAAAGCCACTGGTGTCGTGCGTAAAATAATACTTTCTCTAAATAGGTTCTCCTTATTTTTAAAATTACGGAATATCGTTAATTCGCTTACCCCAGCTTTTTCTGCCACTTCACGAATTGTTGTCGCTGTATACCCCTTCTCACCGAATAATAAAGTAGCAGCCTCCATAACTTTCTCTCGCGCTGTTAATTTCCCCATTTTTATTCCTCCATCCAATATGTAAGTAAGTGATTACTAACATATTATCATAAAAGAAAAATGAAAGTAACTAGTTACTTTCATTTTTCTGAAATTTCATTATCTATTCAACAACCGAAAGTAAAATTTTCTCCAGTTCTTTTTTAGATAACATACTATCGTTTATATACACTTGATATGCATTTTCCCCTTCTTTTGCAGGTACAACCATTTTCATAGCCCGTACATGTGACACTTTATACTCTCCAAATGTAACATCATACCCATTTAGTTTATATTTCTTTATATCTCCAGAAAAATTAGGTCCTCTTTCAGAGGGTTTATCAAATGGCCTGTCAATAAAATAATCTTTATATTCTCCCTCAATGATTTCAAAAAGATGAATTGTAAAACCTAATTCTGCATCTGAAGTATGTGGCTGTTTTTTTACATTACGATTTTCATATCTCATCGTAATAAGCGGCATAGGTTTTCCTAATGTCGCTTCGGCTTTTACCTCTTCAAATACTAGTTGATGTCCAACTGGAATATATGTAGGATGCTTAATCGGAAAACCAGTTATTTTTTCAGCTTGTTCAAAAGTATAGGTAAAATGCTGATTTATTCTATCTTCATATGTATTTAATTGTTCCATTACCTCTTTATCTCTTTTTTCTTCATCAGCATTTAGACGATCGGTTGCTGTATATTGTCTTTTTCCATTCTCTACGACACTTACTTTCTTATAAAAATGGTACGATTCCTGTAATAAAGCAACATACTTTTCAAAGTCCTCTTCTGTAAATATACTTTTAGCAATTTCTATACGTTCCATTACCCCATTATAACCATCCTCAGTCATTCCCATATCTTGCCTTGCTTCTTCTGGTGTCCCAACAATTTTATCCATTAATGTTGTACCCGCAAAAGTACCGGTTGGTATAAGAACAGCCGCAGCTATAAAGCCAAATAATAACTTTTTCTTCATAGAAGTTTTTCCTTTATTTTTCATTTGTTGATATTTATGAAAAGAAGTTTGTACTTTATTTTCTAGATTAGCAGTTGGTTCGATTGATCCCGCTTTTCTTTTCAATTCATTCGTTATATATTTTTCAAAATCCATTTACTTCTCCCTCCCTTATGTCTGGCATATGCTCCATTTCTGTCCTTAATCGTTTTAACGCTGTATGTAATCGAGATTTCACTGTGCCAACAGGGATTTGAAGAAGCACTGCAATTTCATCTAAGCTATATTCATGGAAATAACGCATAATAACGACTTCACGATGCTTATACGATAATTTTTGTACAACTTCTGCTAATTCATTACGTGTTTCTTTATGTAAAATGCCCTCATCCATTATATAAGACCTGTCTTGCTCATACATTTTCTTCTTTTCAAAGATTCGAAATCGCCGCCACGATTTACGACGCCAATCTTGCACTTGTTTTACAACGATACCATGTAACCAAAAACGAAATGAACGGTTCATATCATAATTCGTTACTGACTTCCACATTTTGATGTACACTTCATTAACTATATCGTCTACATCTTGGTGTTGATTCCCTAATAAAAATACTACTGTTCTATAAATATCTTTACAGGTGTATTCATAAATAACTTGAAAGGCTTCTTGGTCTCCGGACTCCATTTTATATATCCATTCTTTAAATTCTACTTCATCCAAAATTACGTTCCCCTCTCATGATCTTTCACACTATATTCGTCCGTTTCACACAAAAGGTTCATTTTACACAAAAATTTATTTATTACAATAAAAATATAATATATATTTTACAGAAAGGAGGATTCGTATAATGAACAAAGAAGACAAAATTTATGCTGAAAAGGTATTAAAACAACTCTTTATAGGAGCGAAAGTTGATGGGGTTCAATTTGGTATTTCTTCAGCAACTATAAAGATTCTTTTTACAGATTTTGAAGCTGCAGTGGATTATGATGGACAATTACATGTCAACATTGAATCGAAATGGTGTTTATTTAATACTCCACCTGAAAAATATCCATCTAATGAGGATGAATTTGACGATTATACTGAGGAAGAAGAATATAAGAGAATATTTGAAATGAGAAGAAAAAAAGTTACAGACATACAATTAGGTAAGGCAACTCCGCATTTAATTATTACATTTGAAAATGGGCAAATCATGTTTGTAAATGGTTTTCATGACTATTATGAATGCTGGCAAGCTGGGGTCCAATTTGAGGATTGGCTTGTAGTTGCTGCACCTGGAAATGAAATCGCTACTTGGACTCCTGATGAGTTCAAAAATAAATAAAAAGTTGATTTTCGTGAAGAAGCATCGAAGATAGTTTACAAATTAGCATAACAATATACATTATCATCATTTAAATTAGCAGGTTAATTTCTAAGTTCTTTTAGTGAAAAAGAAAGGTTTTCGTCAATTCATGTTACCCTCTATATAAAGAATACAATGATTTAAACGTAAACGAATATCTCCTTATTAAAATTATATACCTGTGAAAGGATGATAAAGATGCCTTGTGTTCATGATTTTGGAATAATTGATGATTTCAATCATCAAAAAAATTACAATGAGTATACCCCAGAGAAATATCATTGTGTTTCTATTGATGATGATATTATCAGTAGTTTTAATCAACATTTATCAATCATGAAAACGTACTTTCATACATTCAAGAACCCAGAATATGGTTTAGCTTATTGGGGTATCACAATTATTCCACCTGAGTCGTTATCAATATTTTATGAAGCAGTTACCTCTTCAAGGTACTTTAAAGATTCTGTTGAACTTACTGAACTGGCTTCAAAAATTGTACAAGCAACAGCAGAGCAAAAATACATGATACATTATGGAGTATAAATGTATTTCTAAGTTTCGTTTACTGTATTTTTCTTGTACGAATATTTATTACAATATGACTGTTAAACGAGTGATTAAATTTAAAAGAATTACATAATGATTCAAAAAATGCTTTGGATTTCTCCCAAGCATTTTTGTGTGCTACTTATATTTTTATTCCTGTAACCATTTATACCGTGATTTAGCTTTTTTCTCCATGTTGTTCGAACTACTCAAGATTCTTCCCTCATCTTATTGATTTGAAATATACATGATAAAGCCCATGACCAGTAGAGTTACCTTAGCATAATGTCTTATCCCCAAGCCCCCAACTAAACCATTTTCCATGCCCTTCCGTTTCCCCAACCGTTTCACAATATTCGTTTCCATTAATATAATAATCAATATGAAGGTCCCGGTCCCACATGTTGTTATATAGGTGGAATACATCACGTTTTGCACCAATTTCTTTAATTTGTTTTTCTAGCGTATGTTTTACATTTTCAGGTATTTGATTTGCGACGTGTGTATGGAAAATGCAGATTACAGCATCTTCCCTTATTTGATTCGCAATGGCTGGAAGAAGTGCTACACCGTCCCCTTCAATTAATTGTACTGATTTTTCTTTTACAAGCGTTGCTGCTTGATCGAATAGTTCAAGTCTTTCTTTATGTTCTGGCCAAATAAGCGCGCGTAACCATAAATAATCTTCTTCATCATTTAAATTATTCACATGTAAATCTAGTCCGATTCTTTCTACGACAGGTGGACTTTGTTTTAGCAGATTCGGCATATTCTCCCCTCTTATTTCAGAGGTTAAATGAACATTCGATTGTGTATTTCCATACACTTCTTCCATTCCATATGAATAACTATATTGATCCCAAAATAGTTGTAATCCTGAACTTGTACCAATTTCTATTAACGCTAACGGTTTGTTCACTTTATTAAATATGTAACAGAAACTTGGATACAAATAGGCACATCTTCTTACTTCATTCGTTTGAACGAGTTTCGTTTGTAATAAAGTAATTATTTCTTCACGATATACATGGCAAAAATCTTTAAATTGGTGAAAGGCATTTTCAAAATTTATATCAGCATTTTCAACTAAACTTTGATAATAGTTTTTTAAACTGTGCTCTTTTCCTTTTAACAATAAATAATGGACTGCACCTAATAATAAGTTTGGGACTGGTTGACCAGGTTGTGCGTAGGAAGCTAACGTAAGAACTTCCTCATCTTCAGAAATTTTTATTGATAAATATTCGTATAAGTCACTAGATCCTTTACATTCATTCACAGAAAAGTTTCGAAATAAGTTTGCGACTTGTTCTTTTGTAAGCATTGGTATTCCTCCTTAATTATTTTCAGAATAATCTTATCATTAATTTGTTATTTTTTTCAAATAAGATGTAATAAAAACAGATTTTTACAAATTCCTAAAGATTAAAACTTAAAAATAAAAGTATTAGTAAGTTTTTTTGAGATAACATCAAACTGGAATTCTTCTCCAAATTCCGCTTTACTACAATGCTTTTTACCCTTATGGCAGAAGAATTCTACAAAATAAAGCGTTAAATAGTTTAAAATTATCAGATAACACTAGATATTTTAGTCTATTAATTATTATAATAGAGTATGAGATGGTTATATAATTGAGACAAAAAAGGTAAATACCTAGGTGGGGCCTAGGCGGTGTTTTCTTTTTACGGCTTAGATATAAAAACACCTACTCTTTTTTGCCAATATAGGGGATGGAGAGATTATCATGAGCAACATGCAGCAAAAAACAGACGTTATCTTAATTGGCGCTGGAATTATGAGCGCAACGTTAGGATCATTACTTAAAGAATTGGCACCTGAATGGGAAATTAAAGTATTTGAAAAACTCACAAATGCCGGAGAAGAAAGTTCTAACGAATGGAATAATGCTGGTACAGGACATTCTGCGCTATGTGAGCTTAACTATACATCCGAAAAATCTGACGGGTCTATAGATATTGGTAAAGCTGTAAAAGTAAATGAGCAATTTCAACTCTCAAGACAATTTTGGGCGTATCTTGTTAAGAAAAACTTAATTCGTAATCCACAAGATTTTATTATGCCACTACCTCATATGAGTTTGGTGCAAGGGGAAAAAAATGTAGAGTTTCTAAAAAACCGTTTTGAAGCGCTTTCAAAAAATCCTCTATTCCAAGGAATGGAATTTTCTGATGCTCCTGACACATTAAAAAAATGGCTTCCACTCATTATGGAAGGCCGTAACTCTAATGAACCAATGGCTGCAACGAAAATTGACTCTGGAACAGATGTTAACTTCGGTGCGTTAACGCGCATGTTATTTGATTACTTAAAAACTAAAAATGTTGAGCTAAACTACAAACATAGTGTTGAAAATATTAAACGCACGAAGAATGGTTTGTGGGAAGTAAAAGTTCACGATATGAATAGTGGCAAAATCGAACATCATACTGCGAAATTCGTCTTTATCGGCGGCGGTGGCGGTAGTCTACCTCTACTTCAAAAGACTGGTATTCCTGAGTCAAAACATATTGGAGGATTCCCAGTAAGTGGACTATTTATGGTATGTAAAAACCCAAAAGTTGTAGAGCAGCATCATGCAAAAGTATACGGAAAAGCTAAAGTTGGTGCTCCGCCAATGTCTGTACCTCACCTTGATACGAGATATATAGACAACAAAAAAGCTTTACTGTTTGGACCATTTGCAGGCTTCTCACCTAAATTCTTAAAAACTGGCTCAAACCTTGATTTAATTGGTTCTGTAAAACCGAATAACGTCTTAACGATGTTAGCAGCCGGTGTAAAAGAAATGGGATTAACAAAATACTTAATCCAACAAGTTATGTTATCACACGAAAAGCGTATGGAAGAATTACGTGAGTTTATTCCGAACGCTAAAAGTGAAGATTGGGATACTGTCGTGGCTGGACAACGTGTGCAAGTAATTAAAGATACTGATGCAGGTGGGAAAGGAACACTTCAATTTGGTACAGAAGTTGTTAGTGCAAATGACGGATCAATCGCTGCGTTACTTGGCGCTTCTCCAGGTGCTTCTACTGCGGTTCACGTTATGCTTGAAGTATTAGAAAAATGCTTCCCAGAACGTATACTAGAATGGGAGCCAAAGATAAAAGAAATGGTCCCTTCTTACGGCGTGTCACTTACGGAAAATCCAAGACTATTCCAAGAGCTTCACGCTTCAACAGGACGCACACTTGGGTTAAATGAAAAAGAAGCTGTTCACAATTAATGAATAGATTAAAAAAACGACATAATAAAAACGTCCGATATATTCGGACGTTTTTATTTTCTACTAGAAATTATACTTATCGATATTATCTTTCGTAAATACAACTCGTTCAGGTAATACGATAATACCATTTCCTTCTGCCTCATAGTTATACCCTTGAATAGAGTTCGGCTCTACTTTCACTTTTCCGATTCCTTTTACTTCAAAGCTATCCCCGACTTTTAACTTCTTCCCTTTTACAACAATTTCATTTGCAACATACGTTGCGAGGGCACCTTGTTGTTTTACATCCCATAATCCAAATTGTTGTACTGTTCCTCGTTTTACATAATCACGCATAACGTTCGGTGTCGAAAATCCCGTTACGACTACTTTCTTATCCATTTTCAAATTCTCAGCTGCTTGCGCCATTGCTGGTAGTGCTGTTGCATCTGGACATATTACTGCGTTAATATCTGGATACGTTTTTAATATATTCTCCCCTACTGACAAAGACTTTTGTGCATTATTTTCACCGTACTGCGTCGTTACAATTTCCCAGTTCGGATATTTCTTTTTAATAATTTCTTTCGCTTTCGTTACCCATTGGTTTTGATCTGTTACTGTTGGGCTAGAATAAAAGAATGCTACTTTCCCTTTATCTCCAATTTGCTTGGAAGTCATCTCAATTAATAAGTTTGCAAGTTGGTCTGGTGTACCTTGGCTAATATAAAACGAACGGTCTTTCGGATTCACATCAGAATCCCACGTTAATACGGTCATCCCCTTTTTCTTTGCACGTTGTAATGATTGCGAGAGACCATCAACTGACGTAGATGAAACCATAATTGCATCGTAGTTTTGATTAATAAAATTGTTTATATATTTTACTTGCCCTGATACGCTCGCTTCAGAAGGTCCATCATATTTCACTTGTACACCTAACTTATCTCCCATCTCTTTTGCACCTTCACCGCCTGATGTAAAGAAGCCAACTCCCGTTAATTTCGGAATGAATGCAAATTTCACATCATCTGCTTTTTTCTTATCCGCTGTTTGGCTAGAACAAGCAATTAAACCGATTAAACAAATACACATAATAATAACAATCCCCAGTTTTCTCTTCATGACATTTCCCCCTTATGCAAATTCCTTCTTTTCCCCGCAGTGAATCGTTGTAATTTGAAACGTCTCATAATAACAGAAACAATAAGGATAATACCTATTACTACATTAGATTGTTCATTCGTTAAGCCCGTCATTTGCAAACCGTACTGCATAAGTCCTATAAAAATACTCGCTAGTACTGTCCCAATAATACTCCCTTTTCCGCCTGTAATAAGTGTGCCGCCTAATACAACTGCCGTAATTACTGGCAAAATCGTTTCACTTCCAATATCTGCACGAGCTGAACCGAAATACGCTGTTAAGAAAGCTCCTCCTAATCCACCTCCTAACCCAGAAAGTACGTAAGTAATAATCACTACTTTCTTCGTTCGAATGCCGGAATATCTCGCCGTACTTTCATTTGCGCCAGTTAATTTTGCGTGGCGACCATATGTTGTACTGTGAAACAATATCGTAAATACTATCGTTAAAATGACAAGGAGCCATAATAGATTAGGTATACCGATAAAACTACCATTTGCCATTTGCACATACGAATCTGGTAAACCACTTATTCCTTCATAGCCCGCTGCACCCGAACCACCTGAAATAACAAGGGTGATTCCTGCATATAAAAACATCGTTCCAAGTGTAACGACAAGAGGTTCTACATCTGTCATTTTTATAATAAGTCCATTTAATCCGCCCGCTATGCAACTTATTACGAGCGCAATGATAACGGCCAACAGTATAGGCATGCCATTCATCCAAAGTGCTCCGATAAGAATCGAAGTAAGCCCCATAATAGATCCTACTGATACATCAATTCCACCAGTTACAATGACAAATGTCATCGGAATAGCCGCGATTGAAATAATGAGGAAATCGTTCATACTAAAAAGGAGGTTACTAATGTTTAAGAAATCACTATTTATGAAACTAAAGAGAATGAGTTCTACGAGAAGCAATATGAGAAGAACCCCTTCCCATCTATACAAGCTACGTATTCCCCTCATAGATTCACCCTTCTTTCTTCTAGTTGCCGGAGTTTCTTCCATTTTTTTAAGACACTATCTAATATGATGATGAGTAAAAGTAAAAATCCTGAAATAGCACTATTCCAAAATGCAGGTATTTTTAAAAAGACGAGTGAACTGCTTATCACTTCTAAAAAAAATGCACCTAATGCCGCTCCAAATATAGAACCTGTTCCTCCTTTTAAATGTATACCACCTAAAACAGCAGCGGCGATAACTTGCAATTCTATCCCTGTACCTGTTTGATTTGGAACGAATCCAATATTCATTACGAATATACATCCAGCGAGCCCAGCGCTTATGCCTGATATGATAAACGCGTATATTTTCACTTTATCTACATGTATTCCAATAAACCTTGCACCATCTTCATTATCACCGACCGCATAAAAATATCTTCCAATTTGTACTTTCATTAAAAAGAAATATAGTAGTAGTAATATGATAAGAACGGTCCATACCGTTACCGGAATGCCTAACATCATAATAGAAGAAATGTGTTTATACTCATTCGGAATATCTTCAATCCACTTTCCGCCCGTGAATAGTAACATTGCACCTCTAATAATACCGAGCATTCCTAATGTCATAATGATAGCTGGCACTCGAAATTTCGTAACGCCAATTCCGTTTACCATACCAATAAGAGCACCAAGTATAATTGCCGCAAATATTGAAATAAAGGCACTGTATCCATCTGTTAACAACATCCCGCAAACCGCAGCGCTTAATCCCATAATAGATCCTACTGATACATCTATATTTTTCGTAAACAATACGAAAGATTGACCAATTGCCAAAATAACTAAAATAACGCTTGATTTCATAATTAAAGATAAAGAGCTAAACTGAACAAAACTAGGATTCATCACTCCAACGAAGGCTATGTAAAGAAGTAATAAAATAATAATAGACGTCTCATGCATTTTAAATAAACGGTTCACTCGGTTACACCTCCATTTCCTCCGTACGCAAGGCGTGTAACTTCATCAATACAAATTTCCTTCTTCTCCAAATGAGAGACGAATGCTCCGTTTCTCATCACATAAACACGATTCGCTAATTGAGCGATTTCTTCCATATCTGAAGAAATTAATATGAGCGCAAGTCCCTTTCTCTTCAAACTTTGTATCGTTTCGTATACTTCTAATCTTGCTTTCGCATCAATACCACGGGTCGGTTCATCAAGAATAATCACTTTCGGATTACATGCAAGATATTTCGCTAGCACGACCTTCTGTTGGTTCCCACCTGATAAAGACGTCATTTTCTCATTCATATGAGGGACAACAATTCTAAACTGTTTTATATACAATTCGGATAAAGCGCTTTCTTTTTTGTTATTTAAAAAGAAGCTACTCATACTGCTTAAAGATGCGGATGTTATATTTTCCTTAACAGACGCAATTGAAAAAATACCATTCCCTGCTCGATCCTCCGGTACATACACCATACCTTCCTTTATTCGCTTATGTACCGAATACTTTGTAATGGATTTCCCATCTAATAAAACAGAACCTGATTTCAAAGGCTTTAATCCACATAACGATTCAGCTAGTTCAGTCCTACCTGATCCAACGATCCCAGCAATCCCAACAACTTCTCCAGCGTGTACAGTAAATGATACATTTTGAAACGCATAGCTTGACGCATTCGTGACATCTAATATTATTTCCGAAGGCTCTATTTCTTTATGTGCAATTTCTTTCTTCTCCTCAAGTCTATAACCTTTCGGCAATAACCCCTCCATTAGCAAGTCATATGTATAACTCGATACATTTCCCTGACTAACAATCATACCATCACGCAAAATCGCTACTTTATTTGCAATTTCAAAGATTTCTGGAAAACGATGCGTAATATATATCATTCCAATTCCTTTTTCTCTTAAACTTTTTATCAATACAAAAAGACTCTTAATTTCGTGAGTTGTTAATGTCGATGTTGGCTCATCTAAAATAAGAATCTCAGCTTCCCTTATTAATCCTCTCAATATTTCTACTAATTGTTGCTGGGCAATGGATAACGATAACCCTAGCTCATGAAGTTGAATGTTCCACCCTAATTCCTCTAGCAACTTATTAATTTTATTTCGCAGTTCTTTCTTGTTCGCTTTCATTCCGATACAAATGTTCTCTTCAATTGTCATATGAGGAAAGATGAGCGGCTCTTGTGGTATTAAGTAAATACCATGTTGATGCGCCTCTGCTGTGTTTGAAAACTGTTTTACTTCCCCTTTCACAAACATCTCACCTGAATCGTATGAATGCAAACCCGTTAATATTTTCATTAATGTTGATTTCCCGGCACCATTTCCACCGACTAAAGCATATACGTCTCCACGCTCTAATTGTAGATTGACTTCTTTTAATACCAGTTGATTTGCAAATGATTTACTCATCTTTGTAACTTGTAATAAGGGCACGTTCTCCACATGATGTCACCTGCCTTTATGCAGAACATTTTTTGAGAAAATGATTTTTTGTTCTACTTGTTTTGTAGCATTGTATATTTCTTTTTTCATATCTAGAACACTTTTTTCACTGGACTATTTATCGCTTCAACTGGAATAAACAAAATAACGAGCACATATGTTTAAGCAGTGGTCAATTGTTGAAAGGGATGAAGAGCATGTCACAGCTGAACTTTGAAGACAATTTGTTAACAAAAGTAGCTTGGTACTATTATAAAGATCAATTAACCCAGCAAGAAATTGCTTCACTTCTTCACATTTCACGCAATAAAGTCGTTCGGTTGTTAGATAAAGCACGGACGGAAGGTGTCGTCACCTTTCACGTAAAAGGTACTGGTTTGCACTGTTTAAGTATTGAACGTGGCCTTATGAAAAAGTTCCATCTAAAAGATGCTTTCGTTATTCCAACGCCAACAGAAGATTATGCATCTTCACTCGGAAAAGCTGCCGCACAATATTTAGAAACTCACCTGCAACAAGGCAATTTACTCGGCATTGGCTGGGGAGAGACGATCAGTAACATGTTAGAAAACATCCACTTTGAAAGTTCTATGAATCTTTCAATCGTTACTCTTACAGGCGGTGTTAACCACTATATTCCGAGGAAACAAAACTATTTGAACTACATGCAAGGAGATCTTCACATTATCCCTACCCCTTTTCTAGCATCCACAACCCAAATGGCACAAAGTATTCTATCAGAACCGAGCGTGAAAGATATGCTTCACGTCGCTTCACTTGCTCATACAGCAGTAGTCGGCATTGGAGGTTTATCTCAAGATGCCACAATTGTAAAAGAAGAAAAATTAACGCTACATGAAATGACATATATACGTAGTCAGAACGGAGCCGGAGATATTTTAGGTCAATTTTATAATACTGATGGAAAACAATTAGAGCTTCCCCATCATAACCGTCTTATCGGCACACCACTCTCTGTTCTTCAAAGTATGAAACATGTCGTTGGTGTAGCTGGCAGCACTGAAAAGTTAGACGCAATTTTCGGCGCCTTAAAAGGAAAATTCATTCATACATTAATTACCGATGAAGAAACTGCTCTCTCCTTATTAAGAAAGGAAGGTGACTCTTAATGTCTACTCTATTAGCTTACGATGCTGGTACAGGAAGTATTCGAGCAGTCCTTTTTGATTTACAAGGAAATCAGCTTGCAGTCAGTCAAAAAGAATGGATTCATAAATCCGATAGTCGTTATCCCGGTTCTATGAATTTTGATGTAAAAGAAAATTGGCAGCTCGTCCAAGAATGTACAAAGGATATGCTGCAAAAAAGTAATACGTCCCCCTATTCTATTAAAGGCATAAGTGCAACGAGCATGCGCGAAGGCTTTGTTTTATACGATAAAAACGGGCAAGAAATATGGGCTTGTGCAAATGTTGATGGCCGCGCATCAGCGGAAGTTAGTGAACTAAAAAAAATCCGTTCCGAAATTGAAGAAGATTTATATAGAAAATCCGGTCAAACTTTTTCGTTAGGTGCTTTACCTCGCTTACTTTGGATTAAAAAACATGAACCAGACGTGTACAAAAACATTCATTCCTTTACGATGTTAAACGATTGGATTTTATATAAATTGTGCGGCGTACTGCAAATTGATTCTTCAAATGGATGTACGTCCGGTATATTCGATTTACAAAATAGAGCTTGGGATAACTCCATCGCTGAGCAATGCGGTCTTACTCTAGCCTTTTCTCCAAAAGTAAATGAAGCTGGTACAACTATTGGGAATGTCACAAAACGAAGTGCTGAATTAACAGGATTACATGAAGGAACTCCTGTCGTTGCTGGCGGCGGAGATGCACAAATGGCATCACTCGGAACTGGAGTTGTTAAGCAAAATCAAACATTAATATGCGGGGGTAGCTTTTGGCAGCAAGAAGTTAACATTACTGAACCAATAACGGATCCGCATGCTGCGATTCGCGTAAATTGCCATGTCGTTCCTAAACTTTGGCAATATGAAACGATCGCCTTTTTCCCAGGCCTCGTTATGCGCTGGTTTCGAGATGCTTTTTGCCAAGAAGAAAAGAAACTCGCTGAAAAACTCGGTGTAGATGCATATGAATTGTTAGAAGAACAAGCGAAAGACGTACCTGTCGGCTCACATGGCATTATCCCTACTTTCTCAAACGTCATGAACTATATCTCTTGGCGTCATGCCGCACCTTCTTTTTTAAATTTAAGCTTAGATGCTGACAAATGTGGGAAGAAAGAAATGTTCCGCGCTATTGAAGAAAATGCCGCCTTCGTTACACTTGGAAACTTAAAACGAATTGAAAATCTCACAGGTACATTCCCTTCTGAAGTTGTTTTTGCTGGTGGTGGTGCTAAAGGAAAACTATGGCCTCAAATTCTATCAGACGTACTCGGCATTCCTGTAAAAGTACCCGTTGTGAAAGAAGCAGCTGCTTTAGGAACTGCAATTGCTGCTGGTGTTGGCGCTGGAATATATTCATCTATGGAAGAGACTGCCAAACAGTTTGTACAGTGGGAAAAAACATTCGAGCCAGTCACTGAAAATCATGAACTCTATAAGGAGTTCTATGAAACATGGAAAACCGTATATGACAGTCAGCTCGCTTTAGCCGATAAAGGGCTCACCTCACATATGTGGATTGCGCCAGGTGCGCTGTAACACATTACATAAAGGAGTGATTTCTATGCTTAAAGTGAATGAAGATGATTTCACCTATCGCTTCGGTGATAACGGGCCTAAATATTTAATACAAGGTCCAAATATCGATCTTGGCCTAGTCGTTATTCAGCCTGGGCAAGAGTTTCAAAATCACTATCATACAACGTGCGAAGAAGTCTTCTATGCGTTAGAAGGCGAAATAGATTTCTATGTGAATAACGAGAGAGTTCCGATCAAACAAGGGGATGTCTTGCAAGTTCGCCCTCATGAATCCCATTATCTTATTAACCATTCTGATAAGCCTTTTAAAGCTGTTTTTATAAAGTCACCACATTTACCAAATAAAGATACTGTACAAACTGAAAATCCAATATTAACGAAGGAGTGATTCCTAATGACTTGGGGATTTAAAAATCGATTAAACACAATTTTGCCTGACGGCAGAGCAGTTATGTTAGCGATAGATCACGGCTACTTTTTAGGACCGATTCACGGACTTGAACAACCGTTAGAAACAGTTAAAAACTTGCTTCCATATACAGACTCCCTCTTTTTAACACGAGGTGTACTCAGCTCCTGTATACCTGAAAATTGCAGCACACCAATGGTTATGCGTGTATCAGGTGGGGCAACTGTAGTCGGTAAAGATTTAGCGAATGAAACAATTGTTACACCTGTGAAAGAAGCAGTAAAACAAAACGCAATTGGCGTCGGCGTTTCTGTCTTTGTTGGATCAGACTATGAAACACAAACTGTTTCAAATCTCGCAAACGTAGTCTCTGAAGCTCACGATTACGGCCTGCCAGTACTCGGTATTACCGCCGTTGCGAAAGAACTACAAAAACGTGAAGCTCGCTTTTTGGCACTCGCCTCCCGCGTATGTGCTGAAATGGGAGCTGACATTATTAAAACTTACTACTGCGAAGGATTCGAAAAAATCACGAGCACATGCCCTGCTCCAGTCGTAATCGCGGGCGGCCCAAAACTAGATTCAATCGAAGACGCATTAAACATTACTTACAATGCACTGCAAGAAGGTGCAATTGGAGTAGACATGGGCCGAAACATATGGCAATCCGAACATCCAGCTGCGATGATTCAAGCAATTCATGGCATTGTGAAAAATAGATTGAATGTGAAAGAGGCGCTGGAACTATATAATGATGTGAAAAATTAAGGTGAAAAGATGGACCATTTATTATAACGGGTTCAGTTAAGAGGAGTAAAACTTGTTTTGACACTCAAACTACACAAGGAAAAGGATGGCACTTGCCATCCTTTTTGACATATATTGAACTTTTATTGTTTTCAAGTTTCCTTCTTCGACTAACGAGCCAAAAATTTTAATCAACCTTTAACTTTATAGCTTTTGTAGCAATAAAAGTTTTAATATGCTTATCTAATATCCTTGTTCCACCAAAATCATCCTCGTAAAAACCCGTTATAACAAAACCAGCTTCAACTTGACCTTGGATTTGATCTTCTAGAGTATGTGCGTATTCTATTGTTTGATTTAAATTTATATAATCTTGAACTTCATCCTCTGGTAAATAATCCAATGTTGATGAAGGTATTGAATGTTTAACATCCAAAATACCTTTTTGTTCTTGGTTGTCATCAAAAATCCATAGTAAAGGATTTGTAAATCCAGAAATAAGAATACCTTTATTCTTTAAAACCCTTGAAATCTCATTCCATACAAGATAAACATCTTTTACAAACAAATTAGAAACAGGATTTACGACAATATCAAAATATTCATCTTCAAAATCACTAAGGTCTGACATATCTCCTTGTACTGTTTTTAAAGTTAATCCATCCCGTTCCGCTACCATTTCATCTTGTTCCAATTGCTTCTTAGATATATCAGTAACTGTTACATCTGCTCCAGCAGCAGCCAGTACTGGTGCTTGTTGCCCTCCACCTGATGCTAAACAAAGTATCTTTAATCCCTCTAATGACTTTGGAAACCAATCTCTAGGAACTGATTTTTCTGTGGTGACTGTGATTTCCCATTCACCTGATTTACTTTTTTCAATAACCTCACTACTTACAGGTTGAGTGTATCTAGAACCTTCTTCAACCTTCTTATCCCATGCATTACTGTTTTGTTGTGTAGTATCCATTATAATGATTCCTCCTAACTATCTAGTTGCATTTTAATTGTGACATTATTAACTATTTACACCCTTTTTCTATTAACCTGCCGATAGTTAATAAATGGTTTTCTATATTTATTTTAACACATAAACATCCTATTTTTCGAAATATTTAAATTAATTGATTATATTGCAAAAAACGAAGAATGATTATGCAACGAATGCCTTTTGAACGCCCTACTGATCATTATGATGAACGCTTATCTTCTATTGATGAAAAAATTTGCTCTTTATTAAAAGAACGGAAAGAACTTTCGAATGGGAATCCGGGTTTCCCACCAGATGAAGCCATTTCTAATTGGGCAAAGCAGAACGGGTTATATCCCGATTATTTAAATTCATTATTCTCATCTATGATGGACGAAGATGAGTTTAAACCTCGCGTCAAAGCGACTAAGTTTAAAAAACATATACCCGTTTTAAAAACTTATGAACATAAAGGAACTGTGTATACTGTAACCTTTATTCGTCAATATTCTAACGCTAGTGTAATTTACTTATATAAAGAATGGGATTCGAAAAACAAAACACTTAACGAAAAAAATACACATAGCCTTGTTGAATTATCGATAAATGATACATACGATTGTTGGGCAGAAGGATGGACTGGAACAGATGGACATGTGAGCTACCAATTTGTAGTTTCCCCTACTCTTCCTGATAATTTGTCTGGAATAAGCTTACGATTTAAAGAGCAAAGTATGCCATTTATGAAAGATCAAGCTATGCTTGAGTTTGAAATTCGATTAGATTAATAAATAAATAAATGAGCTGTCTCATAAGTCGGATTTCTGACTAAAAGATGCGTTATTTTATCCCTTTTAATCTATTTATCTAAAAGCGTGTATTTATAGTGCAAAATGAAAAGAAGATCGGAACTGAAAGGCTGATTAAGGAACTATTGGGTAGTAATAAAGTTACTCCACTACAGGGCCAGATTGTGTAATTGGAATATGATTAATAGAGAAGCAGAATGTTTTATACTAATGTAGAATGCTTATCTTGAATCTTTGCGAAAGGAATGTCTATATATGTCTAAAATGGTTAACATGCTTTCTATTTTATGGCTCCTCAAAACGAGAAAACAATTGACTGCTAAGGAATTAGCAGAGGAATTAGAAATCAGTATTCGTACGGTGTACCGCTATATTGATGCTCTGTGTGCAAGTGGAGTACCAATTATTTCAGATGCAGGGCATAATGGTGGGTACAGTTTACTGAATGAGTTTACAAAGGCACCCTTGTTTTTTAATTTGGATGAGCAGAAAGCGCTTGTCCATGCTGCAAAATTTGCAATAGATGCAGGGTATCCCTTTAGTGAAGCACTAGATACATCAATTTTTAAATTGAAAATGTATACAAATGAGGAACAATTGAATCATATCAATCGTCATTTAAGAGGGTTTGAAGTCATCCATCCTACTGTTGAACCCTCTTTGAAATCTATTCTTCAAGATTTAGAAATTTCTGTTGCCGAAAGTTATAGGTTATTTATTGTTTATCGTAAGGGTGGAGAAATCGAACCTCAATCACGTCATATTGATCCTTATGGTCTTGTTTATTGGAAAGGCAAGTGGTACACAGTAGCTTATTGCCATCTGCGTAAAGAAATTCGAAGTTTTCGAATCGATCGTATTCAATCATTATCCAGAACAGATAAAAAATTTGATCGGCCCTTGGAATTTTCAGCGCGTTCTTTCTTTCTAAAAGACATTTTACCTGATTCAAACCAACTTAAAGAACTCATTTCTGTCCGTATCCAAGGCATGTCACATGCGCTTGATGATTTATGTCAGCATTGGTTATTTAACCATGCTTTAATAGAACGAAAAAACAATCAAGCCCTTTTTAAGGTTGATATAGAGTCTATTCATACTTTTGTACCTTACCTCCTTCTCCCTTATGGTAAATCTATTAGCATTCTGGAACCAACTTTATTACAAGAAAGATTGGCAACTATCAGCTTTGAATTATTCAATCATTATAAAAACCCTTCACTTCACTGACCGTAATTGTCAGTGAAGTTTTTTTATAATGTACATGTAGCGAATTAAATTTTTAGGAGGCATAAAAATCATGAAGAATTTGATGTATGAATTTTATATTGCAGGCTCACCAGAGGCAGTTTGGAAGGCATTGATTTCTCCTGAGGGTACAAAACAAATTTATTATGGGTCCATCATTCGATCTACATTTCAAGTGGGCGATCTCTTGGAATATGTAGGTCCTGGATTAGATGGAAATGAAACGGTGCATGTATACGGAAACGTATTGGAATATGAACCAAATCAGTTACTTCGATTTACTCACTATCCTGGAAAGTCTTATATGAAAGATAATCGTGCATTTGAGTCAAGAATTTCTTATATTCTAAAGCCTATTGGATCATGCACGAAATTAATACTCATTCATGACCAATGGAAAGAAGATGATCCTTATTATGAGAACAGCAACAAGGCCTGGTGGATGATATTAAATAATACAAAGACTTTAGTAGAAACAGGAAGTACACTAGACTTTGGTGAAATCTCATAGGTCCATCATAAATGATTTAACAGAAAGAAAATATTGGATTTCAGCTCCTGAACGAATTTGTATTTTAAGAATTATGTTTTTTGGCCTAGCTCACTGATTGTGAAGTAAACAACTTAAATGTGACTTAAAAAACTTAACCGTGACCTAGAATTTTTCTATATAACTGATTTCTTTGAGAAAATGATTAAACTTTTTTATAACACCATAACTGAAAACTGCTAGAGAATAATCCATTTTAATTAATCTCTTTTCAAAATGGATTATTCTTATTTACCATATAATATGGGTTTGTGGAGTGTTTTTGATTAAACTTTATTTCAAGCCAACACATTGATAACTCCATATTTCCCCTATTATTTACCTTAACTAAAAAAACAGCTAGTTAACCTGTTAAATGAGAGTAGTTCAAATGATTAAATTTAGCTTTTTGAATAACGAGCATTATGATAACAAGCCCCTTTCCAAACTGGATAAGGGGCTATATATACACCTTCAAAGAATTATTCTTGATGAGTGCCATTCAGTTTTGAGACTTTCTTACCATCTCTATAGTCAAGGCAAGATACTTCAATTAACAATCCATTAAACATTGTAAAATAAAAACCATAACTACTACCTCTCATTAAATACGGTTCCTTGTCTATTTCAATGCCACCAGCTACTAAACGATTATATGATTGATCAACTTCACTTGAAGTTTCCACTAAAAAACCAATATGAAAAGCTTCAGGATACATAACTTCCTTATTCCCCTTAAATGCTTTTGGATCACTTAGCACAAGTATAAATCCACTCTCATCACTCATTACTACAAGTGCCTTTCCCTTTTGCTCCAAAAATTGAAAATCAAAAAATGTTTCAAAGAAATGTCTAGCTTCTGATAAATCATCAACACATAGATTCATATGATTTAACCTCATTTACTCATCTCCTTTTAAGCAGAGGGTATATATACTCATATTGATAACACTTACATATGTAAAGAAAGATATACCGTCTAAGACTTTTTTATAGTCTTATGCTTTTTCCTATAGCTTAGAACGTTTTTCGAAATGAATGCAATCATATGAAAAATTCGACATGGAGTATCGATTTACCTATATAAGTTGACAAGTGTTATAGCCATATTATTTATTCTCCAAATTAAGTAAAATCCACTCAATCAAGAAAACTGCTGAAGAGATACGCTCTGTCGTATCACCTAAAAACAATTTATTTATAAAACCTGCAAAATTCGTCGGTACTTTAGATAATGTTTCAATATATTTCAAAGCAGATCCAGCTGGAGGTGTTGGTCTGTTATTAATAGCCCATATTCCCTCTAGCAATGTCCACATTGATGTGTGAACTATGTATGAAGCTTTTAACTCATCGTTTGCTTTCAAAGCAGCCTGAATTTTAATAAGCGAACTATGTAACCAATGAGAAATGCCTTTTACTTTATCACTAGAAACAGAATAATTTTCATATTTATGTTGAGCTATTTCCTTTAACCTTTTCAACTCACCGTTACTATCAAATAAAATTTCTCCTTCTAGAAAAGAGTATAATTCCATTGGATTATTTTTAAAGTTTAATTGAATTCTATTAAAATCTGCATACTTATATTCAATTAAAATACCTTCTCTCTTTTCAGAATGAAAATCTTTCTTTTGTCCATTCTCTAAAAGAACGTATAAATCTAAATCGGATTCGGGGTATGCGTCACCTCTTGCTATAGATCCGATGAGCATTAATCCACACTCTTCATTCCTAGCTATATATTCATTTAGAATTTTATGTACTAACTCTTTATGGTTTTCATATGTAATAAATGAAAGATTTTCTATCATTTTTACCCGCCAAAGTTATTGAGCACGTAATAGAATTCCTATAATAATATATCGATATTTCTCAGTTTCTAAAATACGCAAACACCTTTTAAACGATATTGAATTATATTTTTTCTCATACATTTCCATTATAAACACTGCTAATTTTTACATACTTGTGAAATGCTTAGTCGCATTGCTTACTATTAATTCTTTGTGCAATTGGGTGATCATCTTTTAGTTGCAGTAGATCCCATAAATTCCCGTATAAGTCCTTAAATACTGCAACAATTCCGTATGATTGCTCTTTCGGTTCTCTCACAAATTCTATTCCTCTTGAAATCATTTCATTATAATCTCTCCAAAAATCGTCAGTATTTAAGAAAAGAAATACTCTACCGCCTGATTGGTTACCAATAAAGGGCTCTTGCTCAGGTTTAGATGCCCTAGCTAGTAATATTGTTGTGCCGACTGAACCTGGAGGAGATACCACTACCCACCGTTTGTTTTCTTCTGGCTGATAAATATCTTCAACTAATGTGAAATTTAGTTTCTTTGTATAAAACTCTATTGCCTCGTCATAGTCTTTTACTACTAATGCAATATGAACTATCGATTGAACCATTATTGTCCCTCCTAATCTTACTCACTAATCGAGTTTATATTATAACATTTCTAGTTTTAACCTGTCCGTTAATTCTTCTTACATCACATGCGAATCATTCTCTTTATTCAATATAAATAACCATCTATCAGTAAGCAGATAGATGGTTATTTATTCGAAAGAATATAATTAAACAAATGTATTTTTACGACTGTTGATAAGCCGATTTCGATGATTTCACATAATAAACCCCGTGCTCAACCTTAATGATATGATCTGGTTTTGGCTTACCGCGGCCCGCTCTATGTCCAGCTAAATGCTCTTCACTCGTTTCCCAGTTTTTCCATGCTTCTTCCGATTCCCAGCGAATCATAACTACTACTTCTTCATCTCCGCGTCTCACTTTTTTCACGAGAACACTTAAGTCGATGAAGCCTTCAAATTTTTCAATAATGCCTTCTCCTGTAAAACGCTCTACAACTATATCTGATGTACCTTCTTTTACTGTAAATGTTTTCGTTTCGATAAACATATATTCCACTCCCTCTTTGTAATACGAATACTAGTATTCTTCTATTATAATTGATTATGATAATTATTTTCAATTATAAAGTTTCAAATCTTTAGAATTATGCTGACTTCTCCTCAATCGCCTCATCTAAAAATTTGAAATACGGAAGCAATATTCCTATTAAAGAAGTGACACATATAATCGAGCCAATGATAAAGTATAGTACTCTCACTCCCCACATTTCACTCAGTATTCCCCCTAATAACACACCTAATGGCATTGCCGATCGTATGAAAAATAATCGCACTGAAAATACTTTTCCTATCATATTATTTGGGACAGTTTGTTGGCATATCGTCGTATTATGAACATTGAAAAATGAAATACAAATACCAGCAATTACCTCGATTACAATCGCAATAATAATACTATTATTTAAACCTAGTGAAATGTAAGTAAGGCCCCCTACGAATAATCCTCCAAGCATAAGTAATCTACGGCTTCTATACTTCACTTTCCCAACTAACATGGAACCAACTACATAGCCAAGTGGGAATCCTGCCATAAAATAACCGTATTCAGCATACCCTGCCGATAGTTCGTCTTTAATATAAGGAAGATTCGTAACCATCGTTACTCCTACTCCAAATTGAACGAATGTTAGAAAGATACCAAGCCAAACGATAACTGGTTTTGTGAAAAAGTATGTAAAGCCGTGAAGAAACTGCTCTAGCCACGTTTTTCGAAGTTCTTGCTGTACCCTCTTTTCTTTTATGAAAAGCAATAATCCTCCGCTTATAAATAAACACATACATACGAAAGATAGCGTAAGTTCGATTCCAATAAATTTAATGACGATACCACCTATTACTGGCGCGAGAAACATCATAAGACGAGTCATTCCATCAATATACGCATTCGCGTCTTGAAGCTGCTCTTTATTCACAACAGTTGGTGTAATCGCTTGGCTCGCAGGGGTATAAAGAGGCGTAATGAGACCAACTATAATTTGGACAACGTAAATGTGCCAAACTTCTATACTGCTAGTAACTAGCATCGCCAAAGGCAGTAAGAAAACAGATGCCCGCATCCATTGCGAAAAAATCATAATCCACTTTCGGCTCCATTTATCAATAAATGGCCCACTTATAAGTTGCAGTATGAGAGAAGGAATTAGATATAGTAACCACATACTGCTTAATGCTGTTTTCGACCCTGTTAACTCATATACAAGAATTGAATTACATAACGTCCCGAAAGCCCCGCCTAATTCTGAAATTGCACTACCAATCCACATATAAAAGAATGAACGGTTTTTCAATACACTTTTCACTATAGCTCACCAACTTTTCTATTAAATTCCTCCCTTTATGTACATTCTCGTTGTATATTATCTATTCAAAAATGCATCTAATTCTTTCGCTAAAGACTGCACTGCTTTCTTTCTCAATACATATTTTCCGTCTTGAATATCAACTAACTTTGCTGAACGTAAAAGTTTCAAATGATGGTGTACTGTCGATTTTCCTAGTTGTAATCTTTCCGTTATTTCTTGCAGCGTACGCTCTTGTTCAAAGAGTAGTTTTACAATACGAAGCCTTGCCTCGTCCCCGAGCGCCTTATGTTTATGAACTAAAAAATAACTCGGCTCATACGGATCTTCTGGATGTATACTTTCATTTGCGACTGGATAATGAAACACTTTCGTATCTTCAATATCAGCTTCTATGTTCCACGGTCTGTATGTAATTTGCGGGATAAGAAGTACGTGATGAACACTTGGCTCTGGCATATATGTAACGCCACCTGTTGCCCACTCTACAAACTCTTCCGGTTGCATCTTTTTATTCATTTCATTTTTCGCTTCATAATCTCGCTCTAGTATAGAAACAATTTCTTCTGCCTCTTTTTTAACAACACTGTCATACCACCCTGTCATAACGGCAATTAAATGCGTTTTTAGTTCATGCACATCGGCATGACATACAAACTCTATATACGTAGAGAAAAACTGATGATCATGTGTCAGCTCCTTTAGTTCGTGTATTACAGATGCTTCTCCACTTGCGGCTAAACGTCTTTTTTCTTGATGGATTTCTCCTAAAAACGGTAAGCACACATATTTAAAATCTACTTCCGATAGCGAATTGATATTGTGAACAAACTGAGTTAAATCCGTAAAATCTCCATCATACAGTAACTGAAGCAACGCTTTCCACGTATTATGCCTCTCGACAAATTGTAAATGTTCTATCATTTCATGAGGTAACGATTTTCTAATTTCTTCCCATTCACTTTGAGTCTTTTCAAGAGTATCGATTAACCTCTTATGAGTAATTGCCGCAATGCCAAGTGCGCATTCGAAAAGTATCGAATACTTCATTTCAACGTTGTACGTTTCCCTCTTTCTACTCGTCACGTGAAAGACTTCCATTTTATCCCCTCCTTATTTGCTATGTATTTAATTCTGTATTTATCGAATTATACCTTCTATTTTTTTAGAATTTTAAAACTTTATGAAACTTTATATTGCTACAAGTTTTTAAATTTAAGCTACAGTTGATTTTCTTGTTCAACTATGAGGCAGGTTTATTGAAGAGAAAGGAGAATTTATTGCAGTAAGAAAAATGATTTAGAAAGCATAAGTTTATTTCTGCAATTGCTACAACGGCGCCGTATTGTTCTTTTAGAAACTTCCAAATATCAATTAGATGATAAGTAGGTACGTTTCTACCTAATTTCTCTAACACTTATTGCCGGTCTATCTCATAGTTAAGGAGGCTATACGAATGAGTAAAAAAGAAATGTTGCAAAATGGAGTCAAGCAAGTTTTTTACGAAGAAGAATGGTACCCACCGATATCAGAAGCGTTAAAGAATCTTACCGCTGCACAAGCATGTTGGCACCCAGAAGGAAAGGCCAGTAATACGATTTGGGAAAATACAAACCATTTACTAACCTTTAAAGAGCGCTTACTTTCCCGCTTACATCAAGATGACACATTTGTTACTCCACAAAATAATGATGACACGTTTTTCCAAGGTGGACCTAATGATGATGATGCTTGGCAACAAACAGTGAAGCGAACACTCCAAGTACATGATGCCTTACAATCTTCATTAACATCCCTTCAAGAAGCAGAACTGGATCAACCAAGTCCGTCTCTACCAGTTTGGCAACAATATATGAATATCCTATTGCACGATGCATATCATACAGGTCAAATTATACAACTTCGTAAACTCCAAGGTTCATGGCCATCTCATCGTTCATATTTATAAAGTGAAACTTTAATCAGTGGGGGGTTTTTTCATCCCCACTGATTATTAGCCCTCACCAATCGGGCGTTTACAGACAGTTGATCTCCCACCTAACTTCTTTGCTCCACCTGAATTTTGAGGTGGGAGTTTTACTGCCCACAAATAGCGGGATAAGCAATGATTAAAGATGATAGATAAGCATATGATTCTACATTTAGCAAAATAAGTACAAAAAAAGCAAATGAGATTCTAACTCTCATTTGCCTTTTTGCGTGCTGGAGAAACATCCTGCAATGAATTATTAAGCTTAATTAATATTCAACAAAGAATGTTCAATGGATAAAGTAAAACTTTAATCAATGGGATTTTTTCCCTCCCCCACTAATTATTAACCCAAACCAATCAGGCATTTCCGGGCCATTAATATGGGATAAAAAGTTCATTCATACTTATCGATTCATCTGCGCATCGTTCAATATCCAAATTATTTCACTTAACATTTCTTCTGTAAAAGCACCTGCGCTAAAGTTCACTAATGCTCGTAATGGCATATAGTTCAACATAGCATCCATCATTTCAGAGGCATCACTATCCCCTTCAGCCATACTACCAAACGGACTATCTTTTAATGCTTTTTCCATAAGCCCTTTTGCGATTGGTGCTAAGATTGGGTCCGTAAATATGTCCCCTAGTAACGTATTACGATGCACTGGTTTTTGAGTTATAGTCGTTGATTGAACATACATGCTATCATGTAAAACGATCTCTTTTGAAGACTTTCCTACTAAAATCTCGAATTCACCTGTTTCAACATGCCAGTCCTTTAATTCAACATTATAATAAGCAAATGATCTTTTATTTAAAGTAAAGCTAACCGTTTTTTCTTCTCCCGGCTGCAATTCTACTTTTTCAAATCCTTTTAGCTCTTTTTCAGGACGAGTCATACTACTTTCAACATCTTTTATATAAAGCTGAACAATTTCTTTCCCTGCTATACTGCCAGTATTTTTCACGTTCACACTGATAGAAACAGTGTCCGTATCCGTTATCTCTTTCTTATTTATTGAAAGATTACTATACTCAAAATTTGTATAGCTTAATCCAAAACCAAATGGGAACAACGGTTCAATATTTTTCGCATCGTAGTAACGGTATCCGACGAACACACCTTCTTTGTATTCCACTTTGTCCCCTTCACCAGGGAAGTTTAAGTAAGAAGGATTATCGCTTAACACTTTCGGGAATGTTTCCGCTAATTTCCCGCTTGGATTCGCATCACCAAATAATATATCGGCAATCGCCCCGCCTAATGCTTGGCCACCTAAATAGCCTTCAAGTATTCCTTTTACTTTACCTATCCATGGCATTTCAATTGGAGCACCGTTACTTAAAACTACAACGATATTACTTTGAACTTCAGCGATAGCCTCAATTAATTGCACATGATTTTCTGGCATCTGTAAATGCTTTCGATCAAAGCCTTCAGATTCATAACGATCTGGAAGTCCAACGAAAAGGACCGCTGTATCTGCTCGCTCTGCTATTTTTTTTGCTTCATTAACCATGCTTTCATTTACATCATCACTTGCAATGTCATAGCCTTGGGCAAATAATATGTTCGTTTTTTCACCTGATACCGTTTCAATTTCTTCGAGAATACTTTCAAGATTTGTTGGATTAATATGAGAGCTTCCGCCACCTTGAAAACGTGGTTGCTTTGCAAATCCTCCAATTACTGCTACCGTTCCCTTTTTTTTCAGCGGAAGAATGGAAGCTTCATTTTGTAACATAACCATACTTTCACTTGCAACTTCTCTTGCAAGCTGATGATGCGCGTCCTTACTATACACAGCGTTTTCTAATTGGTTATCATAAGCTTTAAAAATAATGTAAAGAAGACGCTCTGCCGCTTGATCAAGCTTTTCTACAGATAGCTCACCACAGTTAACTGCGTCGACAATTTTCTTCTCACCAATTCCAAAGCTTGAAGGCATTTCTAACTCCAAACCGTTAGCTAAACTTGCAACACGCTCATT
Organism: Bacillus sp. RC51; assembly: GCF_044908115.1. Taxonomy (NCBI): domain Bacteria; kingdom Bacillati; phylum Bacillota; class Bacilli; order Caryophanales; family Bacillaceae; genus Bacillus; species Bacillus sp. RC51. The sequence continues at coordinate 213,511 of NZ_JBIYCW010000008.1, read as the reverse complement.
TACTGCACCCCAATCAGAAACGACAAAACCTTCAAATCCCCATTCATCTTTTAAAATATCATTTAATAAATAGTTATTTTCCGAAGCGTATTCACCATTCACTTTGTTGTAAGCGCTCATTACTGTCCAAGGCTGTGCTTCCTTAATAACATCTTCAAAGCTAGCAAGATAGATTTCACGCAATGTTCTTTCATCAACAATTGCATCTACAGACATTCTGCGATGCTCCTGATTATTAGCAGCGAAATGTTTTAATGACGTTCCAACCCCTTGACTTTGTACGCCTTTAACATGGTTTGCAGCCATTTGTGATGATAAATACGGGTCCTCTGAAAAATATTCAAAGTTTCTTCCGCATAGCGGCGAACGTTTTATATTTGCACCTGGTCCAAGGAGAACTCCTACATTTTCAGCCTGACATTCTTCTCCTAATGCAACTCCTACTTGTTTTATTAATTCTTTATTCCATGTACTTGCTAACCCTACTGCTGAAGGGAAACAAGTCGCTGGAATACTGTTATAAATCCCTAAGTGATCTGCTCCCTCTGCCTGTTTTCTAAGTCCGTGTGGTCCATCAGTTACCATAATTGAAGGAATTCCTAATCGCTCAATCCCTTTTGTATTCCAAAAGTCTAATCCAGAACATAGACTTGCCTTTTCTTCTAATGTCATTTGTGAAATGATTTTCTTAATATCCCTTTTCATGATAGCCCTCCTAAAAAATAATTAAGTAAACGTTTTCTTAATGTCATTATAGTTATTATTTTTTAGATATTATGGTATATTTTTTAGAATACTGGTAAAAAATTTAGCTGATTTTTAAAGAATAGAGGTTAAAATAATGAGTTTCTCCAAACTAGAGGATTTATATTATATTTGTAAACTAGTCTTTGACGTACATAAAACACCTGTCTATTTTCTTAATAACAATGGAGATTTAGTATTTGAAATCTCGTCCAATATTCAGCATAACCCTATGTATTCTTCAAAAGAGGCGATACTTAATGAAATATTTAAAGAACAGCCTCCCTTTACTTTTCCGTCATTAGAAGAGACAGCCTTTCTTGAAAATTTTTTCGCAATTAATCTGCGTTTGAACGACCAAATTAGTGGGAACATCATTGTTGGACCCGTCCTTTATTCCAGGCTATCAGAAACATCAATTAAAGGTATCGTTAATGATCTTCAACTAAAAATAGACAAAGAAGAAATGATTCGATATTATCGTTCTCTACCCGTATTAAATAATTTGAGTTTTTTAAATATAAGTTTAGTGCTTTATTACATGCTGTATCAGAAACAATTGAACATAGCAGATGTTCTGCAAAAAAACATGCTTGTAAAAAAGATGGAATTTAAAATTGAACAGCCTGAAATACATATATCGGAGCAACGACAAAGTACATTAACTCATATCGATCCACTAGCCGAGAGGAAAATATTTGAGTGTATTAAGCAAGGGAAAAAGGATGATTTAATTAAAAATCTAAGGAGATTACCTGAATCAGGAGAGCTTGGGGTGTTATCAAAGACGAGTCACCTGCGAAGCCAAAAAAATTCTGCCATTGCAGCTATTACACTTGCAACTAGATCTGCGATAGAAGGAGGACTTTTCCCTGAAATCGCATATACTCTTAGCGATTTATTTATACAAAAACTCGAAGAAATACATAAAAATGAAGCAATTGCCCCTTTTTTGGAGAATGCTTTACTTGAGTTTGCAGAACGTGTCAAAAATGGTACAATGCAGCAACATTCCAAACCTATAAACGAATGCCAAAATTATATATTTACTCATCTTTATGGTGATATTACACTAACTATCCTTGCAGAAATAGTCACATTAAACCCTAGTTATCTATCTTCCCTTTTCAAAAAAGAAGTTGGAATTTCTCTAAATGAATATATTCAGCGTGCCAAAGTAGATGAGTCAAAAAAGTTAATGACTTATACGAGACATTCTATATCCGAAATTTCTACATTATTAAATTTTCACGACCAAAGTCATTTTACAAAGATTTTTAAAAAACATACTGGTATTTCACCTAAACAATTTAAAAATGGATGCAGCTATTAATTCTCCTTCGTTCTACCAATAGATTTATTTTGTTGCTTTACATTATTAATACATATCCTTTATAAAGCGAAAAAACATTAATTTTTAGTACATAAATTGAAATAGACTAATCCCAAACATAATTTACATTCTTCATAACTTCTGATCATAATCCAAATTTGGAAGAATAGAGGCTTTTTTATATACAAATAATAAAGCGAAACTTTAATCAGTGGGAGTTTTGTCCATCCCCACTGATTATTAGCCTTCACCAATCGGGCATTTATGGGCAGTTAACTCCCACCAACTCCCTCGCATTCGCGAATTTTGAGGTGGAAGTCTTACTGCCTGTTAATGCGGGATAAGCCTCAAGGAGTTGTTGACATGCATTTCATATTAAATATGTTAGGGATTTTCGTTGTAATATTAATCGTTTTCCTATGTTCGCCTAATAAAAGAAAAATAAAATGGAGACCAATTGTTATTCTAATAATATTGGAGCTTTTTATTACGTGGTTTATGTTAGGCACGAAATTGGGCAGTATTATCATTAATAAAATTGCGTCATTTTTCAGTTGGCTACTATCATGTGCGAATGAAGGAATTCGATTTGTATTTCCTTCAGCTATGGAAAATCAAACAGTTGATTTCTTCTTTAGCGCCTTACTTCCTATCATTTTTGTTATCACTTTCTTTGATATTCTTTCGTATTTTGGAATCTTAACTTGGATTATTGATAAAGTTGGTGCAATCATTTCAAAGATTTCTCGTTTACCAAAGTTAGAAAGCTTCTTTTCCATTCAAATGATGTTTTTAGGAAATACGGAAGCACTTGCAGTTGTTCGTGATCAATTATCTGTGTTAAAAGAAAATCGTTTGTTGACTTTTGGAATTATGAGTATGAGTAGCGTCAGCGGATCCATTCTTGGTGCTTATCTATCAATGGTTCCAGCAACATATATTTTCAGCGCTATTCCTTTAAACTGTATTAACGCATTAATCTTGGCTAATGTTTTAAATCCTGTAGAAGTTACTAAAGAAGAGGATGTTATTTATTCACCTTCAAAAAATGAAAAAAAAGATTTCTTTTCTACTATTTCAAACAGTATGTTAGTTGGGATGAATATGGTTATTGTTATTTTAGCGATGGTAATTGGGTATGTAGCATTAACAGCATGTTTAAATGGTATTTTGAGCTTTTTTGTAACAGGTTTAACAATTCAAAAAATCTTCTCTATTATCTTTAGCCCCTTTGCTTTTTTACTCGGTTTATCAGGAAAAGATGCTATGTATGTAGCTGAATTAATGGGGATAAAAATAACAACGAATGAATTTGTTGCAATGATGGATTTAAAATCAAACCTAAAGTCTTTACAACCACATACAATTGCAGTTGCCACAACATTTCTAGCTTCTTTTGCAAACTTTAGTACAGTAGGTATGATTTATGGAACATACAATTCTTTATTTGGCGGGGAAAAATCATCAATAATCGGTAAAAATGTTTGGAAGCTTCTTGTTAGCGGAATGGCTGTTTCCTTATTAAGTGCTATGCTTGTGGGGCTTTTTGTATGGTAAATGAATAATTGTAATAAGATGAAGACACTTAAACTGAATTGGGTGTCTTCATCTTATTACTTGTTCTTTTATAATTCTTATCCCCGAATCTGTCCATTCCCACGAATCACATATTTTGTGGAAGTTAATGCAGGTAACCCCATTGGTCCCCTTACATGTAGCTTTTGTGTACTGATGCCAATTTCTGCGCCGAATCCGAATTCAGATCCATCAGTAAAACGAGTTGATGCATTATGATACAGTGCAGCCGCATCAACAGATGTGAAAAACTTACTGACGCTTTCCTCGTTTTCTGTAATAATCGCTTCGGAATGCATAGATCCATACGTATTTATGTGATGAATCGCTTCTTCCGTAGTGGAAACCACTTTAACTGCCAGTGTGAGAGATAAAAACTCTGTTTCCCAGTCTTCTTCTGAAGCTAATGCAATAGAAGAATCAATTGCCAATGCTTTATTATCACCACGTAGCTCCACGCCTCTTTCCTTCAAGGAAGAAAATAGCTCGCTACCAAATTGCTGCGCCCAATTCTCATGAAGTATAATCGTTTCAATTGCATTACATACAGATGGACGCTGCGTTTTTGCGTTTATAATAATATCAATTGCCATTTGTTTATTTGCTGTTTCATCAATAAAAATATGACAATTTCCCGCACCTGTTTCAAGTACTGGAACAGATGCTTCTCTCACTACAGTATCTATTAACTGCTTGCCGCCTCTTGGAATAAGAACATCCAAGTACTCATTCAATGTAAACAACTGCTTTGCACTATCGCGCGTTGTATCTTCTATGAGCTGCACACTTTCTGAAGGCAAGCTTGTTTGTTTGAGCGCCCGGTGAATAACGCTAACGATGGCTTTGTTAGAATGAATAGCAGAAGAACTACCACGTAGTATTACTGCGTTTCCTGTTTTTAAGCAAATTGTAGCAGCATCCACTGTCACATTCGGCCTTGCCTCGTAAATCATTCCGACAACACCAAGTGGTACGCGCATCTCCTGAATAGACAGTCCATTTGGTCGTTCCCATGCACTAACACATTCTCCAACAGGATCACGTAAATCAATTAGTTGCTTAATACCTTCAGTCATATCAATGATACGCTGTTCATTCAGCATAAGACGATCAAGAAGAGAATCAGAAAATCCTTTTGCCTTCCCTTCTTCAATATCCCGTTTGTTTTCCTCTAAAATATAAGCTGTTTCTACTATCATCTGATCAGCAATCGCAGCAAGTGCTTCGTTTTTTTGATTTGTAGATTTAAGTACAAGTTCTCTAGCAATTTCTTTCGCCTTTTTCCCCTTTGCCAACACTTCATTCATTTTTATTTCCTCCTTTTAAAAAGTTAATAAGTAAAAATTAAAGACCCGTTTATCTCCACCAACTAAGTGTTTCCCGCCTATGGAATTAAAGAATTTGAGCAGTGGACTCTGCCCTCGCTATTCTTAAAATGAAACCCAATGATCCCTATGGATAACTTCATAATTATGCCTTTCCCCTCTTGCTTGAATATCTTGGCTCTGCATACCTTTTAGATCCTTTAGTTCCTCTGCGCTATATGTGCATTGTCCTTTTCCTATTACGCGCCCTTGTTGCGTGATTACTTCCACGACTTCGCCCACTTGGAAAAATCCTGACACATTTGTAACACCAGCAGGAAGAAGACTCTTACCATGCTGAATGATGGCAGAAGCTGCCCCCGCATCTACTTCAATTTGTCCGCTAACAAGCGAATGCAAGGCGATCCATTGCTTGTTCATCTTAATCACTTTTTGAGGAGCATTCCCGATATATGTTCCATCACCTTTGCCCTTCATAACATCTAAAAACTTCTCCTGTCCACATCCCGTTCCGATAAATACACTCACTCCAAGAGATAGTGCCGTCTTTGCAGCATCGATTTTTGATTTCATACCGCCAGTCCCAAGTTTTGAGCCCGCATCTCCAGCAAGAGAAGCAATTTCTTCCGTTACCTCAGGAAGGAAATGATATTTTTTCGCATCCGCATTTTTCTGAGGATTTTGGTCATATAAACCGTTCACATCTGTAAAAATCATGAGCATATCCGCCGAAACAAGTCCGCTTACTAAAGCTGACAGCATATCATTATCACCGAACGTCAGCTCTTCTAAAGAAATGGAATCATTTTCATTGATTATAGGAAGAGCGGAACGATTTAGTAGCTCTCCTAAAGTAGCGTAAGCGTTACTGTATTGTTCTTTTCTAGAAAAGTCACTTCTCGTTAGTAAAAGTTGTGCAGTAACGATACCATATTTACGGAATTCCTCCGTGTACGCCTGCATTAATAAACTTTGCCCGACAGCGGCAGCAGCCTGTTTCCCTTTAATTGTCACAGGTCTGCTAGGATACCCTAGAGCCGAAAAACCTGCAGCGACTGCCCCAGATGTAATCAACAAAACTTCATGCCCTTCCTCTTTCAATCGTGCCAATGCAGCAACGTGATCTGAAAGTTGTTCTTTACAGATGCCTCCATGACTTGCTGCCAAGGAACTGCTCCCAATCTTTACAACAATTCTTTGCTTTCTCACTTTTTTATCCCCCAAGTCTAAAATCAAAGTTTTTATAAATTTCACTTCTATTCATACAGCTTACAGCGGCTTCTATTCTTATCAGTGCTGCACCTAGCCTATTAAAGAGCAAAATAAAAATGACCACTTCGCCCTTAATAAAATAAAAAGGACGAAACGGTCATTGTTCCGCGGTACCACCTTAATTGATATACATAGATATCCACTTGGTGCCTATAACGCAGGCGAACGCCTAAACTTTCATTTAAGACTCAGGGATAGGTTCGATATATTCTATACGAGGAATCTTTCAGCCGGTGAATTCCACTCTCTTTCGCAAGAAGACATATGTACTATTTCCCTTCAACGATTTTCGGTTTAATTTTTTATATTATGCGATATAATTTGATTTGGTGTCAAGAAGTATTTTTAAAAATAAATAGAGCGGCAAGTTACTTGTATGAATTTATTACCCTACTGAATGAAAATACAAATCGATATAAGTTTAACTCATATTCATCAACATAAAACCTAAAATTAAAGTGTATATATTTACATATTGTCGAATATAATTGATTTTCAACTTTTGGTGTTGCAAAAAGGAATATATTCTCTTAGAATGTTTCTTTATATTGCATGGAGATGTTATTGTTATTTTAAGATAACAATTTCAAAATGATATAATTTATTATAAAAGGAGCAAGATTGAGTTATTATGGATAAACAAATTGGATTCATCGGTTGCGGAAATATGGGAATGGCTATGATTGGTGGGATGCTAAACAAAAAGATAGTGTCTGCAAATAATATTCTTTGTTCGGATTTAAACACTACGAATTTAAAAAATGCTAGTGAAAAATATGGGCTAACTACAACTACTGACAACAATGAAGTAGCTAAAAATGCTGATATTTTAATTTTATCAATTAAACCAGACCTATACGCATCAATCATTAACGAAATAAAAGAAATAATCAAAAACGATGTTATCGTCGTAACGATCGCTGCCGGGAAAAGCATTAAAAGTACTGAAGAGGCTTTTGCTAAAAAATTAAAGGTTGTAAGAGTAATGCCTAACACCCCTGCTCTTGTTGGAGAAGGAATGTCTGCGTTATGCCCTAATGAAATGGTGACAGAAAAAGATTTAGAAGATGTGCTAAACATTTTCAATAGCTTTGGTCAAACAGAGATCGTAAGCGAAAAATTAATGGACGTTGTAACATCTGTAAGTGGTTCGTCGCCAGCATACGTATATATGATTATAGAAGCGATGGCAGATGCAGCTGTATTAAATGGTATGCCTAGAAATCAAGCATATAAATTCGCTGCTCAAGCTGTGTTAGGCTCTGCAAAAATGGTACTAGAAACAGGCATACATCCAGGTGAATTGAAAGATATGGTTTGTTCCCCTGGCGGAACAACGATAGAAGCTGTAGCAACATTAGAGGAAAAAGGCTTACGAACAGCCATCATTTCAGCTATGCAGCGTTGTACGCAAAAGTCTGTTGAACTATCTAGGCAAACTAAAAAGTAATAAATAAGTGTAAAGAAACCCACTTTAAATACATTCACATATCTTTAAACAGTTTTAGACTATATGTACATTACATTTACATACTCCTCCTTTTTCACCAGTAACTGAACGGACAAATTCAAGGATAATTGAGTTTGTCCGTTTTGTATTTTGTTATCTTAAAATAATTTCACTGTTCTTATTATCATTTATTTTATAGCGTAATACCCTTTTATCATTAAGGTAACATCATTTTTATATGTATTTTCTGCAGATTGTATTAAGTTTTAAATCATACGTTTCTTGTAAAAGACATGATACATACCAGATGAAATATACTCAGAGACTAAGCATAATATCTATTGAAAAAAGTAATATCAATCGCCTCAAATTGTTAACATAATATTTTTATCGTCCTCTAATATTAATACCTACTATTCCTAATCCACCTCCATTACAATTTAAATCATTTAAGTTTTCTACATATCGTGCATCTACTAGTTAAACAAAAACTCCCCTTAAATCGAAAATGATTAAGGGGAGTCAGTCATATTTGATGAAGTTATAGTTCTGATTTTACTGGAATAGAAACATTGTTTTTCACTAATTTTTTGGCGTCTTTAAAGCTAACAAAATTGTTGTTTTGCTCATCCCAAAGACGGAAACGGAGTGACCGCAAACTTGTAGCAAGAGTAATCGTTGGTACATTCTTTAAAGGAAGCGTATTATTGTGTGCCTCTTCTAGTTTATAGTTAGGTACTCTTGGACTTAAATGGTGAACATGATGAAATCCAATATTACCAGTTAAAAATTGCAAGATTTTAGGTAGTTTATAAAAAGAACTTCCTTCCACTGCCGCTTTCACATATTCCCACTCTTTATCTTCTTCAAAATAAGAATCCTCGAATGTGTGCTGTACGTAAAACAGCCAAATACCTATTGAACCTGCTATTAAGAATATGGAACCATGTACTAAAAGAAACGATTGCCATCCGATTGCCCAGCAAAGTAACCCTACTAAAGCAACAATTAAAACATTCGTCAAATAGGTGTTCATGCGTTCCTTCTTTCTAGCACCTTTTCTGTTAAATCTATTTTTAAGTAGAAAAACATAAATCGGACCTAACACAAACATAACGAATGGGTTGCGATATAAACGATATGCTAAACGGAGTCTAAATGGCGCTGCCAAATATTCATTCACTGTAAGCGTCCAAATATCTCCTGTACCTCGCTTATCCAAATTACCACTTGTAGCGTGATGAACGGAATGCTCATGCCCCCATTGATCAAACGGGAATAAAGTTAAAACACCCATACATGTCCCTACTATTCTATTTACACGACGGCTTTTAAAGAAAGAATGATGGGTACAATCATGAAAAATAATGAAAACCCGTGTCATAAATCCAGCGGCTAACACAGCTGGAACTAATGCTAACCAATAAGAAACGGACAAACTTTTATAAGCAAGGTACCATAAGATAATAAATGGCACTACCGTATTGATGATTTGCCAAACACTTTTTTTTGCCGTTGATTTTTCAAAAGGAGCAACTTGTTTTTTTAAATTTTTAGTATTTTGTAAGGTCATTTTTTCTAATTCCTTTCCTTTATGTTGCTAATTCGTATTATAACACATTATTAGTAGCAGGTGTTATACGTAGGTATAATAAATATTTTATACTATGAAAATCTCTTTTTTCTTACTCATTCCTTACAAATTACTTACGTCCAGAATAGCTTCTATTATAGGATAGAAGGAGCATTTGTGCCGGAAATTTCGAAGTTTTTCCAAATAAATATATTAATTAAAAAGAAACACAGAATTTTTCCACTTCTGTACTGCCCCGTTTCCACAATCAGAAGTGAACTGTCCCATAAGTCGGTGTCACCGACTTTGATATGCTCCTCTTAGTCTCGTAATGTTCACTTGTTGCAATTGATTTTACCGGAACTGGATCTATTTCATGAAACTAATCAAATTACATTTCAAATAAAAAACTAGTCTATTTTGAAAACTTCCCTCACTTTTATTTAACTGTTATTCTATATAAAATATAAAAATTCAACGTCCGTTTATTTAATTTTAAATCTATGATATATTCAAAATATTAATCACACAAAGTTAATAAAATGAAAACAAGGGAAATTTATGAAAAAATATATTTTATATTCATACTAAAATCACATAGTTTTTAATATAGAAAGGAGATTCAAAATTTGAATAAGAATTTAACCAAAATTACATTAATAAGCGGTCTCGCTCTTATACTTTATCATTTTTTCAAATGGTATTTAGTTGAATTCCTTACCCCATTTGTTATGCCATTTCTTTCAATAATAGTTCATGGATTGTTTTTCTTGATATTAATTTTCACAATCATACATCTTATCAAATACAAAAATTGGAAACCGTTAATTATTCAATTAATCATAATAATTACTTGGATATGTATACCATTTAATGAGATTTATATAAATTTAGATTTTATTATCTATAAAGAAGACCGTGAAAAAGTTATAGCACGTATAGAACATAAAGAGTTAACTCCTAATGTTCATTATGATAGTAGACAAATTCATTTACCTAAACAGTTTGCATCCACTTCCAAAAACGGTGGGGATGTAATTATTCAACAAAATAAAAATGGTATTTCTGTTTTCTTTTTTACTTATCGTGGTATATTAGATAATTTTTCAGGATTTATTTATACACCAAATGATACTAAACCAAACAAATACGACTTTAATAATGAATATAAAGAAATCACAAAAATAGAAAAAAACTGGTATTATGTCACATCATATTAAAGAACACAAAAATTTTCTTTTAATTATATTAAAAACATACCGTATTTATAGAAAGGGAATGCTTGTATACTATATACTGATCTGTACTGCATTCCCTAATTAGGCCCGAAACGGATTCTTGTCGTATTAGCTCATTCAAGGTGATGCAATTTTTTTACAAGCGATACATCTTTTTTATCATATACGTCGCTTTAACACCACTCAATATAGAGGTTGCTGTTTCAAATGACTCGAACCTTAACATAGGAGTAGCATCACACATCCATCAACTTAAGAATTTTCTCGTTTTGGATTATTTGTTTTTCTCAGCTTGATTGTGACAGGGCACTGCCAACAAAAAGCGATTTTCGTACGCTAAGCAATCTTTTATATAAAAAAGCCGATTTCTTGTAATCTAAAGGATAATCGGCTTTTTACTGTTCATTTATTTGTAGTAGTTGAAGAAATTCTAAAGATATAATCATATTAATTATTATCTATAAAGTGAAACTTTAATCAGAGGTTTTTTTTTCAATCCCCACTGATTATTAGCCTTCACCAATCGGGCTTTTACGGGCAGCCCGACTCCCACAAATAGCGGGATAAGAACGACTTAATCGTTACTTTTAACATAACATCATTTACAGAAAGAAGGAATGATTATCTTTATTAAAATACAAAATTGGTTTAACAATAAAAACAAGATTATAATAAATAAAAATTTATTGTTAAACGATAAATTTCATGTTAGATTAAATAGATAATTAATAAATGAGGTGCTTTATATGAAACAAGGATCAACACTCTTTTTAAAGACAGCTATTATTCTGATTGGAATCCCTGTTCTTGCTTTATGTATATTTTTAGTTCCTAACATAGGGAAATATGCAGCAGAATTGTTCCCGGATATTGCATTTATAAAATATCTTGTTTTAATCAATCTATATGCAACCGTGATACCTTTTTATTTTGCTCTATATCAAGCCTTTAAACTTGTAAGCTTCATTGACAAGGGTAACGCTTTCTCGAAATTATCTGTTAGGGCTTTAAAAAAGATAAAAAACTGCGCAGTAACAATCAGTATTTTATATGTGGTAGGTATGCCACTCTTCTATCTTGTAGCAGAGAGAGATGATGCACCAGGTATTATTATACTTGGTATGCTCCTAATCTTTGCTTCAATGGTTATCGCAGTCTTTGCTGCCGTTCTCCAAAGACTTTTAAAAGATGCGATAGATATAAAATCAGAAAATGATTTAACGGTCTGAGGTGAATAACATGGCAATAATAATTAATATTGATGTAATGTTAGCTAAAAGAAAAATGAGTGTAACAGAGCTTTCGGAGAAGGTTGGAATTACAATGGCTAACCTTTCTATATTAAAAAATGGAAAAGCAAAAGCAATTAGAATTACAACTTTAGATGCTATTTGTAAAGCATTAGAATGCCAGCCTGGGGATATTTTAGAATATCAACCTGAAGATAGCGAATAAAAAAGAGTCCTTCTCGTAATGAAGGACTCTTTTTATCGCTCATTAAGGCGCAAAACTTATTTGCCCAGTAAACAATAAGATAATCGCGATAATCCAAAAAATAAAAAATGATGAGGAAAGTATTAATGAGATAATTGCAATTGCCTTCTTCTCTGTTTGTTTCGTCATTGTAATTATTGAAAGTATAATACCTACACCTGTAAGAGCAATCGTTACATAATCTCCAACTATATTTCCCGCATTCGCTATTCTCGTCGGAGTTATAAAAACGAATAAAAAACACATAATTCCGATGAGTAAAGATATATAGCTTATTATACTGTACTTCTTTTTGGGAACTATTTCGATTTTCATAATACCCACCCCTTTTATATAGCTATGTGTTCATATTAGCATGAATAACCATAATTTGGTTAAAACAAAAAAACAGATAAAGTGGACACAACCACCTTATCTGCCATTACATTTCTACCTAATTACTAACCCAGCTATTTCTTCTTTATCGTTATAAGTTACGATAAAGGTACGTTGTTCTTTACTATACTTTGCTACAAGAATAACAGTATATAAACCATCTTTTTCTTCAATCGATTTTTTCTCAATTTTTTCGAATGTACCAGCTTTTTCAATTATAGGAGTAAGTTCTTTCATTTGCTCTTCTGATAAGGCTGATTTCATTTTACTATCAAATTTTTCATGTACTTCTTTATACTTAGCTTCATTTAGTAACGTTACAATCTCTTCCGCTTTCGGAATAAACTTTTTTGAAGTACTTTCATCTACTTTATTACCAGTACATGCTGCAAGTGCGAACGCCGCAATAGCACTTATAATAATGAGTAACATTCTTTTCATTTTAATACACCCTTTCTTTTTAAGATGAAACTATAACTAAATAGAAGTAAAGCACAAATTGCTATTGAAACTTCTGACATAATGATCCCGTTTTTCCCTGGTACATATAGAGATATAATGCCAGCTAATGCATTTGCGGTCCCATGGATGAGAATTGCATATACAACATAACGGAATTTCTTTTGGACGACAGCTTGTAATACAATGAAGGAAAGTCCAATATGCAATATCATCGCGAAGATGCGCTCAATACCGCCGAAATAGTAACTGTCACCATTTTGAATGACTGTTTGTGACAATAATAGAGATATTACCGGGATACCAACTATCAACACCGCCTCAATACCACCGTGCCCTACTCCGAATAAAAATCCAGACTGCCAATCTCGTTGTTTCATAAAATAACGTATTGCAATAAAACGAGCTATCTCTTCAAAAATACCAGCTGACAAACTAAGCATAATCACAAATAATATAGGCTGCATGACACTCAACATTGAAAAAGCTGTGCTATTTCCATTTAAATAATTCAGTATTGGTATACGGATTAAAATTTGTGATACAACAAATGCCAATACGCCTAACATATACGGGATATAACGTTTCTTCCAAAAAGCATATAAAAGTGCAACAAGCGGTAACCCTATACTTATACACGCTGTAAAAATAAGACCATTCATCTCGTTTCACCTCTTACTTGAAGTGTATAAAAACGAGTGAAGAAAGTATGTAGTTCTTTCCTATTCGGTTTCATTTTCATCATAGATGGTCATTTCATCTCTTTTAATATGAATGTTTGAGTAAAATAAGGACTTACATAAGTTGTTTCTAACGTCGCATTATTTGTTTTATTCATAATACGTTTTAATGAGAATAACCCGTATCCTCTAGCCCCTTCTTTACTTGAATGGTTTTTCTTATAAATTTTTTGCAAATCAATCGCTTCATCCTTTGAACTATTACGCACAATAAAATATTGTCGTGAATCCATTTCAAAGAATGCGATTTGCAATATCTTTTCCTCACTATGTACTGCCTCTTCAATTGCATTGTCTACTAAAACTGAAATGATGCGAATAAATGAAATGATCGTCATCGAAACACTTTCAATTTTCTCCGGTATATCAAGCATTACTTTTATTTGTTGTTGCTGGGCAGTGCCAACTTTCGCTCTCAATACACTTCTCACTTCAGGAATATGTATGCGAGATAATTTCGCAAGATCAAGTTCATGATCATTTATTGTTTTTAACGTAGGAGCTATAACGTCATAGTACACTTGCTCAATTTCTTTCACATTTTTCGTGCGTATTCCCTCTTCTAACGATAGTAATACATTCATATAATCGTGACGGAAACTAGCAAGCTCATCATGCATATCCTCTAATTTCTCCACATAATCTAATAACTCTTTATCTAAACGTTTTTCATGCTCTTCTTGTAACTTTGCTTTCGATAAATGTGAACTTATAAGTACTATGATGACTAATAATAAAAATACAATAATCGCTGAAATATAACTTACATCACTGTATTGTTGATTTAACTTTGCTAAAAACGCAGAAGATGGCCGAGTTAAAATTAGTTCAATAATAAATCCAACAATTAATAATATATAAGTTACATAGTATAGCCGACTACCTACTATATATTGAGCAATTTTTCGGATTCTTTTCCGAGCTACAAAAATACCGATAAAAGTAAGTGTCGATACGATAAGATGAATAATACTACCTGTCCATAAATATAAATTGAATGTTGTTAACATAAAGATTTTCATTCCTAAATCAAATAGCAACATTTTCACTAACGTTATAATCACCATACTCACTAGTGCAAAATATACATTATGCTTAAATTTCAATTCATTTTGCATTAATCCTAAACTTATTAAAAATAACACAATAGTACTATTCAACTCTGGGTATCTCGTTACTGTTACGACAATAGCCAGTAAAATAATGAATACTGCACTTAAAGCTATTAACATTCTATATGACAATCTATTGTACCGGATTAATTGAATGTATAAAAACGTATGGCTTATACTAGTAAGCAGTATTGCAAATAAATCATAAATATACATTACATCTCACCCTTTAATATGTTACGTACTTTACTCAATAAACGACGTGATACTGGAATACGTTTCCCGCTTTTTAAAACTATCATTTTTTGCTTCGCATCGTAATAAGACATTTGCTTCGTATTCACGATATATGATTGATGACAACGAAATAAACGTTCATCTATTATTTCTATCTCCTTTAATGTTCCATAAAAATAAACGATACGATCTAACGTCACTAATGCTAAACGATGTGGTTCATCAGTCATAACATATTCAACTTCATGAAACGGAACCCGCACAGTCGCATTACTATTTTCAACGATAAAATCATCAGATGGAATAATATGCTTATTACGCGCTTCATATTGGAGTAAACATTGTTCAAAAACGTTACACCTCTCCTCGTATGGCAACCCTTTATCAATAAAAGTTAAAGCTGATACCATGTATTGATATGAAATAGGTGCAAATTCAGAATGCGTCGTTACAAACACAATAATTCCTTGCGTATCATACTTTCGTATCTCTTGTGCCACTTGTAACCCTTTATGTTCTTCTCTTTTTATCTCTATATCTAAAAAATAGATTGGGATATACTTCGCCTTAGGAATGTTAGTAATGATGTTTTCACTTTTACTAGTTACCTCTATAAAATCAAAAGGCAACATATACTCCTCACAAATCTCTTCAACTAGCCGCTTCATTTGCTGTGCTTGTATGACATCATCTTCTAAAATGAAAATACTCATGTGATCACTCGCTTTATTGAAATCTTTTCATCTATAAATTTATCTATAACTATATAATTCAAATCGTTATACCAATCTCCTCCTAAGTACTAGAAAGTATTAATTTTCTATATTTTTTATAAAGCATAGAAAATAACCTCTACTTTCAAGCAAAAAGTAAAGGTTTTATTTGAATTATTTATAAAATAACCTCTCTATCAATCACTACGTTAAAAAATTCCGAGTAATGCGATAAAGAATAATCCGCTACATCACAATTCCCTTGAAACATACATGTTGAAATACCTAATTCTTTTGCAGGTAATAAATCTAATTCTCTATCACCAATAGCTAAATCAATACTGTGCTTTTTATGCAAATGATCATAAGATAAAGTGTTCGGTTTTCGGGGGAAACCATCGTCAATTGTAACCATGTCTACGAAGTATTTCTCCCAGCCGTAATGATTTAATATAGATAATACCCCCGCTCTATCTTTATGAGTCATAATTACATTTTTATCGGCAAACTTTAATACCTCTTCCACTTTTTCAAATGGTTTTATATCTTCTATCATAATGCGACTCTCTAATACATCAATTTCACTTAATTGTTTTTTAGATATTTTATAATAATCAATTGTGTGAGAAAATGAAACCTTTAACTTTGTATAGATTTCCTCTTCACTTATTTCCTTCCCTAAAACTTGAGAAAGAATTTTTGTATATACCGGATACGTATCAAATAACGTCCCATCAAAGTCCCACAAAATATTCATTTCATTCACCCTTCTATTTTCTAATCACTAAATAACTAAATCCGCCCTATCCCTCGGCGATTCTGCTTCCAAATAATGCTCCTCAGCTTTCCAATACCTACTTTGAAATTTTGAAAGGTTCTTCTGCGTTTCTGGACTTTCACGTAGAAACCTTGTCTCTCTTGAACAATCCAAATACACCATATAATGAAAGAAATCTCTCCATTCTTTTCGCTGAAGAAAAACGCCTTCTATAATTATTACACCTACTAAAGGAAGCTGTATTTCTTTCATTTCACATGAGTCTGTTTCATCATGATAAAAAGGTAATTCTAATTCAATATCGCTTTGCAACTTTTGAAAAAAGTTTCGCAGCAACCAATCAATATCCCATTGAAGGTTGTAGTACTCATACCACTCTTCAAATCCAGTATTATATCGCTCGTTACGCTCGGTAATGTGATCATCAATATGAAAAATATGAAACGAGATTCCATTTCGTTTCATATTTTCTTCTAATTTTTTAACCAATGTTGTTTTACCCGAACGACTTAGTCCATCTATACCTAGTATAAATCGTTCATCTTTATGTTCCTTAATAACTTTCATTATTTCATTTGTGCTCATTACTTTTGCCACTCTTCTTTTAATAATGAATAAACGACCGTGTCATGAGCAACATCATTTTGAATCATATATTTTCGAAGTAATCCTTCTTCTTGAAATCCGACTTTTGTCAATAAATTACGGGAAGCTTCATTTTCTATATATACGACAGCTGCAATTCTTATAAATTGCAACGTTTCAAATCCGTAAGCTAACATTGCTTGCAGTGCTTCGGTTGCGTATCCTTGCCCCCAATGCGTATCATCTAGCTCATAACCAATTTCAGCTCGTTTATGATGATTGTTAATTAAATGAAACCCACACGTACCAATTAATTGATCCGTTCCTTTCTTCTCTATTCCCCAGCGAAATACGCTTCCCTCTTCATTACGCTTTCTAAACGTTTGAATTGTCGTTTTCGCTTGCTCAATATTTTCGAAAGCATCCATCCCAAAATAACGAATAACGGATTCTTTTGAAAAATAATGGAACATCGTTTCTGCATCTAACAGTGTAAGTTCTCTTAATAGTAAACGTTCTGTCTCTAATTTTGGAAACCCCATCCTCTTTTTCTCCTTCTATTCTAATGAACTACAAATTTCAATATAATTACCGTCTGGATCGGCAATGTAAGCAATTGTTTGTCCCCACGGTTTTACGATTGGCTCAACTAGAACTTTAACCCCTTGTTCTTTTAATTTCTCAATCGTTCCCTTTACATCTTCTACAACAAACCCTAACTCAAAATGAGAAGATTGTAGTACACCTTCTGTAAGAGGTAGTCCCGTTAACTCCTTAACATCCTCTCGTGTATTCATCGCTAAAACTGTTGCTCCTGTTTCAAATTCAATATATGTACCGTGCTCTGCTCTTATTGGCAATCTTAAAATTTCTTTATAAAACTGAAGACATTGCTCAAACTTTTCTACATATAAAATAATGTATTTCATTTTTAAGTTCATAATTATTCCCCCTTAACCTTCACCTTTAAAAATTCGACAAATGTTTTTAAAAACCTTGTACCTTATTGAGATGAGCACAAAAAAATGAGGCCGATTTCTCGGCCCCCCAGCTTATTGGCATAAAACAGGAGATTTGGTTTGGACATAACCAGTTCTTACATTTATTATATTATATTTTATTTTTTCTGAATTTTAAATATAATAAATACCTATTTATGTTGAGAAAGTTTTTTTACTTGCATAAAATCATACCGCTTAAGAAATGCTACAAATGGAGGTGTATACATATGGAACCAATGCTATGTCCAAGTTGTAAAACGAACCGAACTCGCTTTAATATTCTTGAGCAACAAGTAAAACCAGTAAAATTAAATCCGCAAACTGGTCAAGTAGAAGAAGAATACACAAATGAAACGATGAACGCTTTTCATATGGCTTATCAAGGACCTACTTACCGCGTCCAATGTGCTGTATGCGGGCTTGTTGAAAACCCAGAGCAATTTATTAAACCGGCTCAAAATCAGTCTTTCTCTTAAACATTTCCCTACCCCCTATCAATTTTCTATAGGGGGTTTTTCCATTTTACATAAGCAAGGTGGACAATTGCTGTTTAATCAAAGGTTTCTAATTCATCTACATGTCTACTATTCATACACCGTCATATATTTTTCTTTTCCACACAAATATAGCGGCCCAATAGAATCAAAGAACAGCTAAGCCTTGCGACCCAAAGTAAGGAAAATTTGATGAAGCAACAACCTGCAACCTTACTAGACTACCATCACTTTGAATATTAAATACTGACACTGTACCCTGATTTCCATTAAGGGTGTAAAAATGTCGTCCATCTTTACTCACTCCAACATCCATCGGAAGACCCGGTGCCGTCCCCGGCGGTGTACTAGTAATATGCCTTACTACTGACACTACTCCATTGGGGGCGATTTGGTAGGTGGAGATGGTGCCACTTAAAGTGTTCGTAGTGTAGGCAAAACGTTCATCCTTCGTTGTTATAACCCAACAGGCAGTTTTATATCCGTTTTGTACAGAGCCGCTGATTACATGAAGAGTACCGTCATTGCTCAAGGAATAAGATGACAACGCATTTGAAACTGCTTCTGTAACTAAGAGAATTCCGGACGATAGAAAGTAAGCACCCAATGGGCCTTTACCGTAAGAATCATTAACAATTGGTCCTGTAACCGTACCATCTTTATTTACATGGAAGACACTGAGATGGTTTGATGTAAGCTCGGAGACAACAATTTTACTACCATCCGGGGTGAAGAGAACTTGTGCGGGCTGAGCATTAAAGGTACTGAGAGCATGAGTGGATCCTGGAATAAGTGTAAGGTTTCCCTTATCATCTATGTGAAATCCAGTAATATTTGATGCAAAATTGTTTGCAGCATTACCTACATTGGAGACATAGAGAAGATTACCATACACACCAATGCTATTGGGCTGAGCACCTCCTGATGACTTTACATCCACGAAAGTCGGCACCCCGTTATCTGCTATGATAAAACTACTGATACTATGGCTGCCTGCGTTAACTGCAAATAGGAACCGACCATCACGGGACAAAGTCAGAGAACCTTGTGATGCTAGAGGATCTATACCATCGTTTGCCGTTTCTGTAGAAACTTCCTTTATACCAGTACCTCTTCCGTAAGTTCGGTAAGAACCCACAAAGGTGAGCATTCCATTCGTATCCATATGAAAAGCAACAATGTGATTCATTACTTCATTATTAGTCATCATGTATACCATACTCGCACGAGCACGAAAATAATTGTTCATTCTCTGCATTTTATGACTCTCCTCCCTTCATAATTTTATATGGTTCTTTTTCCATTTAAATTCCCATGCAAATGGAAATTGATTTAGAAATATCTCTTACTCATCTCGTAGTTTCTTTAAGTGAAATCCTTATTCACTTCCATATTATATTTTCAACCCCACACTCTTTTGGTAATATTTACATAAGAGAGGTGAAATTAATGATTTTAAATAAAAAGTTAATGATTCCATCTACATTTCTACTATTAACTTGTCACATAGGTATTTTTTACTTTTGGATTTTCGATTGGAAGAAGATAACAGCTCCTTACGGTCTAGCTATATGGATTGTTTCTACTGTTTGCGGCTTTTTACTTTATTACCACTTTAAACATCAAAAATCTAATAAAATAGTCTTAATTGGTAGTTCATTATTATTAATCGTTTCTTCATCATTTATGATTTTTTTAGGTATTATCACTGGTATTATCTTTGTAACTGTTAGTTCTATGCCTTAAATATATAGTTTTTTATTATGTAAAAAAGAGTGAACAAAATAGAATTACATAAAAATTAAAGAAGATGATTCCGATAATCATCTTCTTTTAAAATCCACTCTTTATTATAATATTTCGCTTTTCAATTTCTTAATTTTCCAAGAGAGCCTTATAAAGAGATACATATACATACAACCAACAAACCCCAGCATAACTTTCGCCCAAATTGGCACTCTTGATTCTGTTGAACTTAAAAATGCGTTATACATTGAGGGTAATATAGTTATTGAAATAAAGGCAAAAAATTGTAGTAATTCCTTCATTTTTTGTACCTTCGTTTCCTTTTCTGAATAAATATCAGGCAACTCTTTTTCCTCTTCTACATCTTTACAAAAATAATTCCACTTTGCAAAACTCGTTACATGTTTCCATCCACACATTTCATATATTTCAATATATTCTTTTTGTTTTTCCATTGAATCTTTATAATCCAATCTAAAATCCGCTTTATATACTACATCTTTCGGCTTAGTTTTCTGAAACGTATACATTATATTATATTTTTGTAATGCCCAGCCTTGTTGGTGCATATCCCGTAAAAAAGCTTCTTCTTTTTCTAAGCTCCATACCGCGAAAGGTTTGAATATCTTCTTTGTCTCCATCTTCCATTCACTCCCCTAATATACTGTTTCCATTCCTTACAGATCTCTGCAGTCTGTTATACTCTAGCTCTAACACTTCTCTCCCAAACGGTGTTAACTCATAGCACTTCTTTCTGTCTGTAGAGGCAACTTCAACAATCAATTTCTCTTTTAATAACTTCGTCGTATTCCCATATAAAGTACCAGGACCGAGTTTTACTTCCCCATTTGTCATCTCTTCTACCATTTGCATAATTCCATAACCATGCATTGGCTTTACAAGTGACAACAATATGTAATATGTCGCCTCAGTTAATGGAATGTATTTTTGCGCTTTCGCATTCATTATAACTACCTCCGATACATCGCTTCATGATATATCGACTTACGATACATCGTATAACGATATTGCATAATCATATTCCAAAATATGCAAGTGTAATATTAAAATTAAATATCTATTTCTTCGGATTAAAAAATCATACCAATTTTCTGAATAATTTGTTAAAATATAGAAATATCCATTTTTATTTTGAAAGGAATGATACATATGATAAATAAATTAAAAGAAAACATAGGATCTGTTTTTGTCGGTAAGGAAAATGTAATTGATTTACTCCTCGTTTCACTGCTTGCTGATGGACATGTACTTCTTGAAGACGTACCTGGTACTGGAAAAACATTACTAGCAAAAACAATTTCTAAAAGCATTGGTGGTAATTTTTCTCGCGTTCAATTTACCCCTGATGTACTTCCGAGTGATGTAACAGGTATTGAATATTTCAATCCAAAAACTAGTGAATTCGAATTAAGACTTGGACCAGTTATGACAAATATACTACTCGCAGATGAAATTAACCGCGCGATGCCGAGAACACAATCTAGTTTGTTAGAAGCGATGGAAGAACGACAAGTAACGCTTGAAAAGCAGTCTACTCCTCTTCCGAAACCGTTCTTTGTTATTGCGACGCAAAACCCGATTGAATCACAAGGAACTTTCCCTCTTCCAGATGCACAACTTGATCGCTTTTTAATGACGATTTCAATTGGTTATCCGTCTCCTGAAGATGAATTAAAAATGATGCGCCGTTTTCGTAACAATGCACCGTTAGAAAGCGTCACATCTGTCATTTCTTTAGAAGACATTTTAGAAGCACAGAAACAAGTGAAAGAAATTTTCGTATCAGAACCGTTAGAACATTACATTATTAAGCTTGCTCACGCTACAAGAAATCATGATTACATTGCTAACGGTGTAAGCCCGCGTGCTACATTAGCTTTAGTACGTGCCGTTCAAGCACTAGCCTTTTTACGCGGCAGAGAATATTGCACACCTGAAGATATACAATTTTTAGTTCCTTCCGTTTGGAATCACCGTATCGTCTTATCGATGGAAGGAGCTTTACGTACGACAAAAAATGAATTAATGCAAAGGATTTTAAAAGAAGTGGACGTACCCGTGGAGATTGAACAAGCATGAATGGACAGCGCGTTGTAACTGTACCTTTATTTTTTCAACTCCATATTATTCAATTAACTGTGCCAGGTGCTATACTATTTACGTTTTTTCTGCCGCAACGAATTATTATGTTTCTCTTTTTCTTCTACTATTTATTTGCGATTTTCATTTATAAATATGTCGCTTACTTAGAGAAAAAATTTCAAATTATAAATGAGAAACAAACAACTCGGCTTTTCCCAGATGAATCTGGACAATTTTATATTCATTTAAAAAATGGTGCAAACATACCACTTGTTAACGGCGTTTGTTATTTTCATTTAAATTCATCTCTTATACCGCATAAGGATCAAGGGATTGAACAAATATCGAAAACGTTATTTTCTTTCCCATTTTCACAACCTGCTCATTCAGCACAAAAATGGGATTTAACATTAACCGCAACGAAGCGTGGTGTGTTTCAAATTGAACAGTTCGAATGTGTTTTAAAAGATCCTTTTCATCTTTTAACTGTACATTTACCTGTTTTCGATAAGTTAAAGGCTGAAATTATTGTGTACCCTTCTCCTAAAGAGGTAGCCGGTTTACAAGAACTTCAGCAACTATTAACAGGTTCGTATCGAACGAATTTCTCTTTTTACAATGATGAAACATCCATTATCGGTGTTAAACGATATGAACGTGAATCTTTCCGCTCTATTCATTGGAAAGCATCTGCTAAAATGCAGGCGTTACAAGCTAAACAATATGAACCTGTAAAAAATTATAGTTGGACAATTTGTCTTTCTTTAGCTGCTGATCGTGGGTTTGGTTGGAAAGAGAATGTAGAAGACCTTATTTCATTTACAACGTACATTTGTCAATTCGCAACGAAGCATCAAATTCCGTTTGAGTTATTTATTAGCGTTTTAGCAGAAGGTGGCCCTTTGCTTTTACCATTAAACGAAGGACAAACACATTACGCCAAAGCGTTAGAAGAATTAGCACGTATTTCAGATGATAGTACATTACTTCCGAAACAAGGATTTCTTCACTATGTAACGAGAAAAAGGGAACGCTCATCTACAATGATATACATTGGTTTGCAGAAAAAGGAGCTCCCTCTTCTATCTCAGCCTACGTTCCTCATTAATAATGAAGGGATGGTGGAAAAGCTTGAAAACTTGGCTCTATCACGTTAATGACTTTATTCTGCTCCTCCTTCTTTCATTATTAACGGAAAGAGATGAACTCATTGGTATTGCTATATTTTTAGTGACCGGTTATGTAGGAGTATTTCTTATTCATAAATTTATGAAGAAAAAAACGACAGGTTTTGTACTACTGTTAGTTATTCAAATAATCGGTTGTTCTTTATTTCTACCTTTCTCTATTTTAGGCACAATATTATTACCACTGTTTTTCTTTATCGTACACTCTGTTGGACCGGGATATCCAGTACAAAAATCGTTAGGCGGTATTGTATGGTTTGTCGTTTCAGCTATATTTTATGCCCCCTTTCCACCATTGTGGAAATTGTTACTATTAACTTTACACATTATGATTACATTTTGGTTAACAGGTTCCAATCGTAATCAACAGCTATTACGTTTCACTTCTATTATTACGATTGGAATAATTAGCGCTTTACTTATTCCGGTATTTCCTTATATTCGGCTTCTTTTTTCTTATATCATACAAGTAGTTGCCTTAGGATTTGGTTATGCTTTAAATCCATTGTTCTCGGCAGCTGCATTAAAAGATACAGACGACTTTTGGTCGAATAAAGGAAATTTAAAAGATCCTCAAATTAAAGAGGACCTGGGGCAGCGTCCTTTTGATCCAACTCTCATAAATAGCATTACAATAATAGCATGTACAGCCATCGCTATTTACGTCGTTTGGAAAATAGTAAAAAAACGAAAACATTTAAGTTTACCAAATATGCCTGTCTTTGAATCTACAATCATTACTGATAAAGAAGGCATTAGCCAAAAACGGTTCAAACGAAATAAACCACCACATAATGAAATTCGAAAAGAAATTTTCAAACTCGAGAGTAAGCTATCTCCTCCTTTAAACCGAGAACGAGGAGAAACTGTTGAAGCTTGGCTAGAGAGAATTAATGATGAAGAAGAGGTAAATATTCAGAGTCATATTATTATAGACGCGTATAATGCAGTGCGTTATTCAAATGGTGAAAACACTGTACTTCTGCATGAATTTAAGGAAGAGGTTCATAAGCTTTATGCGTATCAGAAGAGTTTGAAGAAGAAGAGAAAATGATGTATACAAAAAGACTCCTATTAAACTAGGAGTCTTTTTGTGTAAAAGTCCACGTTGCTTTTCACAAATTATGCTTTTTTTCCTGCTTCAATTTCTAAAGATTCTTCATGCCACCAAAGTGTTTCTTCAGGATCCTCTTTAGCAATTTGATGTGCTTCTTTTTTCGATTCTACAGTAGGATAAGAACCTTTTAGTGCACGTCCTGATGTTGTGACAAACAGTACACTAAACACAATTAATCCAATTACACTTACACCTGTTAAATAAAATGCTGGTGCCAGTGGATTACCAGTAGCATGAACTAAGTATGAACATACAAGCGGCGTTGTACCACCGAATATAGATACAGAAATATTAAAGGAGATAGAAAGCGCACGATAACGTACATCTGTGAAAAAGAGTGCTGGTAATAACGAAGGCAATGTTCCTTCATATACACTAAGGAAGAAACCTAAAATGAAAATACCCGCAAACATGGCTACAATATGTCCGTTACCAATTAATAAAAATGCTGGAATTGAACATAATGCTAAACCGAGTAAACCAATTTGTACTACGCGTTTATTACCTACTTTATCACTTAATTTACCGAAATAAAGTGCTAGTGGAATCATAAGTGCCATCGTAATTGAAATAATTAATAAGCCCGTTGTTTCTTTGACTTTTAGTACTTGTGTTAAATAAGAAGGAATATACGAAAGGATCATATAGTTTGTAATGTTAAAGAAGGCAACAATTACTGTGCTTAATAAGAAGTCTTTTTTGTGATATTTTAATATATCCATAAATGAAAATTGTTCGTTGTCTTCAGATTCCTCTTGTGCTTTTTCCATCTCTTGAAAGATTGGAGATTCATCTAAATGACGTCGTAAATATAAACCGACCAAACCAATTGGTGCAGCAATTAAGAAAGGAATACGCCATCCCCAGCTGAGCATTTGCTCATCTGTTAATAATAACGTTAAAATGGTAACAATTACCGAGGCAGCAATGTAACCTGAGAGTGTTCCAATTTCAAGACCACTACCGAGTATACCACGCTTTTTATCTGGAGAAGATTCTGCGATATAAACCATTGCTCCTGAATATTCGCCGCCTGTAGAGAAGCCTTGAATCATTCGAGCAATTAAAAGTAGTATTGGTGCCCATACACCAATTTGTTCATAGGTTGGTAGTAATGCGATGAATAATGTAGAAAGTGCCATTAAAATAATAGTTGTACTTAAAACAATCTTTCGGCCATACTTATCTCCTATTCTACCAAAGAAAATACCTCCGATTGGTCGAACGAGAAAGGCCGCTGCAAATGTACCAAATGTAAGTACAAGTTGCAAACCACTATTATCCACACCTGAGAAGAATAGTTGACTTAATATTACCGCTAAATACGCGTATAATCCAAAGTCAAACCACTCCATTGCATTCCCTATACCAGTAGCAATAACTGCTTTCCTGGCTTGTTTAGGATTGACAATATTAACGTCTTGAGGTTCAAAATTCAAATCATTATTTTGTTGCATATAGTAAAACAGCCCCTTATTTAATTTAACTTCTTTAAGCACACCTTCTCTTACTAGAATAAATTCAATACGAAGCACTTAAGGAAAAGCAACGTCTCCTTATCTGTTATTATTGTTTCACATAATTAATTATTTGTCCAACGAGATGCTTCCTAGATTAAGTAATTTACTATTTTAAAAAGCTGAAGAAGGCGCTATACGAGTACCTTTTTCAGCTTTTTATTTTAATACGTAAATTTATTTTTTCCACCCCTATTTTCTTCCTATTTGAATTAAAAATAAGGTGCTTTTTTATAAAGTTTTTTAAACACTCGCTATAGCTGATAAGCTATGAATACAGGAGATAAACTCATAAATAAATGCATCAATTTCTTCTTTAGTAATTATATATGGAGGAAGTAAACGGATGATGTTCCCTTGTGTAACATCAACTAACATTCCTTTCTTCATTAGCTCCACCTGTAATTTCTTAACATTTTCATTCTTATCATTCAAACTAATTCCAAACATCATTCCAGCATGACGTACTTCCTGAATATAATAAGAATTTTCTTTCTGAATTTCTTGCAATTTATCATTTAGATAGTGTGATGTTTCATACGCTTCTTGCATTAAACCATCGTCAATCAATGTATTTAAAACCGTTAACCCTAAAGCCGTTCCCATTGAAGAATGCGCAAACGTTGTACCGTGATCTCCTGGTGCAAATACATCACATAATTTTTCACCTACAATAATTCCGCCAAGCGGTATCCCGCCTCCTGCTCCCTTACCAATTTGAATAATATCCGGTGTAATATTGAAATTTTGATAAGCAAATAGTTTACCAGTTCTCCCCATACCACTTTGAACTTCATCAACGATAAGAATGACATTATATTTATCACATAAGTTTTGAACACCATGTAAATATTCACCCGATAAAGGGTATATCCCCCCGCTACCTAATACAGGCTCTAGCATAATCGCAATTGGATTTTCTTTAACAATTGTTTCTTCTAATTGCTCTATATTCTCGCGCTCTACTTCATATACAGGAATCGATGTTTTAGGGAAATTTTGATATACACTTTCTTGTCTCGTAAAATGAAGTGCCCCTAACGTACGCCCGTGGAAGCTATTCTTCAGCACTACGATTCCTTCACGTTCCTCATGCGTATTCGCTCTATATTTATCAATTAATTTCAACGTTGTTTCTGTCGCTTCCGTACCAGAGTTTGTAAAAAAGACTTTTCCATTTTTTAAAGAGCAATCAACTAATTTCTTTGCATACTCAATCGCAACTGGGTTTAAAAAATGAAATGGGAGATGCAGAGATTTCGTAACTTGTTCCATTGTCGTTTGCACGATTTTCGGGTGATTATACCCTAATACGTTCACTCCGACACCAGAAAATAAATCTACATACTCTTTACCATCCACATCATAAAGCTTGCACCCTTCTCCTCTTTCTATCGCAACCTTCGTACGACAATACGTAGGCATCATATATTCTTTATCTAATTGAAACCAATCCGACATTTTAAATTCCTCCTAGTTATTTTCCCTGTTTATTTATGTTCATTCTCTATAAAATCATGTATAAATTCATTTTTAAGATTGAAATTTTAATTGTGGTTTTCTAAAACGTGTTATTTCTCTTTCCGATATTCATTTTTTCATAATTTCTTCTATTTCAACAGGTCCACTATATGTGCGTTTTTTTCATCTAGCGGTATGTTATAAATTTGAACTTCGTATGTAATACATAATTGAGGCTAAAGAATCATATTTAGTAACAATCAACGAAAAAATTTTGGAGGCTATGTCGATGAATGAAAAACATGATAAACAGAAGGAGTCTTTATTAGGAGAATACTTTAATAGCAATCGAGAACTTACTGAACCAGCTATACTTCACTCTCAAACAGTTGGTTCACGTGGACCTATTTTAAAGCAAGATAATGTACTGCACGAGGCGTTACAAGAATTTATCCATGAAAAAATTTTAGAAAGACCTGTTCATGCAAAAGGATTTGGTGCATTCGGTTATTTTCAAACGATATATCCGATGTCTGAACATACAAAACTAAGCTTTTTACAAAATTCTAATGAGAAAATTCCTGTTATGGTGCGATTTTCATTAGCGGTTAGTACGAAAGGAACACCTGATACTGCTAGAAATGTACGCGGTTTTGCTACAAAATTTTATACAAAAGAAGGCGTATTTGATCTTTTATGTAATCACCTTCCTGTCTTTTCTGTTCGTGATCCGATGCGTTTCCCTGAAACTATTAATGCGTTGTTGCCTTCACCTAAAAATAACTTAATAGACCCTGATAGATTTTGGAGTTTTGTCGCTAGAGCACCCGAATCCATTCATTTTGTTGTCCGTTTATACTCTGATGCTGGTACGGCAAAAAGTCTTCGCCACATTCCAGGACATAGTGTAAATACATATGTTTGGAGAAATGCTCACGGTTATCGAAAGTACGTAAAGTATCATTGGTATCCATTTGAAGGTGTGCAATTCATTACTAGTGAGGAAGCAAATAAACTAGCTGCCGAAAACCCTGATTATAGCGGGAAAGATTTATACGATGCAATTGAGGCTGGTAAAGCAGTGGAATATGGTTTATATGTCCAGCTCATGGATCCTAAAGATGAAACACACCTTTCTTATGACCCTTTAGATGATACAAAAGTATGGGATGAAAAGGAGTATCCTCTTATACCAGTAGGCAAAATGGTATTAAATAAAAATCCTGAAAACTATAAAGAACAAGTAGAAAAAGTCGCTTTCTCCCCTTCTAATTTACTAGACGGTGCAGAACTATCAGATGATAAAATGCTACAAGGTCGTGCTAACATTTATAGTGATTCTCAAAGAAGAAGAATTGGACCTGAATTTCGTAAAATAGCGATCAACCAACAGCAAAATTGGACACCTGCTAATCAAACAACTAGCGGTGACGGAAGATACGTTGAAGGAAAACTTGAAAGAGCTTCTATAACTAAGAAAGACGACTTTGGGCAGCCTGGTGAATTTTATGCGAAGTTACAACCGATAGAAAAAGAACATCTTGCCGAAAACTTAGCTAGTGATTTGAAAGTTATCTCCGATGATATAAGAAAGGTAGTTTTAGGGTATTTCCATGAAGTGTCAGCTGATTTGGCAAAGAGGATTGAGAGTACGATGCAAAGGCTTTAAGAATATAAAAAACGTCATTTTTAATGATTAAAATGACGTTTTTTTGCGAACTTACTCGTGATTTCTATCGACCAATGTACATTTATTAACGAAATCTTTCCCCTTCAAGATTTTCGTTATCTCATTTCATATTATGGTACTCATTTCTTTTTTCCAGATAATCTTTTTCACATTGTAATGGTCTGTATTCCACGATTTTCCCTTGCTTCTTTTTCGTTTCGGTAACAATCCATTCCCCTTTTTCAAGGTTTAAGCGTTTCATTACATTAGTATCGTCAATTTCTTTATAAAGTAAAAATGCTTCTTGCGCCTTCACAAATAATCTAGGCTCTCCTCTATATCCACCACTATCATAAACTTTAGTTAGCGAATTATAATAAGAATCATTTTCCCTTCCACCATACATCAAATGCGCAGCCTCTAGGTCTCTTTTACTAATTTCCCAAAAACTATTTTCATCAATCTTTAAATCAAATGTAGATATAATGTCATTCATAATGTTTTTCACATACTTTTCATCACGAATTTTACTTTCTTCCAGACAATCCGAAGATAACCTTGGTGCATTTGACTGAGAATGTACCACATGCTGTATAGATACGCACAAAATAAATACACTTAAAACATACAATAGTTTTTTCATATTTAAGTATCACCTCAAATGATTTAGATACTATATTATTTGAGGCTTAGGATATTCTTATGCTAAGAATGAGAAAGGTCCTATAAAATAGACTTTTTATAGGACCTTTCCTTTTAATATTGATTTATCAGTTTCATCGGCGAAGCAAGTACCTTACTACTTTTCACATCATATAATCCTATAGGCGTTACTCGTATAAAAGGCAAGTGCGTCGCAGAAAAGAATAAAATCGTAAATGCCGGATCGTCATACGCGTAGCCACGCTCTTGCAATAATTTCACCATCTGTTTTTCTTCCTGTATTAATTCACTCATTTTTAAATTAGACATAATCCCGAGCAATGGTAATGCTATTTCGTGTAATACTTCATTCTTTTCAACTATTACCATTCCCCCGCCAAGCTCTTTTACCCTATGAAAAGCTGTAAGCATATCTTCTTTACTCTTTCCAATGAGGATGATGTCACCTGTACCGGAATATGAGCTAACAAGGCCTCCTAATTTATTTGCAAAGCCTTTTACAACTGTATTCACTCGCCAAGTACCATCACGAGCAATCATCATAAGGAAACACTCATCATGATCTAGAGAAAGTTCCTCACCGTTTAAGTCGATTTCAGTTACATATGGTTTTGAAATAACATCATTTAATAATTTTATACCTGTTGTTTCAGAAAAAATCATATCTTCTTTCTTTAAAGACCAGTCTAATGATAATGGAGTTACTTTGAATTTACTCCAGTCTATATGTAATGATGCATTTTTGTTTATTCCGTCACGCTTCATCCACTTACCCTTTGCAATTACACTTATTGGAATCGGGTTTTCTTTACTTTCCAAAATATTAATATTTGCAATTCTTCCTGTCGCGATCGCGCCGTGTAAATGCTCCATATTATAATAACGAGCAATGTTATAGCTTGCCATATTATAGGCATCAATTACTGGTATTCCTTGCTTTATCGCGATTTCTATCATCCTATTCGTCATTCCGTTTTCATAAAATGACGGATGTGAACCATCTGTTGTAAACATGAATCTATCAAAGTGCTTGACACCTAATTCCAGCAATTCTTTCAGTAAAACTTCTAAATCTGGACGGATAGAAGAGTTTCTAAGAGAAACGGTGTAACCTTGCATAAGACGTGTTAATGCTTCCTGCCCCGTCATCGCTTCATGATCACAATCTGTACCTAACAGTTTTAACTTCGCTAAAGTCGTTTCAGATGCTCCTGGGAAATGCCCTTCCACCTTTTTATGTAATCGTTTCGTTTCCTGCACCCAATGTAACATTTCATCATCGCCATGTAATAACTTTGGCCACGCCGTTAGCTCGCCGCCTTGAAGAACCGCTTTATGCTTTAGCCACTCTATTATTTCTTCACGATTAAATAAAGATTCCCCGTTTTGCAATTCAGTTTGTCCATCAAAACGACACCACCAATACATACTTGCTGGAATCTTTTCAAATTCATCTAATACACGAAATGCATCTTCACGTTGTAAGGTAAAAAATAAAGTTAAATTATCATTAATAAACGTCGTTGTCCCAAATTGCATCGCATGATTTGCTAAAGTTTCTGGATTATACAATTGATATGGATGTGCATGCGGTTCAATGTAACTAGGAACTACATACTTTCCATCACAATCAATCACTTCACATTCATGTAGTTGCTCTGGTAGTTTTTCTCCTACATATATAATGCGGTCATCATAGATCCAAATATTTGCTTGCACCCACTCGCGCATATAGGAATTTAAATATGTTGCATTCTTGAATAAAATGTGCGGGCTTCTTGTGCCATCTATTACTTCAACATGCTCTCGTAATTGTGTGTTACTCCATCTAAACTGATTTTGTCCCAATGTATTTCACTCCACATCAATTTACTTTTATTTATTAAAATAAAAATAATTAACTAACTAAAGTATTATCCATTCATAACTCCCCTGTATATCCCCTATACCCTTTATTATATGGAATAATTACAAAAATAACAATTTTCAAAATTCATAATATATCTCTTTGATCCAAAATAAAAAAGATATCATGCAACTGACATCTTTTTTATACTAGACTATAAGATTGAATTACACTTGTATCCGTATTTATGTTCTACATATACTTGATTGCTGCCATACCATGAATGCTAATACTGCCCTTATTTGCGAAATTAAAAAGCATCTCTTTTATTTACAACTAAAGCAGTATTCCATTCGCTTTCTTTTCATCTATTTCTTAAATTCAATTTGCATCATTTTATTAAACTGTGTAAAAACATCCATCGCACCTAAAGAGTTAATATTGGCAGCTAATGTATGTTTGCCTCCCATTACTCCGCCAACAAAAGTTGTAAATCCAGGAATTGCCCCTCCGTGACCCCAAACTGAAACACCGTTTGGAAGTTTAGTCTCATAGATCCCAAGGCCATATCCATCACCAACACCTTTTCCTTCTATAGGAACTGTAGTAAGCATTTCTTTTAGCTCACGTTCTTTCAGTAACTTACCACCAAGTAAAAATGAAAAGAATTTATTTAGATCGTCCGCATTAGAAATCATATCTCCAGCTGAATTAGCTAAACTCGGATTATAATACGTCATGTCTTTCAACTCACTTGTTTCATCAATTTTCATATACCCACGAGCATGATTCTTACCTGGAATTACGGGTGAATTCCCTGGTAAAAACGTATTTGACAGATCCAAAGGCTCAATAATTCGCTTTTCAATTTCTTCCGCATAACTATTTCCAGTTATTTTTTCAATAAGCATTCCCAATATGACGTATCCTGTGTTTGAATACAACCATCCCTTACCTGGTGAAAAATCTGGAGGTAGAGAAAGTCCTATTTTCACTATTTCTTCTGCTGTATACGTTTTTTTCGAATTCATTATGTCAGCGTCTTTTGACTTTAAATATTCAGCTATACCACTCGTATGATTTAAAAGTTGACGTATCGTAATTTGATTGCCATCATACCCATTTCCTTGAATGAGGCCCGGTAGCCACTTTTCAATTGGATCGTCTAGTTGTATGCGATTTTCTCCTACTAATTGAAGTACAGTCGTAGCTGTAAAAGTCTTGGTCACACTACCAATCCGAAAGCGATATTCTGATTTTATCGGTTGCTTTGTACTTAAATCCGCGACGCCAGCAGTATAACTACTAATCTTTCCATTGTTAGACGTCTTCGCTAATATTCCTGGGGTTCCAAGCTGTACTGTTTCCTGCATTACTTGTTTCCAACCATTCCGATTCTTTTGATCATGTGATTGTGACGGACTAGATAAATTTTGAACAGACTCTGCTTTCACAGTAAAACCTGGTGTGAATAGAGTAGTACCCGCTAATAAAACTGCCAAACTTGCTAACTTAATTGAATTACATTTTTTCATAAGGCTCCCTCTCCTCTATTAATATCGGATTAATTCAAGTTATACTTTAATCCTATATGATAAAACTCTCTTTTTTCTTATCCATTCCTTACGAAATACTTACGTTCAGATTTTGATACGATAAACTGAGAAAGAGCTATGCATGAAAATAAAAAGGGCATATAAAATAAGGACAGCGACTTAACTGCCCTTATTTTCATTTCACCTCGTCTTTATTATTTTTAAGATGATTCATTAATTGTGTTCGTTTCAAAGGTACATATATGTTTGTTCCAGTAACATATCTTTTTCCCAATCGAATTATCTTATAAATTTCAGGAGTGCATATTAAGATTAACAATAAAAAAAGAACGTGTTTTCAATTTATCAAAACACGTTCTCTTACATACTTAAAACCCTATATCAACTTTTTATTTCATTCACTTCTTTAAACTACTAATCTATATCCACTTTTACCATCCTGCACTAGCATTCATACCATTTCCAAGAATAGTAAGAAATAGTGGCCACAATACTGGTCCTAACGTAAGAAGTAAACTTAGAAGTATAAGTAATCTATATACCCCGGGGAAATTTTGATCTTTACGATTTACAAATACTAAAATAGCTAATAATATTATGGTCGTTAAAAATAAAAGTAGAGTTAGCAGCCAATACCAAACCATTAAACTGAGACTCCATGGTGTTAATAGCTCGTGTATTATACCAAATATGATTCCTAATACTCCAAAACTAAAGGTAGTAACTGTTGATTTTATAAGCACTATATTTAATGTTTTTTCGTATGTATTTTTACAATATAAATCTATTAAAGTGTATAAAGATAAATATGCCATTAATACCCCTATCCAAGACAATAACCAGTCTCCGCCTCCTCTAAATAACATGAACAGCAACCAACACATCCCTACTGCAGAAAAAGCAAAGGAAATAAGTATGCTTTTCAATACCGGTTTCATTATATTTTCACACCCTTAAAAATAAATTATAAGTTTTTACTAAACTCATGTAATTTTTTATTAACATGCTACCCATTAATCGTTTAGCTCTAATGCATCCTTTTTTCATTCTATATTAATAAAACAAAGATACACTCATGAACAATTAAAGAAGCAATACTCTACAAAGAGTTCCATATAGCTTGTATATTCTTTTTCCATTGGTAGAGATATTAAAAAATTAAGTATACATTAACATGCAATTAAATATAAGTAAATAAAATTAATTTGCAGCTAATTTTATTTACTTATATAATTTTTATATTTAGATTAACTCAGCCATCTTTTTTATTTTGATATAGCATATTCTGCTATTCATGTCCCCCTTTTCCATCCCGCTCTATCCACCGCATAGTCTTCTTAATATCTAACTCCGTATACGTCTTTTCACCATATCGGACAGACTCGTATATTGGAATAATGTCTATCGTTCTACAAATTCTTTTCAGCCATTGTTGCATCGTTTCATAGGGCCTTCGCTGTTCGTGAAATGGTAAAGTTCTTTCCCATTCAACTAACTTTTTCCTTATCGTATCTGCAGGCAATGACTTTTCTGACTGATCAATGACTTTTTCATCCTTTGTGGTTCTTACCACAGTTTGCTTTGTGACCGATTCTTTCTCCTGTATTATTTCAGTTTTCGTCAACCTTTTCCTAATGTACTTGTAGATGGAATATATAATTGACATTACAATAATCACATAAAAAGCTATACTGATCCATGAG
Source organism: Bacillus sp. RC51 (assembly GCF_044908115.1). Taxonomy (NCBI): domain Bacteria; kingdom Bacillati; phylum Bacillota; class Bacilli; order Caryophanales; family Bacillaceae; genus Bacillus; species Bacillus sp. RC51. The sequence continues at coordinate 178,445 of NZ_JBIYCW010000008.1, read as the reverse complement.
CTTGAGAGCACAGAAAATACATCCCCCCATGAACTTTTCCTTTCGAAAGCTGGCATTTTACTATCCGTTTTTGTTCTTATCCCTTTATCTCCTACTTTTGTCTTTTCCAAAGGTGTGCCATAATCTTCATTATTTTCATTGTTTATTGTTTCCTTATAAATTTTTTCAGATTTCTTTTCACTAAAAAAACGCTCTTTTACTATGTCTTGTACATGCACAACACCTTGTGATAACGTTATCGCACTAACCGCAAAGAATAGTATGATTAAAGCTCTTACACTCCAAAACTTCACTTTCATATGCCGCTTTTTATTCAACATGACATGAATCCCTTCTTATTCTTTAATTACAATCCATTTATTCGTTCTACTGTATTCCCTAGGTGAAGTACCAAGAATTAAAGGAACTGCATCCAATTCCTTACGACGAAATCCTGCTGTATAAAAATAAGAAGATGATACAGGCGTATCTTGATCCGATATTGAGGCAAGTACCTTTAATACATTTTGCAAATGTTTCCGATTATCCCCGTTCTTTACATGTAACAATCCGTTACCTTTCACACTGTTAATCCATAACTCAAATGAACAATCTTGCATGAGCAGTTGTTTGCATATGCCTGCCGTTAATTCAATAAGCTCTTCAATATCATTTCGTAAAGAAACGCCACTTTTATTTTGTAAATTGAGATAAATCGCATATTTATCAGATTGTGTTCGTTCGTATTTTTTCGCAGTTATCATCCCTGTTTTTGCTGTTGCACCCCAATGGATAGAACGAAAATCTTCATTTTCATAAGACTTCACTCCCATTACTTTCGTTTCATCATATAGCGGAGAAGACATCGCTTTTCGAAATCCGCGTGACCATTCTTGTAATTCAGGAACTTGTATTTTCGGAACGGCTGGTAAAACTAAATAGGACGGCGTATCAACTTGTTTATATGTTATATGTTTCGTTATGAATCCAAAGGGATCAGTAATAACAATTTCAACTTCTTCCCATTTCGCGATTCCTCTTTTTAAAGCTACAGCTTGCAAATCAAATGAAACTGCCTCTCCTCCTTTTATATTGAAATTCAAATAATAATTTGAACCTGTACTATGATTTTTGTTTAGTTCATCATGATTCCAAGTTAGCTTGTTTTCACATTTAAATCGAAATACGATATTGAAAATAGGAAATATCGACTTGTTTGAAATTTTCAATTTGCACATATTTATTTCACCTATAAAAACGTTCGAATTACCTTGATTGTATTTCCAGTTAACGCGAGATACTTTCCGAATATATATATGTGTAGCGCCTATTAAAATTAAATACAAAAATACGAGAGATAATATGAGTAGATTACTTGAAAATACACATAAAATAACGGCTACAACTGACATAACTCCTATTACGAAAGGCTCCGCTAACGGTGTATACACAAGCTGTTGATTCATCGTACATTCTCCACTGGCACACTAATCGTATGAAGAATTTCTTTCATAATTTGTTCTTTCGTCGTTTTCATCTCACCTTCAATCGTTAACGTTAACCGATGAGCACAAACGGATGCAGCTAGTAGTTTTATATCATCTGGCGTACAATAATCTCTTTCATTTAATATCGCTCGTGCTTGAATCGCTCTCATAAATGCCAATGTGCCCCGAGGACTTACACCAATTTCAATTAGCTCATGCTTACGAGTTGCTTCAATGATTTCAAGAAGATAATCTTGCACATCACTCCCTACTAACACTTCCCTTGCACGTTTTTGTATATTTATTATTTCTTCACTCGAAATAATAGAATGCAGCGTTTCTAATGGATCATTCGTTTGGAACCGATTCATCATTTCCTTTTCCGCTTCTCTCGTAGGGTAACCTTGGCGTATAGTAAGTAAAAATCGGTCTAATTGAGCATCAGGTAAAGGAAATGTACCAGCCGATTCAAGAGGATTTTGCGTTGCAATAACTAAAAAAGGTTCTGGTAAAGAATGTGTCTGCTTCGCAATTGTAACAGTACGTTCTTCCATAACTTCAAGTAACGAAGATTGTGTTCTCGGTACAGCTCGATTAATTTCATCTACTAATACTATATTTGCAAAAATAGGCCCTAACCTCGTTTTAAAATCCGATTCCTTCACATCAAAATATTCGAGTCCAATAACATCTCCAGGCAAAGTATCAGCTGTAAATTGAATTCTTTGGAACTTAGCGTCCACACTTTTAGCCAAACTTTTCGCTAATGTTGTTTTCCCCGTCCCAGGTACATCTTCTAATAAAATATGTCCTCTTGCTATAAGAGCTATAGCTGCTAGTTCAATCGATTCATTTTTCCCTATAATGACCTTTGAAATATTGTTAGTGATTTTCTTTAATATGTTCATATATTTCACTTCCACCCTTAAAATATTTTTAAAATTAAGAATATTTATTTTCCAAATTATAACACATCACGTTAGAAGTAAATATATTCCTATCAAAATAAAAAAGATGACCTCAGCATACGCCAAAGTCATCTTCTATAACCATATTATTTTACTAACGTTCCATTATAAGCTTTTATATCAAGCGGAGCATTTAAAAACTGTGATGCTTTACTAACGAAAGATGTGAAGTGTTCACTCGTATTATGACTCGCAACTGCTGCTTCATCTTTCCATACTTCTACCATCGTATAAACACTTTCTTTTTCAGTATCTTTATATAAATCGTAAGATACATTTCCACTTTCTTCTCTTGAACCATGAAGTAATGGCTGAATTTCTTCTAAAAACGATTGTTGTTTTGCTGGATCTACTTGAAATATTGCGTGAATAATAATCATGGTGTTTCCCCTCTCATATCTCACTTATTTCTGTTTTTTTTATAAAATTACTTCCACTCAGCAACTTTTTCAACTGGAAGACGTACTGATGGATAACCACTGTCAGCAGCTTTTCCGATTGAAATTAACATAACTGGTACGTGACGCTCTTTGTCTAATCCGAAAGCTTCTGCGATTTGGTCTTTTTCAAATCCACCAATTGGGCAAGTATCATAGCCGTGAGCACGTGCTGCTAACATAAATTGCATTGCTACAAGACCACCGTCAATTAGTACAGTATCTTTCATTACTTCTGGTGTAACCATTGAGAAGTAACCTGAAAGTTTTTTCATTTGGTCTTCTTTTACTTCAGCTGGCATAAGTCCGCGCTCAACTGCTGTACCGTAAATTTCTTCTGCATTATCAAAGTTATTTAAATCACCAAATACAGCGATCATTGCTGAAGATGTTTCTACTTGAGATTGATTAAATTTCGCAAGTGGCGCCAGTGTTGCTTTTGCTTCGTCACTTTCAATAACTAAGAATCTCCATGGTTGCATGTTTACTGAAGATGGTGCAAGTGTTGCCTCTGTAAGAATTTCTGTCATTTCTTCTTTGCTAATTTTCACTGAAGGATCGTACTTACGAATTGAACGACGTCCTGTTAAAATTTCGTTAAAATCATTTGTTTTTACTGAATTAGTCATAGTTGTATTCTCCCTTTTTTATAATTCTTTTATGTTTTCTTGAATGCGGTCTAGCATTGTTAAAAGATTATCGCGTTCTTCTTCACTTAATCCTTTAAATGCAGATGTTGCGAAACGCTCTTTTTCCTCTTGATACACTTGAATTTTATTTCGTCCCTCTTCTGTAAGAGAAACTAACGTAATTCTGTTATCATCTGGATTTTTACGTCTTGTAATCATTCCATTTGCTTCCAGCTGTTTTAAATGCCTCGTAATCGCGGCATTATCAATATTCACTTCTTGCTGAAGTGCTTTTTGACTAATTTCATCTACTTCATATAACTGAAGTATAAGCTCTAGTCTAGATTGACTCATACCCGTACACCCTTCAAACTTCGAACTTACTTCTTTATTGAGGAAGTGTAATTTATATAAAATTATTGCTTCTTTTGAGCATGAACTTGTCAAATTACCCCTCCTTTACATCCAAATCAAAAATGTTTGATGTATCAATAGTTGATATGTCAATTAATATAATCTATATCGATTTAGAATGCAAGCATTTTGTTTTCTTTTTATTTTTTCCAAATTAAGGCGTTTTGTAGCGTTACAAAAAATGTAAATTACATTATAATAGTAATAATTTAAATGACTGGAGAGTGATTGTAATGCGGCAATACACAAATAAAAATGAGGAATTAAAAATGGAAAATGAAATGAGGATATTCATATATGACAACAATAAATATAGGGATTGTCGCGCACGTAGATGCTGGCAAGACGAGTTTGACTGAGCGTATTCTTTATGAAACGAATGTGATTAAAGAAGTTGGCCGAGTAGATAGTGGCAATACGCAAACTGACTCAATGGAATTAGAAAGACAACGCGGAATTACGATTAAAGCATCTGTCGTTTCTTTCTTTATTGATGATTTAAAAGTAAATGTCATTGATACACCTGGACATGCTGATTTTATCGCTGAAGTGGAGCGATCATTCCGTGTTTTAGACGGTGCCATTTTAGTTATATCTGCCGTTGAAGGTGTGCAAGCACAAACGAAGATTTTAATGCGGATATTACAGAAATTAAACATACCTACTATATTATTTGTTAATAAAATAGACCGTAGTGGCGCAAATACTGAAAAAGTTGTGAAACAAATAAAAGAGCTTCTTTCAAATGAAGCATGCCCCTTCTACTCTGTAGAAAACGAAGGTACAAAGGAAGTACGGATTATTGAATATAAATCCTATGACGATTGTATTGAACGATTAGCACCATTTAACGAATCATTGCTTGAGTCATATGTAAATAACGAAATAATACCGGATGCACTATTAAGAAAAGAACTCGAAAAGCAAATACAGCAAGCAAATGTGTACCCAATCTTTTTCGGTTCAGCAATGACAGGTATAGGAGTAACTGAATTACTTAAAAATATTTCATCCTTAATTCCAGCTACTAAATCGGCACAAGATGAAACATTATCCGGTGTTGTTTTTAAAATTGAACGTGAATCTTCTGGCGAAAAGATTGCTTACGTAAGAGTTTTTTCAGGTAGTTTACACGTTAGAAAATATGTTGATATACAGCGTGGAGAGTCTCTACCACATAAGGAAAAGATTAAAAAAATGTGCATGTTTCATAATGGAGATGCCGTTCAATCTTCTACTGTTCAAAGCGGAGAGTTTTGCAAAGTATGGGGACTTACGAATATTAAAATTGGTGATATTATCGGTGAACGGACGGATTATATAAAAGATATTCACTTTGCCGAACCACAAATGGAAGCTGCTATTGAAGCAGTACCTAAAGAGCGAATTCATGATCTATACGCTGCACTTATGGAGCTATGCGAAGAAGATCCGCTCATTAAAGTGTGGAAAGACAATGTTCACAATGAACTATACATTCGCCTTTTCGGTGAAGTGCAAAAAGAAGTTATTGAAACAACACTTTATGAAAAATACCGTCTACAAGTTACCTTTTCAAACACGCGAGTTGTATGTATTGAAAAACCAATTGACTTAGGGAATAGCGTTGAAGTAATGGGTGAAAAAGAAAATCCTTTTTACGCAACAATCGGCTTCAAAGTTGAACGGGGTGAACTTAACTCTGGCATAACGTATAACTTAGACGTTGAACTTGGATCACTACCTTTAGCATTTCATAAAGCGATTGAAGATACAGTATTTCAAACGTTAAAACAAGGTTTATTTGGATGGGAAGTTACTGACATTATCGTCACGTTAACACATACTGGTTATGCTAGCCCTGTTACAACAGCGAGTGACTTTAGAAACTTAACACCGCTCGTATTAATGGATGCTTTGAAACGGGCTGAAACATGTGTATATGAGCCATTAAACGAATTTGAATTAACTGTACCAGAGCACGCAATTAGTACCACAATGTATAAACTAGCTGCCATCCCAGCAACTTTTGCAGAGCCTATATTCTATAATGACTCTTACCATTTAACAGGATCATTACCTGTTGCAAAAACAGAAAATTTCAAACGACTGCTCCATTCATTTACTGAAGGAGAAGGTATCTTTATAACAAAGCCAACTGGTTTCACAAAGCTTACAGCTCCCTTCCCTACTCGAAAACGTGTTGACTTTAATCCGCTAAATCGGAAAGATTATTTGCTTCATGTTTTGAAGGCTTATTAAATAAAAAAGAGGTGCCATTCGCACCTCTTTTTGCATGTATTGATAGGTTAGTTTTTCCTAACAACTTCTTTAAGTTTTTCTATTATTTTTGCTATCGCTTCGATCGAATTCTCGGTTTCAAATTCTCCAACATTTACAGAATGGTTAGCGTTTTTGACAACTTCAATCTGTAAATTCGTTTTATGTAACTGATTTATTTGATTTGCATTATATTGATGATCTTTATCTCCAATTACTAAAAGCCCGTCGTGATGACTATGTAAGATCGAATCAAAAATCGAATCAAACGTCAATAAAGGTGTAAGTAATATCATTTTTGACTGTAAGTATTCTTCTCTCTTCATTAAATCATTCGCAATCGGGATTGTTCCGAGTGATTTTCCTAAAAACATCGAATCGTTGTATTGTCCATTTCTTAGCACTTCATTAATGATAGGATTAATATCATCCATCATTACTTTCGTTACTTCTTCCATTGGTTTTTCCATTAACTGTCCATCATAGGAATAATGAATATGAACTACATCTATTTTATTTTCAAGCATAAGCATCGTTGCATAATAAAATAACGGCTTGTCATAATTGTAGCCTGAACCTGAGAACATAAAACAAATTGTATTAGAACCTTTTTCGATATGTGTGTAACGAATGACTTTATCATCTATATGTATCTCTTTTTTAGTCCCCTTCACCGTTTTCCCCTCCAAGCACGCTTACTTTTGTAACACGATATGTTCTGTATGAACTGATACATCCTTTACTTTATCTTTTATAAACGCTGGCTGTAAGTTATATGCATCTAACTCTTCTACCGGCACCCACTTAAATAAATATTTTCTACCTTCTTCTTCAAGAATATATTGATCCGCCCCATTTGCAGGTAATTCATGCAATTCTACTTCATAATAAAAACTAATCTCATGAAACTTTCGCTCAGAAAGTGTAAAGAAGTTTTCTACTGACCATATTAATCTCTTCACTTCAATAGGTACGCCTAGTTCTTCTGCAAGCTCTCGTTTTAACGCATCTTCACTATTTTCTAGCATTTTCACTCTTCCGCCTGGTACGTACCAATACTCTTCACCTTCATCTTGAAGGATAAGTATTTTATTATCATATTTACAAATTGCTCCGACTCGGTAATTAAAACATGTTTCTTCTACTTTAAACGTAAGATCCATCCTGAATGCCCCCTATATATTATTTAAATATCAAATCATTACAAAACTATTATGTATGTGCTGTACAAATAAGATTACTAAATTTTTCTATTGCATTCAATGATTTTCGAACTTTCCGAAAACTACACTTACCTTTTCGTCATTACAGGTATTTATACATATGTTACAATCACAATGCATACTAGAAAAGCAATATGGGGGTACGAATAGAAACGTTATTAATCCAGCAAACTGAGAAATCAAATAAGTTTTGGAAAATCGTTGTGAAAGATAGAGACTACGTTGTGTTTTACGGAAAAATTGGCACAGCTGGTAGTGTGAAAGCGAAAGAATTTGAAACAGAAGAAGAATGCATAAAAGAAGCTAACAAACTAATCGCTTCCAAACGAAAAAAAGGATATACCGACCCTATTCTAGGGGAAGATTACATAAAAGAAAAAACGATAACAGAAGAAGAATTTTGGGAGATAATCGCTCGTGCAAAAACGAAAGGCGAAGACCAAGAAGAACAAATAGAATGGCTCATTTCTCACCTTGCTAAACGTACAGTACATGAAATTGTAGCTTTTGACACACATATGCACCATATTTTAAAAGCTTCCTATACGTCTCACTTATGGGCGGCTGCTTATATAATTATGGGCGGTTGTTCGGATGATAGTTTTGATTACTTCCGCGGGTGGTTATTATATCAAGGAAAAGAAACATACGAAGCGTGTATTGAAGATCCAGAACGGTTAATTCCTGTATTAGAAAATTTGAGTGAGTATGACGTACCAAATATTGAAGAACTTTCATTATACTTTGGATACACTGTATATGCAGAAAAAAACGGGGATGAAAATGATACTTACTTTACACTTTATCATGTCTTATCTAATGAAAAATTCGACGATATAGATATCGAGTTTGACTGGAATGAAGATGACGAAGACGGTTTGAAAAAGATGTTTCCTAAGTTATGGGAAATATATGGGGAAGAACCAATTGAATGGTAGATAAATATTAGGACTCTGTTTAACCAATAGACAGAGTCCTGTTTTCATAGAATCCTTATTTACACTCTCTTTGTTTCATTCCACTTATCTAACAGCTCCTTTTCTCTTTCAATTGAAATACCTGCCTTTAATTCCCTATGTTTCGTTTCTTTCATCCACTCATACACGTCTGTAACAGTATCTTCTAAACTTCTAAAAGTAAGACCCTCTTTAACTGCGCCCTCTATATTAATAGAGAATCCACCTTTCCACGGATCTGTTTCACCTTCTAATGAAAAAGCTTCGGGAAGCCATAATGGCATTTCCGTCCATGGCTGTACTTTATTCTCATTCATAAACGATTCATCAACCCAAACGAATTCAGCATCACTATTCGTACCCTTTTTACACGTATTTAATAGCTCTTCCATCGTCAATTCATAATTTGGACCTGTAACATTGAATGTACCTGCTTTATTGGTTTCTGCCATGTTTAGTCCCCAGTTTGCCACGTCTTTTATATCAACTATCTGCACTGGACGGTCTTTTCTTCCTGGAACTAGCACTTCTCCTCCCTTTACTACACGCCCAATCCAGTATGGAAGCCGATCTGTATAATCAAACATCCCTGAAAGAAGTCCTGCTCTTACATGTAAAACACGCCCCGGCCAATAATTCTCTGCTTCTTTTTCACATAATACTTTAAGCGCACCGTAATACTCATAAGGAGATATTTCACCATTCTCTACAGCTTTTACCTTATCACTTGGTGGTTCAGGTAGTAATTTATAATCTTCTTTTATGTGATACGGAATCCAATCTTTATATACGGAAAGGCTTGAGATGAATGTATAATGCTTTATATTATCTTTAAGTACTTCTCCTACATTCCTAATGTGATGAGGAGAAAATCCACACGTATCTATGACCAAATCCCATTTTCGATTTTCTAAACTTGAAACATCATCATTTCTGTCACCGATTAACTGCTCTACTTCAGGAAAAACTTCTTTATTCGTTCCGCGATTAAATAATGTAACTTCATGTCCTCTTTTTAAAGCTTCTTCTACGAAAGCTCTTCCTAAAAAACGTGTACCACCTAGAATTAAAATCTTCATGTTTCTCCCCCCATTCGTGATTGAAAATCCTTTCTTTTGTTAAACGATTTTTTGCTCTGAAAAGTTACGGGTGGGATGTAGCTTTTTACTACAATTTTAATTCTATAAAATAAAAAGAAACCATTTTGAAAAGTTAATCAGCATGGTTTCTTAAATAATAAATAATTATTAACTCTCATTCTTTAACTCCGCACAACTTCCCCATCAACTAACTCAATTATTCTATTACACTGATTCGCTACTTCAATATCATGCGTTACAATAATAATCGTTCTTCCTTCTTCATTTAGTTGTAATAGCAGATTCATAATTTCTTCTCCGGTCTTCCTATCTAAATTCCCAGTCGGTTCATCAGCCAAAATTATTTCTGGTTCGCCCACTAACGCTCTTGCGATAGCTACCCGCTGCTGTTGTCCACCTGATAACTCGTCTGGTGTTTTATGCATATGTTCTTTTAAACCTACTTTTTCTAAATAGAACTTCGCCTTATTTTCTCTTTCACGTTTCTTTAGCTTTCTATACGTTAGTGGTAGTGCTACATTATCCAGTACACTATGTTCTTTTAACAACGCAAAATATTGAAAAATAAATCCAATCATTTCATTTCTTGTTTTATGAACTTTATTTGCTCTAATTTCACTTAATGTTTTTCCATTTAAAGTATATTCCCCATCATTCGGCATATCAATTAACCCTATAACATTTAATAGTGTACTTTTTCCTGAACCTGATCGACCCATTACCGCTATAATTTCGCCCTTTTTTATCGTTAAGTTTATACCGTTTAAAGCGAACGTTTTGTGATTTTTGTTACTATACACCTTTTTAATATCTTTTAGCTCAATTAAACTCATTATTCCATCCCTCCTATTAATGTTTTAGGTTCAAGGTTTCTAATAAACAAGAAGACAATGAAATTTGAAACAATAATAATTAGTAGTAAGAATAGAAATACTAAAAATAATATAGGCAGATTTAATTTAAAGTCTAATACAGACGCCACATTTAAGTCTTTTGCTGTTTGTAGAAGAGCCCCATATCTAAATAAAAAGTATGCTAGCGACATCCCCATGCCAGCTATTCCAACAAAAGTGTTTTCTAAAACAATTTGAATAAAAATTCCAATTTTACTGTCTCCAAGAACCAATTTTATACCAAATTCCCTTTTCCTCATCATAATTGAGATTATGGTGGTTACAACAATTCCCGCTATTGAAAATAAAATAAATAGAATTCCTACTATAAGTTGTGGGATTTCAGAATAGCTATTAACAGTAACATCTTTATTTATTTCTTCCCCTAAATTTTTTAGATATAACGTAACGTCGTTTCCTTTAAGTTGAATTGTCTCTTGTAATTTCTTTATATCTGCACCTTTTCGTAGAGTTAATACGGTGCTTTGATGTAACCTTAAAAACATTGATTCATGTTCTTCATACCTTTCCGATGGCATAGGCAATATCATTGCTTTATCCAACTTCAAATATGTATTCGTGGAATTATTATTTACAATGAATTTATTTTCTGGTAAAAAACCAATAATCGTATATCGATCATTAATTGTATCCCCCACTTGAAAATATTCCTTAAAGTAAGAACCAGCTAAAACATTCATTCTCTCTTCACCTTTTTTTAGGAAATCTTGGTGTAAAAAACCCTTTCCAGTTTTTAAAGACACATTGAGTAATCTATAGTAGTTTTCATCTACTATGATTGTATTAATAGTGGGTCTTTCATCGTGAAATGTTTTATTTTTCAAATCACCAAGCATACTATTTTTAAGTAATCTATTACTTGATTCTAATTCTATTATCCTCTCTTCGTATGTTCCATACGAAATCACATCTTTATTTTGTTGAATTTTATTATAAATCTCTTGAATTTGCTCTTTATTAAATTGATCGCTTCTTAACCTATCTGTATTCATATCAAAAGAAATTAAGTATGTGTTGTCCAAATCTAACACTGAACTTGAATTGTCATTGAGATAGTATAAATTATAAAATACATTAATAGAACTCGTTATAGTTGATAATCCAAGCGTAAATTGTATTAGTAGAAGCAGTGAAAATAGAAATCTCTTTTTTAAAGCTATTACAGCGCTTTTTATTCTCATCATATTTTTTACTCCTTCAATGCTTTAGCAGGTTCACTTTTTAACACATAGACGAATGGTATTAAAGAGGTAATGAAAGATATTAAAAGAGAGACAAATACACTCATTACAATATGAAAAATACCTAAACTAATATTATAACTTGTATATTCTATAATACTTTTACTCAAAGTGCTTAAAATCCATTGTATACCTATTGCACAAGCCGCTGCTGTGATTGCACATATGAATAGTTGACTAAATATAAATACAAAAAGATTCGAGCTACTTGCTCCTAAAGCTTTCCTTAGAGATAGACTCTTTCTCTTCGTATAAATCCAAAAATAACTTACAATTATGCAATTAATTAAAGCTATGATGAGAAGTCTATATGGGAAATTTAGTAATTCTTCCACTGCTTGACTTGAGTTTTTTTCTTTCTCATAATTCTCTTTTTCATTTATCACTTTAGCATATGTATCTGTTCTATTCTGCTTAACATGCTGAATGAATGTGTCTATCTCTCTTTTAGGATCTTTGTTAGACCTAACTATCATTTGAAATGTGTTTTCATTTTGTATACTTTGTTTCACCTCATCTGGCATATCATTTAGAGAGACGTAAATTTTATAATTATATTCATATCCAGTATTTGCTCCACTCACACCTTTAACTGTATATTCCTTATTAAATAATTTTATTGTTGCAGAATCTTTATAAATTTTCTTTCCTACAATTACATTATTCTTTTCACCTTGTTTCATGTGAGAACCTTTGAGCAAAGGCGGGGACCAGTTCATATTAATAAGGCCAACGATAGTCACTTGACCGATATCTGGAATAGTAGTACGAATATCATTTGTAATAACGCTAGAGTTTATAAAATCAGATTCTGCTAACTCTTGAAATTTTTTTAAATTTATTTCTCCCATACCAGTTAGCTCAATGGAGTAGTAATAATTAAAATAACCATTTTTACTATCATAAAATTTCTCATCATAATACTCTCGAGTTGATATAGCTATAAGTATCGGCAATATCGTTAATACAAATCCAATAAATAACATACTGAATATTTTTTTGTTCACCGCTATTTCTTTTAATACTAAATTCATATATCCTCCGGATTTTAAAAACCGTGAAAGAGGTATAAATCCTTTTTTCACGGTTTTTATTATTATTTGTATAGTTCTTACTTAATTGTCATGACCTTTGATGTATACGCACTATCGCCAACCATTACCCATTCATGGGATGAGTTACCACTGCTTACTGGTCCGTTTGATGTAAAATTGACACTTACACGATCAGAACTTGAAGCATTAGGCAATTGCCTAAAACCTGAGGATCCATCATTAAAACGAGCACTTACAGTCATCTTGTAATAATGAGGTTCATTTGTTTTCGCCGTATAAGCAGATGCAGAAGCTTTAGCTCCGGAACCCACCCATGCTGCACTTGAATCCCAGCTAATTGAGGCAAATGAAACTGAAGAAACCGTACCTACTGCACAAGCTGTAATACCTAGAGTAGCTAATGTCTTTTTAATTAGGCTTTTCATATATCCCTAATCCCCCTTGTTTAAAATATTCACTTAAATATTTAAGTATTCTTAGGCCGTGACCTCACTATATCAAAAAAAAACAACAGTGCAGTGAGAACATTCTTTAATTTTACATTTTTTACACAATATTTACATTTTTTATAATAAAATGACATAAAATCTAAGTTACGCTATTTTTAAAATTGACTGTTGATTTTCATACACTAAGATTTTTCCTAATCCTGCTTTATTTCTCTCTGTACATTCAGATGAGCAACTTGCTGATCATTAATATCCCAATAATATACCCTGTTTTAAACAAGCCTTCTGTAGTTATACAGAATGTTTACTTTTCAACATTTTCATAGATTTAGACCTGATTAATATTAAATCTTAGTTGCTCATGTCCACTCATTAATCTATAAATCTAAATCATTCATATTCATACAAACAATGCTCCTATCAAATTGACAGGAGCATTTCTTTTTTAACCTCTATTTACTTTTATATACTTGAATTGAAATCACCAAAATTAAACTGAGCACTCCCATAAATAAACAAATCGCACCTAGAATGGTATAAGAATTTCCATACCCCTGTAATATAGCTAAATATGTACTTGTATCCATATGACCGCCCTGCTCTGTAACAGATCTACTAGCTGCCTTACTCCCCATTTCTGGTGCATTTATAAGAATATACACACCGAAAATAGATACTAAAGCTGAAATAATTTCTACAATATTAGATTTGGTCACCATACCCTCACCTTTCACACAACATCTTTAATCCATCTAGAAAAATCTCTTTCTATCTCTTACTTATACATAATAGCAAAAAAGACGGTATGAAATTCCAATTCATACCATCTTTTTTGCTAAATTCAATTATTTAGCTGTATACAATAAAGAATAAATTAGCTCCCATCTATCCTTGACTTCCGGTACAATTTCAGATGCAATCACCACCACCAGTTCCTTCTCCGGTACACAACAAATCACATTTCCACCATCGCCCATTGCACAGTATGAATAGACACCATCTTCTTCTCGTAACCACCATAAGTAACCATATTGATTTAAATTCATCGCTGTTGATTCTTGTACCCACGATTTTGAAAGAATTTGTTTTCCATCATACGTACCTTCATTCAAATACAATTGTCCAAACTTAGTCATATCTCTAGCTGTTAACGTAAGTCCCCATCCACCTGTCGAAATACCATTTGGATCGTGCACCCATCCTTTTACATCTTTTCCGAATAAGTCATCGAATCCAAATGCTTTCATATTGTAGTTTGGAATTTCTCTCATACCAATAAGCTGAAATAAGTGTTCGTTCGCAAATTCACGGGCACTTTTCCCTGTTACACTCGTAATAATTGCTGATAATAAATGAGCCCCTGCAGATGAATATTTAAAAGATCCGATTTCTCCGCCTTGTCCGATTCTATTTAGCGTATACTGCACCCAATCCTCTTGTGTACATAGTTCTTCTAACGATTCCTGCCAGTCCACATAAGGATATGGCGCTGTCATTGTAAGAAGGTGTCGTACTGTTATTTCAGATGTTTTAATATTATATTCAGGAAAGAAGTCCATTACTTTTTGATCAACGTTTTTTATATACCCTTTATCTACACATATCCCAACTAACGCAGAGATTATCGTTTTTGTGACTGACGCTACATGAAACGCATTATCTGGACTGTAACCATTATAATAATTTTCAAAAACAACATTACCTCTCTGCACTACTAACATACCATTAATATTTTTGTATTCTTCTTTTATAATCAGATCTAACTTTTCAGCAGTTTTCATTATTCATTCCCCTTTAACCCATGATTAAAAAGGTTCGATAGGTACATATATATCGACTATATGTTTATTTTCTGGGTGCTGCTTTGGGTCATTTTTATACATTTCAAAAGGATACGAATCTCTCGGTTTATATCCGCTATTTGGAAGCCACTCACCGTATAAGAAATCCCATGCTCCTTTATATTCATCTTGGAATATTTCAAAATGACCTACCGCATACTTGCCTGAAGGTATTACCATTATTCCAATGTCGCTCGTTTCTACTGCGGACTCATCTGGAATTGTTACACATAGACTTGTTCTTAAATGATAGTCTTCTGTAAACTCATGATGATCGTGGTAAATTGTTAATACCTTCGTATCCTCGAATACATGATATTTCTGCTTCGATGCGTAATGAAATAGTTTTTCTATCATTTCTGGAAAATCTATAGCTAAATCTTTATATGTACCTACATGTCTTATGTATGCGACGTTTACGTTGTCCGCTGTTACAATTTCGACCTCTCCTCGAACCTTCTTACACTCATTGTATTGAGAATCTTCGCTAACGTCTTTGCAATTCTTGCTATTGTGATTTCTATAGTGAGACGGACTTACTCCGTAATAACTTTTAAATGTCCGGGAGAAAACTGCTGAATCTGTGAACCCGAAGTAATACGCAATGTCTGTAATCGTCATATCTGTACGATAAGTAAGAAGGTGTGTTGCCCTCTCTAATTTCAAACGATTCACATACCGAGATAACGGCTCATCCATCATCCCTTTAAAAATTCTATGAAAATGAAATTTTGAAAAGCCTGCCACATTAGCTAAATCTTCAATTGAAAGTGAATCATTTATATGTGATTCTATATAGTCTTGCACTTTATAAACACGTCGTAAATACTCGTTTCTACTTTGAGAACTCTCCATATTTATCCCTCCTCACAACAAAAAGGCTAACTTTACGTCAGCCTACTTTACACATTTTTTAAAAATAAAACTCTACTCCCGCCGTTCCCATCATAATTTGTATGTACGGATACACCTTCTATTTCATCATCCCCAGCTTCAATTTGAAATCCGATTTCTTGATGAAATTCAATTGACTTTTTATTAACTGGTGACGTTATCGCTTTTACAACTTTACGGTTATTTGCACGAGCGCTATCGAAGAAATAAGAATATAACGTCGATGCGATTCCTTTTCGTCTAAACTTCGGATTTACACCGATAAAATGAACGTACGCTTCATCTTTATGCGTTTGTGAAAAAAATCCACATAAGAAACCTAACGTTTCTCCATCTTCTTCAATGATAAAACTCGTTTCTTGAAAATGGACGAAAAACAACTTCGGCAACATACTAGCCATATCTCTTCCGTCCCACCAATCATTTAATACAGAATGAATATTTACATAATCTTCCCCTTGAATATTTCTTACTCGCATGTATTTCTCCCTCTCACTCACTTCATTTTTTCATATATTTTAATAACCGTTTCGACTAACAGAATGAATACCCAAATACCTGAAAATACAAGAACAGACTGGAATATCGATCCAATTATCATAACACCAACTGCACCTGTTATTGAAAATGATATTCCACCAAGCCCTGGATCCTGTATAAGTGCTCCAGCAGAAAAAGCAGTTATAATAGATACTATTAAATAAATAACACTCATTATTTTTAATATTTTTATAGAAAGATACGAAGTTTGTTCTTCTTCCACTTGTGATAATTCGATTTCCCCGCTCGCAATTCCTTTTTGTAGACAATCTTCACACAAAAATTCTTCATTTATTTTTTTACCACCATGTATTGTACCTGTTATTTCTTTACACCTTGAACATTTTCGATTTATCATGTTGTTATCACTCCACTCCTATAAGATTATACTTATATAATTCTATATTTGTCTTAATATTCCTTTTATGTATTTTATAGAGAAAGGTCGTGTTTTATGATTTCAAAACTTACATTTGGTTATAAAGAACCTACTGTTCAGTATGTATTACGGCCAAGTTGCTATGCGGTTATTTTTAATAATGCTTGCTCAAAAATAGCTATCATCGAAAAAGGAGAACATTACTTTTTACCTGGTGGCGGTATGGAAGGTACGGAAACGAAAGAAGCATGTTTACAGCGAGAATTACTAGAGGAATTAGGTTGGGCGATTGAAATTGATCGTTATATCGGTAATGCAGCACGATATTTTTATGCCGAAAAAGAGGATACATATTATTTAAACGACGGGTTCTTTTACATCGCACAAAAGATACATGAAGTTGAAGTTCATGAAGAAGACCATATTTTACAATGGCTGTCTCCATCACTTGCTATAGAACATTTACTTCACGATCATCAAAAATGGGCTGTTAAACAAGCGCTTTTATTACGAAATAAAAAATGATCTCCTTCTATATGAAAGAGATCATTTTTACTACTAACTTACTTTTTTCAAATTGAGAGCTGGCTTTTTGATTCCGCCTTTTTTTACAACATATAAGCCGATGAAGATTATAAGACCGCCAACGAGTTGCATCATATTGATTTGCTCTCCAATTGTTACAGCTGCAAAGATAACTGCGAACAATGGTACGAGATACATATAAACCATTACTTTCGTTGAACCGATTTTACTAATACCGACATACCACATTGCAAGTCCGAAGATTGTCGCAAAGACGATTGAATATGCTAGTGATCCCCAGCTTGGCATATCTACTGGCCACGTTAATGTATTTACGTTGAATAAACAGTATATAACGAGAGGTACAATTCCAATTAAAGTAGACCATGATGTGACTCTCATTGCGGAGTATTTTGTGATAAGTGGTTGCGCTAAAATGGGATACCATCCCCACGCAATTGCTGCGACTAATCCAATTATATTTCCGAGCCATGCATACTCGTATGTAGCTCCTCCTGTATGTCCTGTTAATAAAACGAATGCTGCACCAATAAATGCTACTATTGAACCCATTTGTACTTTCATAGAAAAACGTTCTTGTTTGTGCAATACTGCTAATATTCCTGTAAAAATAGGTGACATCGCAATTAATAATGAGGCGTTCGTTGCTGAAGTATATTTCACAGATAGCATAAACATCGTTTGATACATTGTCGTTCCAACGATACCGACTGCTACTAATCGTAACCAATCTTTTCTTTCAATGCGAAGTGATCGTTCCATTAAAAATGTAATAAGTAATAATACCGGTGATGCTACTAAAAATCGTAAACTATTAAATTGAATGGATGACATATATGCCACGCCATACTTTCCAATTGTATAATTTGCTCCCCATACTAATGCTACTGATACTAGGAGCCATTCCATTTGCCATCGTTTCATCCGAATCTCCCCTTCCCTATTTAGCATAGTAAAATTGGCTGGATATAACACCGTCCAATTGGCTGTTTTTTTACCCAGCCAATTTGTTATACTTAATGTATATAAGATTTGCGGAGGCGTTTGTATGGAATGGAAGCTAGATAACGACAGTAAAATCCCAATTTATCAGCAAGTAGTTGACTTTATTGAGAAACGTATTACATACGGAGAACTTCCTCCAGGAAGCTTCCTCCCTTCCGAACGGAAATTAGCTACGCAGTTAAATGTAAACCGAAGTACAGTAACGACTGCTTATAATGAACTACGTGCTATGGGAATTGTAGAAAGTACGACCGGTAAAGGTACACGTGTAAGTACACATATGTGGGGTGTTTCTCCAACTTTAACGCCGAACTGGAGAAATTTCGTAGAAGGTGGCACGTTTTTACCAAACTTACCGTTACTTCGCCATATTCGGGCGGAAGTACAACAAAATGACAACATTATAGATTTTGCAAACGGGGAGCTCGGTTGTAACCTCTATCCTCACGATCAACTACAAACGATTTTGCGAGAACAACCGTTAACGCAGTCATTAAGTTACGATCATCCCCAGGGGTATCTCCCGCTAAGACAAGCGGTAGTGAAATATATGAAGGAATATTTAAAAGTTGAAGCGACTGAACAATCCATTATGATTACATCTGGTGCACAGCAAGCACTTCACCTTATCGTACAATGTTTATTAAATCCAGGTGACGCAGTCGCTTTCGAAAGCCCTTCTCACTGCTACTCATTACCATTATTCCAATCGGCAGGTATTCGTATTTTCCCATTACCTGTCGATGAACACGGTATTAATCCAGACGATGTGCAGGAATTGTATAGAAAACATCGTATTAAAATGATTTTTTTAAATCCAAATTTCCAAAATCCTACGGGAACGATGCTGCATCCAAACCGTAGAAAAAAATTGTTATCACTTTGCGCAGACTTACGAATTGCGATCGTTGAAGATGATCCGTCTAGTTTACTTACGTTAGAAAAGAAACAACCTTGTCCTACTTTAAAATCGATTGATGAAAATGGAACTGTCATTTATGTACATTCCTTATCTAAAATGATTGCGCCAGGGTTACGAGTTGGCTGGCTTGTCGCTCCGCAGTCTGTCGTAGAGCGATTATCAGATGCGCGTCACCAAATGGAATTAGGAATGAGTATATTCCCGCAGTGGCTTATACAACAATTTTTCGAAACAGTTCCATTTCAGTCGCATATAGTTCCTTTACGAAAGCAACTAGCAGAAAAAAGAGACATTATCGTCCGTGCTTTAAATGAACAGCTTCACGATAAAATCTCTTTTTCAAACCCAACTGGCGGTATATACATATGGGGAAAATTAAACGAACCGATAAACGAAAAACAGCTTATTATGCAAAGCTTAAAACAAGAAATCGCCTTTATGCCGGGCAGTATTTTCGGCGCGAAAGATGGTTATATTCGTTTATCTTATGGAAAAGTGAATATTGATCAAATTGAAGAAGGCATTTCTCGTTTGCGTGAGGCTATTTTGGTTTGTGGGAAATAACATTATGTAAAGAAGTCTCGTTTGACAAAACCTAAATCTACCATTATTATCAACACGAACCTATTTATCCCGCATTAACGGGCAGTAAAACTCCCACCTCAAAATTCAGCTGGAACAAAGAAGTTAGGTGGGAGATCAACTGCCCGTAAACGCCCGATTGGTTCAACTAATAATCAGTGAGGGATGAACAAAACCCCCACTGATTAAAGTTTCACTTTATAGGAGTGATAAAATGAAGATTTACGTTGATGCAGATGCTTGTCCTGTAAAAGATGTGATTATTTATGAAGCTACGAATGCCGAAATTCCTGTTATCCTCGTTACTAGCTTCTCTCATTATTCTAATGCTAAGCAGCCAACAGGTGTGGAAACAATTTATGTTGATTCCGGAGCAGATGCTGCGGATTACCGAATAATGCAGTTAGCCAAAAAAGAAGATTTAATCGTAACACAAGATTATGGTCTTGCTTCACTAGCTTTAGCAAAAGGCTGTATCGTTCTACACCATAAAGGCTATAAGTATACGAATGAAAACATTGAACAACTATTACAAACACGGTATTTAAGTGCAATGGTTCGAAAAAGCGGTAAGCGTACAAAGGGACCAAAACCATTTACAGCTGAAGATAAAGAGAAGTTTAGAGCACTCTTTAAAAGTATGATTGCACTTTAGAAATGAACCTTCTATTTGTAGGGAAAGCTTTATAAAAAAGAAGAGAATATCCAAATGAACATTCTCTTCTTGAGGTTTACCCGTTTAAAATGAAGGTAAATTATCTAAGTTATTTTCCTTTATACCATCCGGTTCACTACGTATAATATCCCTACCATACTTATGAAATACGTCCACATGAGCTAACTTCCCTGATTTCGCTTCATCAAGAGCAGTAATATAATCTAACTCTCTTCCACTACATGTTTTAAAAGCAATTAAATCCCCATCATCATTTTTACGAACGGCAACAATTTGTTCTGCTCCTGAATTGACTTCATTGTCTACTTCAAATTGAGCTTGCTCTTCTCCTTGATGTAAGTAATCATTATAAACTTTTTGAAAGTCTTTTTTGTCCATAAATTTCACCTCCAACACATTTTATTAGTATGTTTGGAAGGTATTAGTTTTATGTACTTTTCTCTTAACAAAATGTATTTTTATTTATTATAAGTTTTGAATCATATATTCTAATTCAAATGCTTTTTTAATACCTACGCAAATCCTTCAAAGTCTCCAATATATCATCTGTAAAGGCTGTACTACCCTCTGTCTCTAAAACTCTAAAATAAAAACTTCTTAAGAAAGTTCTAATATTTTGTACTAAAATAGCTTGCTGAGGATGTCGGATGTCTTCAACAGTTGCTATACTATGTAGCCAGTTGCTCCACTCTTCTTCAGTTAAAAGATTTTGATTACGTAACGACATAATTGGCGTTACTAATCTCTCATCCTCAAAGTGTATGTATACGTAGTCACTCATACGAACTTTTTGACGAACAGCAGCAAGGATTGCATATGAAAACTCACGATTTTGTATTGTACGTGCTAAAGCATCTAGTGCATCTGCCGCATGTGCAGTAGAATGTGCCCAGCCTTTTCCTTCTACGTAACCCCTTACATCTTCTTCTAAATATACATATTCCAGAACTTGTTCTGCTACACTATACAGTTGTTCTTCAGATAACAGTGGTTCTCTTTCATGAACAGATAAAATAAGCGGCGGAATTAATACGGAGAACGCACGTTTAAATACAGAGTCTGTGCCCTTTTCACCAATTTTATAAAATAAATAATCAGGACTAATCGCTTGTAACATTAATCCTCGTAATTCTTTTTGTCTAAATACATCATTTGTAATCCATTTGTGAAGCGTACTATAAATCAAATCATCACGTAATTCAGCATCAGGTGATCCGATATAATCTAGCATCCACTGTGCGTATGGATATGCGTCTACGTCTTCTGGCACAGCATAATTATTATTTTGAATTTGTTGTAATTCTTCTTTTAGTTCTAGTACTTCTGTCATTATATTCCCTGTCCCGATACGATAAACTTAACTAAATCTATACAATTCAATCAAATTTACACAAGTTAGTGCTTCATCGTGTTCTCGCAGCCCCAAAGGGACGAGGGGTATAACACTCCACACGAGGCAGTATCGTTACCTCCTATTATCAAGCATTTATTTTACCCATCTTGATAAATTTATCGACGCATTTAAATCTCTATCGTGGTGGCTATTACATGAAGCACAACGCCACTCACGTATTTTTAAACTCCACTGTCCTTCTGGTTGAACTGAATGGTCGTATTTTACTCCGCAACATGAACAAATCTTGCTTGAGGCGAACCATTTATCAGCTTTTACATACTCAATGCCATACTTCTCGCACTTGTATGACAAACATTGAAAGAAGAAGTTTAATTTTTGAAATGAAAATGCTTTCGATAGTTTTTTGTTTTTTAACAGGTTTGAGATAGATAAGTCTTCCACAACAATCCTCATTGGCTTGGTTTTCACCAATTTAGCTGTTGCTTGATGGATATGGTTATTTCGGATATTCGTAATTTTCCTAGATAACCGAAGGTGCTCAGTTTTAGCTTTTTCATATCCGGCAGATTGAAATTTCACACCTTTTTTAAATCTCCTAGACATATCTCTTTGCGCTGACTTTTTCCTTTTCAAAAGTTTTTTAACCTTAGCATCTTTGTTTATATTTCGTTCTTTCATACCATTAGAAGCTACAAACAGCTCTTTTAAACCAACATCCACACCAATCGACTCATCGGTTAGTTCTTGTAATTCAAAGTCTTCTTGGAATCCTACACTCATCCACCAGTGACGACCATCAAATGTAACTCTTGGATTGGATGGTTTTTTGTTTCTTGGTAGTTGTTGGCTTGTTTTCACTTCTCCAATAGACTGAATATGAACTACTCTCTTTCCTATAATCAGCCTTTCATAATTGGCATAAAATCCTTGGATTAAATCTTTTTTGGATTTATAAGAAGTGTGATAACCATTTTGGTACTTTTCGAACGAATTTTTTCGCGCCTTGTCAAAATCTTTTGAAGCCTGTTTGGGAACTTGTGCGTTGATATTTTTTAACCACTCATATTGCTTTCGCTTCTTGATCTTTGTAAATCGTTTCTGTAAAGCTAACTGTGAAACAGATTTTCCAAATAGCTTATAGTATCTATCACTCATTCTTTTACAATAGTTATAAGCAAATCTTGCAGCTCCAGCATGGTTTCTAAGCACTTTTTCTTGTTCAGGCGTTGGAACCAGTCTGACTTTCTTCGCTAATATCATCAGAATTTAACTTCTTTAATGAAAGATTTGTTCTTCTGAATCGTAGCGTGTTCCACCAGCATTCTCCTGAGACTACCAGGATACAAACCTGTTAATTCCGATACTTGACTAACTCGTGAAAATTTCATTATTATTCTCACCTCATTGAACCAAACATAGCACGTACGTTCGATAAATTCAATAAAGTTTGATAGATTCAATAAAATTTATCTTGTTCAACTAAGGGCGCAATTCCTTAGCCAGTTCTCTTATGAACTTCTCATGTTTTCACATGAGCGCAGACTATATGTTTATCTACTTAGAGATAGAGGATTTTTCCACCACCATAGGCTTGTGATGTACTCTCGTCAGTTATCCGAGATAGTCGTTGAACGTTCATCTTATCCATTTTGACTTAGATGATTCGAGGCGGAAGACCCATTGTTCTAGTGTTTAGGATTTAACCTTGCACCATCTGATTGATTTTTTCTGCTTTCGCGACATTCACGCTCGCCATTTCTAGCCACGCTGTAGTTCAATCAGCTTTAGGGATTGCCCGCAGTTAACCCTCACTACTAACCAATCACTTGACTAGCAGGGCTTACTGATATATTTAATTAACTTTGGTTATAATTGGTTAAATAAATCGTAACAGTTAGTTACCCTTTTTACGTTTTTTAATTACCTTATCCCCTGTTGTTCACTTCATAAAATTAATTTCATTATACAAGAATTATAACAACAAATATAAGGTTATACATATATTTCTGACTATGTATTACGTTCTTTCATGAAATACAACTTCTGGATTTGCTAAATCACTATTCCGAAATACAACATCCGCATAACTTTTGGGATTATGCTCATCTATATACATTTTACAGGCCGCATGATATCTGTTTAAAAACATTTTCTCAGCTTTTTCATAACTTCCAAAAGCCTCAGTCTCGCGCTTTGCACCACGTTTTCTCGCAGTCTCAAAATCTGTATCTACGAAAATTTTATAGTCAAATAAATGTGCAACGTCTTTTTTCAATAGAAACGTTCCATCTACTATTAGTACCATATTGTGCTGGGCCCTTAACGGCTCATTATGTACAGGCATATCCGTTTTTAAATTATGAGAAATTGTTTCATATTGTAAATTCCCGTCTGGTCCTAAAGGCTTTAATAACCTTTCTTTGAAAGCTGTATAATCGTGTGCATCTTCGTAATACCCTCTTGCCGATTCTTTTCCTTGCACGTATCGAATTGCTCTCGGATTATGAAGATCGTCGATGCTGGCGCGTGTTACTGGAACTCCGAGCTTTTTCATTTCCTCTGCTAATTCGTTTGCAAATGTTGTTTTTCCCGACGCTGTAATACCGCTTACACCAACTCTTGTTGGATGGGTCAAGTTTAATTTGAAAATGTGATCTGCAATTTCTTTGATTCGTTGTTTTCGGTTCATGATATTTCCTCCTACAATTAGTTTACATAACATTATTATGAGTAAGAATTTATGTCACTATTTGTCGGTAAATCGATATCCTTTGTCGAATCGTCGATATATCGAAAAAATCGTTGATATATTTTAAGTTATGATAGATATATTTTTATTGATTTATATTTTCCTTATTTCCCCTTAAAACCTCGATATAAAGCAGTCCGTAATTCTTGCTTGTATTCTTCAATTTCTGGCATATCAAGCTCCTCAGCTAGTCGGATGGCTAATTCAATATCATATGGTACTCGTACGAGTTGAATGGAAAAGCTCGCTGCTTCTTTTTCATTGTAAGTTCCTTCAAAAATTAAATAGGAAGCTTGTGTAATTTCAAGAGGATTTCCTACACTACCAGCATTACATAACGTTTTCCCTCTGAAATTTTGAACGTATGCTTGATGAACGTCACCGTAGCAAACGACATCTGGTTTTCTTTCCCCTTCTATATTCTCTGTCAACTCACTATTTTCGAACATACTAACACGCTCTTCTCTTGAAGCGTGTGGTTGAATTCTTTCATACAAACTTCTCGGTGAAGCGTGGAACATACGAATGAGTTTGCCGCTCATAAAAAATTCAATTGAAAATGGTAAGCTTCTTAAATACTCATTTTGTTCTTCTGACAGTTGTTTTTGATGCCATTTTAACGCTTCAAATTCAGTCGGTTTTGTAATGAAATCATCCCAATTTCCCATTACGGTTCCTTCACATTCTTTACGAACGATTTCAATTACTTCGCTAGAATGAGGACCTTTTCCTACTAAATCTCCAAGACAAATAATACGTTCAATTCCTCTTAATTTAATATCTTTTAGTACAGATTCTAATGCCGGAATATTACCATGTATGTCTGAAATTACCGCAATTTTATCCAAATGAATCCCTCCGTTATTTATTGTTTATTATATCCGCATGTTGTGATTGATACCATTTTGGAATATAAGATGAAAAATGATTATGATCTTCTATAATTCGGTTCAATCTCTCTTTCATATCATCTACTAAGTGTGGCGTGCTTCGGTTTGTCCATACGATATCCGCTGGGAATGTCATCGCTGCATATAATGAATACAGTTTCCAAAAATGGATTGACGGTTCACCTCCGCAATAACCGTAAACTTGTCCAACCGCAAATGGTTTGCTTATTCTTGTAGTAAAAATCGCTACGTTATAAAAATCGTGTATTGGATCGCCAAAATCATATCCACCAAAATCGATAACGATAAATTCATTATTATGAATCATACTATTTGCTGGATGGAAGTCATCGTGTAAAAATGTGATAGGCCGATTTTTCAATAAGTCTTTATGATTTTCTACAAAGGTTAATACTGGCTTCATATCGAGAAAATTCACCTCATAATCTGCTAATGCCTCTATGTACCTTTCATACTTATTCCACCTAAATATTTCCCATTTATTACTTGCACTTTCTCTTTCTATCGAGTGAATTCTCTTTAATATTTCCCCTGCTTTTCTTCCTGCATTATACTGTTCTTCCACCGATAGCTTGCTTAAGCTCTCTTCTCCATTTACACCTTGGACCCATTCAAATACTTGAACACATTTATTTAATTCCTCAAGTTTTATGAAATGAATTAACTTCGGCGTTGGAATATGTAATAACTCCAATTTTTTCATATACATATATTCTTCTTGTTTTCGTTCATAATTAGAAGAATCACACACTTTTACAAAATAAGTTTCTCGATTCTCTAGGTCAATTTTATACTTCTCTTCGTGTGAAAAACCTTTTGTAATTGCTGTACATTTTACAATACGTGACCACTCTAGTTTTCTTTCTATCTCTCTTAATATCTCTTCTACACACTCACCTCTATCAATATACGAACAAACTACCTAACACTTCATACTCTCGTTTATTTTCCCCTTTAAACTCCACTGCAAATGGATATTCGCCATGATGCTTCAAACGTTCTAGTACTAGTCCTTCTCCAACTGGTTCACAAAACTGCACATGAACATCACCAAACGATATACTTTGACACTCAGCATTCCATTCTTCATTTTGTATGATTGAATTTGCAGTTAGCCCCATTACTT
The DNA here is from genome assembly GCF_044908115.1 of Bacillus sp. RC51. Classification (NCBI taxonomy): domain Bacteria; kingdom Bacillati; phylum Bacillota; class Bacilli; order Caryophanales; family Bacillaceae; genus Bacillus; species Bacillus sp. RC51. The sequence goes on along the minus strand of NZ_JBIYCW010000008.1, from coordinate 151,806 downwards.
CTTTCCATTTCCGCACTGTTTCTCGAACATTTTTCACCGCGTAATGAATCGTTTCAATTTGTTGTACTTTATTTTTATGTTCAGTAATCGTCCCTATTTTACGTAAATCGTTTCTTCTTTCTTCATCCGTTTCATTCCACTGTATAAAGAATGGTAATTTCGGTCTATTCTCTTCTTGCTTTACAAATAACATTTTCCATTCTAAAAGCCGACCATCTTTTCTCATCCGTTTCCCTTCAAATGGTCCTATCGTATGTAAGCCGTGCTTATTAAATTTAACTGCTAGTTCTTCAATTGCATCTGTTCGAATTGCGATTTGTAGCATCCCTTCTCCATTTTTTAATTTCACCACTGTTTCTTGTACTAATGGATTTTCCGCTTCTTTCGCTTTTTCTTCATGCTGAACTGCTAAAAATTCTATATATGATAAATCAAAATAACATAAACTATTCCAAGTACCCCAAGTCGTATGCTCTCCGCCTAATGCAGTATGAAATTCATGCTCCTGCATTTGTTTTGCCGCTTCCTCCGGTGTACAATGTACTGCGTGAACGAGATGATCAAATGCTAACATAGTCTTTCTCCCCTTTCTCTCCATCCTTTTATTGTATATTTTATTTTTCTTTCGTTCAATTCAAAAAACTTTAAAACCAAGTTGATTTATACGATTAATATGTATTATAATGAAACAAATTTAATTATTGCTGATTGGAAAAACCAAAGGCACTTTTCTCATACGGGAAAAGTGTCTTTTTCATTTATTATTACAGGGGGATTATTTATGCAGAAATTAATTGTCTTTGCTATTATTGGATTTTTCGCTCAATTGATCGATGGTGCACTTGGTATGGCGTACGGGGTAACGTCTACCTCACTATTATTAATGTTTGGTATCGCACCAGCTGTAGCTTCCGCATCAGTTCATTTAGCTGAAGTCGTTACAACCGCCGCTTCTGGTGCATCTCATATCAAATTTGGAAACGTTGATAAATATACAGCTTCCAGACTTACATTACCAGGGGCAATTGGCGCATTTATTGGGGCATGTTTTTTAAGTAATTTACCTGGCGATGTAATTAAACCGTACATTTCCTTATTTTTATTTACTTTAGGGGTTTATATTTTATTACGATTCATCATTCAAAAACAAATTGTTTCTTCAAATAAGCGTATGTCTGCTAAACAACTTGTACCACTCGGTCTGTTCGCAGGATTCGTTGATTCAACTGGCGGTGGTGGCTGGGGACCTATTACGACACCTGTTCTACTTGCAAAAGGAAATGATGCTAGAAAAGTTATTGGATCTGTAGATACGAGCGAATTTCCCGTTTCACTCGCTGCAACAATCGGCTTTTTCATCTCACTTGGTTGGGAACAAATAAGCTGGGTTTGGGTATTTGCCCTCATGCTTGGTGGTATTGTTGCCGCACCAATCGCCGCATGGTTAGTACGCATCGTTCCTTCTCATTTACTTGGCGTACTCGTTGGCGGACTTATTATCTTTACGAATATACGTACATTACTTACATCATTTAAAGTTGATCCAACTATTATTACACTTTCTTACGTTGCAGTTGGCCTTATCGTTATTATCTCTATTTTTATTGCTGTTCGTAACCATTCGAAACATTCAACAATTGGATACCCGGCAGATCAAAAACAAATGTTGCCATAATCATAAAAAATACCGCCCGATTTACTTCGAGCGGTATTTTTTATTTTTCTATTTTCCAATTGACCATCGTTTCAGTACTATTTACTCTTTTCATATGTAATTTCTCTAATACACGAATGGAGCTATAGTTATCAAGGAGTGTCTCCGCTATAATCATTTCCACTTCCCCTGTTTGAAAAGCCCATTTCATTAATTCACTAACTGCTTCTGTTGCATACCCTTTATTCCAATATTTCTCAATAAATCCATAACCAATTTCTACTGTATGTTGCTCATTCGGTTTCCCTTTAAATCCTATATCACCTAGAACAACATCATCCTCTTTCCGAATAACATACCACGGTCCCCACGGTAATGAAGCCACATCTCGTTTCACATTTTCTATATGCCCTACAATATGTGGGCCACTATTGTATCCTTGATTATTCGCAATTTGAATCCATTCTTCTGTACACGGTACTATATGTAATCTTTCCGTTTCTAATTTCATAATGATATCCCCTTTTCAATTAAACAATACCTCAATTTTATCAGAAATAAAAAGAATATTCATTCTATTTATTGGATTTATACTTATTCTTTGAAACGAATTTAAGGAATAATCCCCTTTTAATAGTTATGTCGAATTATATTTTCTGAATTTTCTTTTAATTTTAAAGGGTTTTTCAATATTTTTTGCGAAACATTTGTATAACAATTTTTTCTTTGCTTATTGTTACATAAAAGTAGGTTCGGGTGGAGTTATGCAAGCGTTTCCTATACAATAACCGATATTTTTTGACTTTTCCTAACAAAATTCCTTGCAATATATTCAGAAAGTCATTACAATTGCCATATATTAAATATCTTAGCAATATATAAATCCTCATCAATCCGATGAGGTAGAGGTTGCGACTTTTAAAAGTAAAATGGACGAGACACAGCGAATGTCACTGACTCCGTTTGAAAGGAAAAGTTGCCGAAGTTTATATTTCTTCTCTGGAAATATGAGCTGGGGCTGTCTCCGAAAGGAACAGAACTGTCACGTTTACAAAATTACCGTGTAAACGTGGTGTGCTATCTTAACGGAAGGGTATGATGGGGTGGTTATTTGTGAAACGTTCCGCCTAATTCCTTTGGCGGTTTTTTGTATTTTTCTCCCCCGCTCCTTCCTAACCTACAAGAAAAGGAGTGTTGAACATGAATAGCGCAACAAATCAATCTACCTCTAAAACGCAAACTACACAAGGACAAGGTGAATTAAAACGCGGATTAAAATCTCGTCACCTTACGATGATTTCTCTCGGTGGTACAATCGGTACCGGATTATTTCTTGCCAGTGGTGGTGTTATCCATTCAGCTGGTCCTGGCGGTGCATTAGTCGCATATGCCGCAATTGGAATTATGGTTTATTTTTTAATGACAAGCTTAGCAGAACTCGCAGCTTACATGCCTGTTACTGGATCTTTTAGCACTTATGCAACAAAATTTGTTGATCCATCACTTGGCTTTGCACTTGGATGGAACTATTGGTATAACTGGGCAATTACGATCGCTGCTGAACTAGCAGCCGTAACATTAATTATGAAATTTTGGTTCCCAGATACCCCTTCTCTTATTTGGAGTGGACTTTGTTTAGCTATTATTTTTCTCTTAAACTATTTATCTGTTAAAGGTTTTGGTGAATCTGAATATTGGTTCGCACTTATTAAAGTAGTTACTATTATTATCTTTTTAATTGTCGGTTTTATGATGATTTTTGGAATTATGGGCGGCGAAGCTGTCGGCTTTAAAAACTTCACTGTTGCAGATGCACCATTTAATGGCGGCATCATGGCAATTATCGGTGTATTTATGGCTGCTGGTTTCTCATTCCAAGGAACTGAATTATTAGGAGTAGCTGCTGGTGAAACTGCTGATCCAGAACGCAATATTCCAAAAGCAATTCGTTCTATCTTTTGGCGTATTATATTATTCTACATTTTAGCAATTCTCGTTATCGGTTTATTAATTCCTTATACGACTGAAAGCCTTGCAGCAAGTGATGTTACAGTAAGTCCATTTACACTTGTATTTGAAAAAGCGGGCGTTGCCTTCGCTGCTTCTGTTATGAACGCTGTTATTTTAACTGCAGTACTTTCTGCTGGTAACTCTGGAATGTATGCATCAACTCGTATGCTTTGGGATTTAGCTCGCCAAGGAAAAGCACCAAAATTCTTAGGAAAATTAGATAGCCGCGGTGTACCTGTTAACGCATTAATCGCAACATCAGTAGTTGGTAGCGTCGCTTTCATCGCTTCTTTATTCGGTGACGGTGTTGTATACATTTGGTTATTAAATGCTTCTGGAATGTCAGGATTTATTGCTTGGGTAGGAATTGCTATTAGTCATTACCGTTTCCGAAAAGCCTATATTGCACAAGGGAAAGATTTGAAAGATTTACCATATCAAGCGAAATGGTTCCCGTTCGGTCCAATCTTTGCATTTGCACTTTGTGTTATCGTTATTTTAGGCCAAAACTACGGAGCATTTACAGGAGCATCTATCGACTGGAACGGTGTACTCGTTTCTTACATCGGTTTACCACTCTTCTTAGTACTATGGTTGGGCTATAAATTTACTAAGAAAACGAAAGTCATTCCACTTGATAAATGTGAACTGAAATAGAGTATAGCAAAACGAGCAAACAAAATTGTTTGCTCGTTTTTTTATTACAATTCCATTTACTTCCCTATTTCTTATCTTTTTGCAATAATAAAGTAAATACACTTAAAGGTTGGGATCACATGAACATTCGTATTACTGATGAAGCAAAAGCTGCTATACATAGATTAGAACGTGAAGACAAAAAGATTATTCGCATTAGAGGGACAATGACAAACTCTTGTAGCATTTTCGTTGATGTTGATTTAATTTGGGATACATATAATGCGGATGATGTTGTATATGAAGATGAAATGCTTATTGTACAAATGGACTCATTCACGAAAGACTACACTGGTGGTACATTAAAACTTGATTATAAGACGACAGGTTTTAGTATTACGACTCCTAATGAGACTTTGGTGTATGGATTGTCGATTAAAAAATAAACATTGTTTTTATCCGACCAATGGGGTGAAAAAATGGGCAAATATGTTCCATTAAAATTTTTATTCAGCGAAGAATTAGCAGAAAAAATAGCTGATTCTATTTGTAAACACGATCCTAATTTCTCTAAAAGAAACTTTGTATCTACCGTGACATGTAAAGTTGAAAATTTAGAGTTAAAGCAACGTATAGAAGTAATAGCAGATGAATTACACAATACATTACAAAAAGATTTTAATGAAGCAATACATATATTACTGAAAACATTGGGACCAGAAAATACTACAGAAGTAGGCACATTTACAAACGGATACATGTACATGCCTATTGCAAAATACGTTGAAAAATATGGACTTAACGATTTTGAATCCTCATTCAATGCCATGTATGAAATAACAAAAAGAAATACTGCTGAATATGCCATTCGTCCTTATCTTGAAAAATACCATGAAGGAACCTTGGACATATTGCAGCAATGGTTACGTGATGAAAACAGCCACATCAGGAGATTAGTTTCAGAAGGTACTAGACCAAGACTTCCTTGGGCAAAAAAAATAGGAGCTCTGAAAGGTGACTTCAGAAATAATTTAAAGCTTCTTGAGCCATTAATGAATGACCCTTCTAAGTATGTTCAAAAATCTGTAGCCAATCACATTAATGATATTACGAAAGAAGATAACGAACTCGTTTTTCAATGGTTGCAACAATTACTCGATAAAAACCATCCTGTTAATCCTTGGATTATGAAACATGGATTAAGAACGGTGATAAAAAATGGTACTTTACCAAAAGATTTTTCTTTTTAAGTATTTTATACAAAAACGCTTATGCTTCAAAAATGAAGTATAAGCGTTTTTTCTCTTTAAAACATTATCCCTGCCTTAAAATATTTTGAAACATTTCTGGCTTACGTTGTTCAAAGCTCTCTATTAATTCTTTTCCAAATATCGTTATACTCTCCTCCCACGGATGCCCTAAATAGCCCCACTTAAAGTCCTTCTGAATAAAAAAATAGTAATCTCCATTTGGAAAAATCGGGATTGTCCACTCATCAAATTCATTTCTATCGAACTTTAAACGTGGATTTACCCAGTAACATTCATGTTGCCAATCAATTGCCATTATATATTCATTCGATACTGTATTCTCTTTAAAAACTAGTAATGCTTTTTCTTCCAGATCGTCATATACATTTAAATCTATCGATTCTCCAAAGCAATGAGAAATATCATATGTTATAAAGGGACTTGGTACCTTAAATGATGGGAATGTAGAATCACTTGGCGAAAACTTAAGTTCACTATATACCCTATCCCATATTTGGTCGTACTCTTTGTCTGTAAACTCCATCCAATTTTTCATTAAACAACTGCCTTCCCCTATAATTTCAAAGGATTTTCACTCGATACTCCCGAATATATAAATAACCATTCTCGCAAGGAGCTAATTCATATGAATCTATTCGAACACGAAACGTAAAACCGCTTCATTTTAATAAGAGGTCCTCCCTTTTTTCTCATCATATCACTCATTTTTAAAAATAGGAGGACAACAATATGAAACGCGATCCATTATTTTTAACTTTTTTAGAAAGTGCTAATACAAATTTTAGTGGCTGGGATTTCTCTTTCATTTCAGAAACTGGCCGTATGAATAGCGAGCCCCTATCATGGTCATACGGTAGCACTGCTTTCCAGCTTATGCAACGTGCAAAATCAATGCTAGATATGGGGACTGGTGGCGGAGAGTTTTTATCTATGTTACAACCGTTCCCGTCAACTATTTATGCGACTGAGGGCTATGCTCCGAATGTCCCAATTGCACGAAAGAAATTAGAACCTTTAGGAGTTATAGTCGTAGAAGTGACTGATGATACTGCTTTACCATTTCAAGATGGTCAGTTTGATTTAATTGTGAATCAACATGAATCCTATTCTGCTTCTGAAGTGAAAAGAAGTCTTTCCATCAATGGAACATTTCTTACACAACAAGTCGGTGGTCTTGATTGTGCGGAACTGAATGAGCAGTTTGGCACACCGCTGAATAGCGAATTTTCAAGTTGGTCACTCGAAACGGCATGTAGTGAATTAGAACAAAATGGATTTACTATTTTAGAAGCGAAAGAAGAATTCCCTCTTCAGCGTTTTTATGATGTCGGTGCTGTTGCCTATTACTTAAAAGCAATTCCGTGGCAAATTCCTGATTTTACAGTAGAAAGGTATTATGAGGAATTATATCGCATACATGAAATCATCTTGCAAAAAGGATATTTTGATGTGCAGCAACATCGTTTTATTATAAAAGCGAATTATGTAGAGTAAAACTTGAATTAGCATTCCTTACAAAAAAGCCAAATTCTTTATTGGAATTTGGCTTTTTCTTTGTATTTTAACGTGTCTTTTCCTATTGTGAAACGAGATGTTTTTCATATCGTTTCTCCGTATCATCTTCTGTCAGAATAGACCTTGTGTAATCAACAATATTCCGGGATACAATCTCATTTATTTTTCTTGGTGTTCCGCATCCCATTCACTTAAATAGGATGCATATTCTAATTCATCTGGATTATCATGTAACATAGAAATAAACTCTAATTTATTTCCATCACAATCCAGAAAGTATACACTTGCAGCTGGCATCCATCTTTGGACAATTGGTTCTTGATTTCCCTTCCCTTGGCTCCCTACCACTTCTATTCCACGATTCTCTAACCACACTTTAGAAGTCTTTAGAAATTCTAAATCTACACCAAAAGCAAAGTGTTTCATCTCAAAAGCTTCATTGTTATGTACCTCCCATAGTCCAAGCATTTGCTTTTTACTTTCTCCTACCCAAAAGAAAGCCACTTTTCTTTTGGAGAGTTTTCTTGCTAATGCTAACCCCAACTTATTTTGATAGAAATCTATAGCCTTTTCTAAATCTCTTACATGTAAATGAGTTTCGTATATGTTCCGTATCATTCTGCTTATTCCTTTCTTTATTGGTAACTACGGGTTGAGTAGTTACTATAATTATAAATCTGAAGTATGTATAATCATTGTAATGTATCTCCATATCCGATATACCTAGTTACTATTATTATATCGAAATTGGAATATAATAAATCTAACTGAGGTAGCAAATTCAAATAAAAACTCTACTACTTTTGTAGGAGAAATCTCCATTAAATTCAGATGAAATCATATTTAAATAATGAAAAAACGCTATTCTTTTAGTATGAATATAAAGAAGGGATAGCATTTTTTACTCTTGGGATAGTTAATATTTTTAAGTTGATGAGCATGGAGTAGCATCAACGCCATTCCACATTCCCATTGTTGGCTTCTTGTTTCTATTTAAAAGGAGTATGTTATCCCCTTTTCTAATGAAGCAAATTGTGTACTTATACATATCGTCATTTCCTTTCTTTTACATCCTCTTCTGTAAGAAATTCATTTTCTACATGAGGAATTCTTATCATTTCCACGTAAAAACACTCTCCTTGTCATTGCTCCTCACATAATATACAGTACAACTTTCATACGTAAACACTTTACGTCCAACGAAAGAATCCTTTTGAGAAAGGAGAATTCAACATCGATAACATAGGAAATGAATTTTTAAAATGCTTTTATGATAGCAATGTATGGCCAAACGGTACAAACTGGCTCGGTGTCCCCATTTGCAAACTTCCCTCTGACCTTTTCTTATATCAAGAAATTATTTACGACTTACAACCGGATTTAATTATTGAATGCGGGACTTTCCATGGTGGTAGCGCACTTTATTTAGCTTCTATTCTAGATTTAATAGGAAAAGGTCACGTTCTTACTATTGATATAACGCCGCAACCAAATCGCCCATCACATAATCGGATTACGTATTTAACAGCTTCTTCTGTTTCTGTAAGTGCTGTCCAAACTATTTTAAGTATGCGAAAACCTGACGATGTTATTTTAGTTATTTTAGATTCCGATCATAGTAAAGAACATGTATTAAAAGAACTGCAATTATATAAATCAATTGTAACTACTGGTAGCTACATGATTGTCGAGGATACATGTATTAACGGAAATCCTATTCTTCCTGATTGGGGCCCTGGTCCGATGGAAGCTGTGGAAGAATTTTTAACAAAAAATAATAATTTCATAGTAGATGAGACAAGGCATAAATTTTTCATATCATTTAATCCGAATGGTTTTTTGAAGAAAATAAAATAACTAGACTAAACTAGTCTAGTATTTTCATTTTCGAAAAAGGATAGTACACAAATTCCACTTTTCCTATTATATTATCTTCTTCAATATACCCTAAGCCATTTCGACTATCCTTACTTTGTTCACGATTGTCTCCCATTACAAATAACTTATTTGGCGGAATCTTTGTCTTTTGAAAGTTGTAAAACACTTGTGTATTATTATATAAATCTTTATTTATATAAGGTTCCTCTTGCTTTTTGTCATTTACGTATACAGTTCCATTCGTTATGTTAATTACGTCACCAGGAAGTCCTATTACGCGTTTCACATAATATTTCGACTCATCCTCTTCCTTAATAATGACGATTTCTCCGTGCTGTAAGCTAGAAAAATGTACCGCAGCTTTATTTACAAATACGTAGTCTTCTTCATGTAAAGTTGGCTGCATTGATTTTCCTTCCACTTTACATAAAATGAAAGACTGGTACGTTACTACTAGGACAAATATAAATAGTATGTACTTTCCCCAACCTCTCTTATTCTCCTCTTTCATATCCATTCCCACCTTATCAAAACACTTTTTAACTCAAAAATATATCACTGCACCTGTTCATTTGCGCAGTGATATACTACAATTTGAATTTTTTACTGTGCCTTACTCGGCTATTGTGTTACTGGGACTGGACTTACACCCGATCTCTGCGTTTTTAAATCAAAATATGCATCCAAAACCTCTTTACCAATTGCAGAATTAATACCTGATTTATCATTATTTACCCATGGCACAACAACAGAAAAAGCAACTTCCGGATCAGCATCATATGGCGCATACCCGGCGAGAGTTAAATTATAACATTTTTTTCGATAGTTGTTTTCATCTCTTCCAATATCACTTTCTCCACCGTACACTGTTTCTGCTGTCCCTGTTTTCCCAGCCGGTTTATAAGGTAATCCTTTAAAAGTTCCAGCACCGGTCCCATCTACCTCTTGGAAAACTCTTCTAAACCCTTCTTTCACATGATTTATATATGAAAGATCCATATCCACTCGATTTAACACGACTGGTTCCATCGATTGCATAACTTTCCCGACTTCCTCTGGTCTATTTGGTTGCTCTCTAATTTCTTGTACAATTTGTGGTTTCATTCGGTAACCGCCATTTGCAATCGTTGACATATATTGCGCAAGCTGCAGCGGCGTATATGTATCATATTGCCCAATCGCATAGTCAAGTAAAAAACCAGGTATATTATCGGTTCTACCCATTTGACCAATCGATTCATTTGGAAGGTCAATACCGGTTGGTACACCTAAACCAAATTGTCTAAAGTAATAACGCATTTTATTAAACGCTTCTTGTTTAATATCTAGTGGATTATTTGGTACATAATCAATCCCCGCAATCTTTAACGCCGTATTAAACATGTAGACATTGGATGAAACTTGCAATGCTCTTAAATCATCAATATCTCCAAAGTCTTTCCACGATTTCTTCGGCTTCGAACTTCCTTTAAAGTACATTGGTGCATCAAAGAAATGCGTATATGGCTTAATCGCTTCTGTTTGATATCCTGCTAATACCGTAGCTCCTTTCACCGTTGATCCTAACTCGTAAGAACTTATCATCGTTCCTAAAGCGTAGTCTTCTATTTGCATCCCGCCATCTTTATTTACAATTTTCTTTCCTGCTAATGATAGAATTTGACCATTTTTCGGATTCATCATAACGACGAATGCACGATCCATCATCGGTTCAGAAGAATGAAATGCCCTTAAATTCCTTTCAAGACTTTCCTCCACCTTTTTCTGTAAATCCATATCAACTGTTAACATTAAATTATTTCCACTTTTTCCTTTTGTCACTTTTTCAGTCCGAATAATATTTCCAGCTTTATCAGTAATATTTTTAGACTGTTCTTTCGTTCCATGTAACACATCTTCGTATTGCTTTTCGATGTAACTCTTACCAATACGATCATTTCTGTTATAATCTCGTACTAAATAATAGTCTAATTGCTCCCTTGGTAATCCCTCATTCTCAGTAGAAACACTACCAAGTACAGAACGTAGTATTTTATCATTTGGATATTCGCGCTCCCAATCCACAGTCGTATCTACGCCTGGCAAGCTCGATAATCTTTCACTCACTACTGCATATTCATTTTGACTTACATCTTTTTTGACGATTTGTGGCGTCATTTTATATCCCGCATTCATTTTGCTTTTAATTGCTAGTACTTCTATATCCTCTTTCGAAAGCTCGTTTAATTCTTCTTGTGTAATTCTTTCTCGTCTCAACTCTTCTACTTTCTTATCTAAGTCTTTCCCTTCTATTTCCTGTTTCCTAAATTTACTCTCATCTTCTTTCGTTACTTTTGTTGCTGCACGTTTTTCGTTTAACTGCATCCAAAAGTCTTTTTTATCTGTCTCTGTTAACTTGTCCATATCTTCTTGCGGCATTTCAATTAGCTGCGCTAAATTTCTTGCCACTATTAAAACCTCTTTTGAGTCCACTCCTTTCATCTTCGTATATGTAACAGTTCGTAACGGTTTATTATTTACAATAACTTTCCCTTCCCGGTCAAACATCTTCCCTCTCGGAACTGGAGTACTCACCGTTACATCTTCCTTTTTATTCACTTCATTTCGATACGTTTCTCCGTCAATGATTTGTACTTTACCTAATTGAATAATAATAGCTGAAAATAAAAGAAAAACGATAAAAAATAGTACATTTAACCGAAAAGGAATATGAGTTTTTTTCTTTTTCGACTGTTTCTGTTTCTCCTTTTTCTGTCTCATTTTGCTCCCTCGCTTCATTCTATTAACATTTCTGCGCAAAAATCATTATGTATTAAATTTATTTATATGCTATATATAGAATTTTATATTAATTACAAAAGAAATAAAAGATTTAATTTTCAGTTTTTGATTTTCTCATCCTATTTATTACCATTCCCCTTATACGCAATAACATGAATATAATTCATACAAAAAAAACTGAGGTAGACATCATTCACCTCAGTTTCTTTACGAAAACAAAAACTTATTTAATCGAAGATAACCCTTTGGCAAATTCACCAATCTTATTTTGAAAAACAAAATCAAAATTGTATTCTTGCCCTGTTAACTCTTCATTTACTAAAATTGTTGTTGCGCCTACTTCTCTCTTTGCGATTTCTGGGAATGAAGCGACAGGTTGCACTTTTAATGACGTTCCCATTACGAGAAGTACATTTGTTTCATATAAACGTTTTATCGCATTTTGATATTGTGGTAACGTATCTCCGTATAAAACAACATCTGGGTTTAGAATGAAATTACACTTCCCGCAACGCGGTACTTCATGATCAATCATATATTGTAAATCATATCCCGTTTTACACTTCGGACAATGCGCAGTTTGAAGTGTTCCATGTAAATCAATTACATGTTTACTACCACCTACTTGATGCAAACCATCAATATTTTGCGTTAAAATCGTTATGTCTTTCCCTTGTTCTTCTAGCTCCGCTAAAAAGCGATGCCCGCGATTTGGTTTATATTGATGAAACGTATTAATTTGAAAGATTTCTTTATAATGCTTCCAAAACTCTTTCGGATTTCTATTATAATAGCCTCTCGACAAATACATCTCTACATTCGCATCAGCATATAATCCATTTGCTGAGCGAAAATCAGGGATTCCACTTTCTGTGCTTGCACCAGCACCTGTTAACACTGTAATTTTCTTTGCTTTTTCTAATATCGAACGTACTTCCTCATATTGCACAAAAATCACCTCTATGTATATTCCTATACTTATTATACCAGTTGTTTACAGTAGGTGTTGTACAATTCATTTTACTTACTTCATTGCATGAATTAACCCCCAACTTTTTTGGGTGTAATTAAAGTTTCAAAGATAACTACTGTTCAATTAAGTCAACAATATACGTAGCATTCTTAGTAGCTAAAGCACTCTCACAATCAATTCTGGATTGTTTAGAGGTAGATTCAGTGAAAGGTGTGTCTAATGAGCAAATGACGATTTTTCAATTCATTTAGAAAGCAGCCAGAAGGCTGCTTTTCTTCATGGATGGGCTTAGATAGTTATGGACTACTGGGAGCCCCTTAAGTTATACTTGTATAATATAAAAAATTAACAAGGGGTAATATTAACATTATGAAAGAAAAAAACGAACTTGTTCAAAGTATTCCTCAAACAGGATTTTTTGGGCATCCAAAAGGATTATTCTCTTTATTCTTCACTGAGTTTTGGGAAAGGTTTTCTCATTACGGAATGAGAGCTATTTTACTGTATTATATGTACTATTCAGTCGCAAAAGGTGGATTAGGAATTGAACAATCTACCGCAACCTCGATAATGGCAATTTACGGTTCCTTACTGTTCATGTCTAGTATTATCGGTGGATGGATATCGGATCGTTTATTTGGTCCAAGTAAAACCGTATTCTTTGGTGGCGTTTTAATTATGATTGGCCATCTTATTTTAGCTTTACCGGGTAGTAAAAGTGCATTATTTATCTCTATGGTCTTCTTAGTTCTAGGAACAGGGTTGTTAAAGCCTAACATATCGAATATCGTAGGAAGTTTATACAGTGAAACAGATGCGCGTCGTGACTCAGGGTTCAGTATATTCTACATGGGTATTAACTTAGGTGCCTTACTTGCACCTTTAGTTGTCGGAACATTAGGTCAGCAATATAATTTCCACCTTGGTTTTGGAGTTGCGGCAATTGGTATGGCAATTGGGTTAGGGGTATTTGTTGGAACAAAACAGAAAAACCTTGGTCTAGTCGGTACGCAAGTACCTAATCCATTATCAGATTCGGAAAGAAAAAAGACTATTAAGTATTTCAGTTTTGGTCTGGTTGTATTAACATTGCTAGGTGTGGTTACAATTCCAACTGGGTTGTTAACTATAAATCGTTTTACATTCCTGATTAGTATCTTAGGGATTGTTATTCCAACCTATTATTTCATTTATATGTATCGTAGTCCTAAAACAACAAAAGTAGAGCAATCTCGTCTTCTTGCGTATATACCACTCTTTATTGCAGCTACAATATTTTGGTCTATACAAGAACAAGGTGCTATTATCTTAGCGACATACGCGGATCAACGAACTCAATTACAGTTCAATGGAATTACATTGCATTCCGCTTGGTTCCAATCATTAAGTCCAATCTTTATCGTAACGCTTGCCCCGATTTTTGCATGGGTTTGGATAAAGTTAGGCAAGAAGCAGCCTTCAACGGCAAAAAAATTCGCTATTGGATTGCTATTCGCAGGTTTATCATTCTTAGTTATGATTATTCCGGCTTTAATCAACGGTACTCACTCTTTAGTGAATCCTATGTGGTTAGTCCTTAGCTTCTTTTTAATTGTAATTGGAGAAGTTTGTTTATCTCCTTCAGGGTTATCAATAACGACGAAGCTGGCTCCAGCTGCTTTCTCTTCGCAAACCATGAGCTTATGGTTCTTATCAACTGCGTCTGCGCAAGCAATAAATGCCCAAGTTGTTAAACTGTATAATCCTGCAACAGAAGCAATTTACTTTGGTATTATTGGTGCTATCTCCATTTTAGTTAGCATCCTGCTGTTTACATTATCATCAAAAATCCAAAATTTCATGAAGGGACTTCAATAACGGTCTCTTATTGAAATGAACAAATACAAGTTTCTATGTGAAGAGTAGCCAAATGGGTTACTCTTTTTTGTAAAAGTTAGATAAATATCGCATTCTTACCGTACTTATATTTAAATTTATCAGTTTTGAAAAATCATAGTACAATTAACAATTCTGATGATTATCTCTTACCCAGTTATACTTTACTAATGGAAAAAAATTCACTCTGTTTGTTTTACATAAAAATGGTGTGATATTTTTATCACACCATTTTAAAATCATTACTTTGTATGTCTTTGAGTTTATCAGAACTTAACTTTTTATCCATTCATATAGACGAAAATTCGACATCATTAAGAAACTATTTAAAAAGTTTCCTTTTATTTGAAACAATTCCGTATATGTTAGACTGCCCTATTACAACAATCTCCCTCTTTGTATTCTATACTACATCTTCATACAAAAACAAAAAGAGGGCTGCATCAGCCCTCTTTAATCTACTATTATTTAATGCGTCGTACCCCCAATTTCCACAATATCCACCTCAACTTCCATCGCTACCTCAATTGCCAATTCTATACCTTTACTAATAGTAGAAAGTGACATACTCGGTTGACCTGGATAATTGCTCGCTTGCTTTGGTAAGAACGGAATATGAATAAATCCACCTTTTATTTTCTTATCATGTTTCTCTAGTTCGTGCATGAGACCATAGAATAAATGATTACAAACGAATGTACCTGCCGTTTGTGAAACAGATGATGGTATACCTTCTTCACGAAGTTTTTTCACGATTGCTTTCATCGGAAGTGTAGACCAAT
Organism: Bacillus sp. RC51; assembly: GCF_044908115.1. Lineage (NCBI taxonomy): Bacteria > Bacillati > Bacillota > Bacilli > Caryophanales > Bacillaceae > Bacillus > Bacillus sp. RC51. The sequence goes on along the minus strand of NZ_JBIYCW010000008.1, from coordinate 136,431 downwards.
ACGCATTAGGTCCTTCTTCTACAACCGGCATATCCACCGGCTGATTTCCTTCATTATCAGCAATTCTTGCATCATCAATATTAATTGCTACACGCTCTATCGTAATATCTGGTCTGCCCCCAGCTTGTCCAATACATATAATCATTTCAGGCGACAACTCTTCTATATACTCTTTTAATACTCTTATTGATTTATGAAATACGGTTGGAACCTGTTTACTAATAATCTTGTACTCTCCGATTGTTTTTTCATGCAAACTTTTTGCGACTTCCCAAGCTGGGTTGATACTTTCTCCCCCGAACGGATCAAATCCTGTTACTAATACTGTTTTCATAGTTTCACTCTCCTAATTAGAAACGATATACAAGGCCGTACATAATAAACATATTGATAATAAAAATGGAAAGAGCAATTGGTACTTGTGCTTTAATGACTGCATTTTTATCTTTCAATTCTAAAAGCATCGCAGGTACGATATTAAAGTTTGCTGCCATTGGAGTAAGCAGCGTTCCGCAATATCCAGCAAACATACCTAGTGCTGCCATAATTGCTGGGTTTCCTCCGTGCATTTGCACAATTAAAGGTAAGCCAATTCCTCCAGTAATTACGGCAAATGCTGCGAATGCATTCCCCATTACGACTGTAAATAGCATCATTCCTAAACAATACGCCATAACAGCAACGAATGGATACTCTGTCGGTAACACTTGTCCGACTAATTCCGAAACGACTTGCCCTACGCCAGACTTCGCGAAAATACCACCAAGTGCAGCTAACATTTGTGGTAAAATAACTGCCCAACCGACAGCCTGTAGTAACCTACTTCCTTCTTGAACAGGCGTTGTTATTTTGGATTTCGTAATACGCATCGCCGCAACGAATGCGAGTAATGCTCCTAACGCTAATGCAACTAATGTTACTTTATCAGGATCAACAAGTGCGACATTTCCCCATTTAATTTTCCCTAACGTTAACGTACCGATTATCGTAAAAATAGGAATTAATAGTGCAGGCATGAAAATTTTATTCTTTAATTTCTCTGCATGTTTCACACGTTCTTGTACTGGTACTTCTTTCTCCTTGGATTTTGTTACTTTATTTAATGAAGCTAAAACGACCATAGCGAGCACAATACAACCAACGTAAAACGAAGGGATTACATTTCCGAATATAAATGTAACTGCAAACAATGCCCAAAATAAACTAGAACCGAATCGGTTTGGATGTTCACGATCAAATGCAATACGAACAGCGATAAATGCAACGATGATACCTAATACATAATAAATTGTATCCATTGTTATGATGTTCATCTTATATAGCCTCCTTCTCTTGGTTTTCTTCTGCCTTCATTGTTTTCTCTATATACTTATCAAACCTTCTAAACCTAATCCAGCTCACAATCAGTGCCGATATCGCAGTTGGAATGCCCCAAAGCGCCATATCCCATACACCGACATGCATACCTACTGAATCGAAGAATCCTTTCATTAATAAAATGGCACCAGTTGCAATGAAAATATCTTCTCCGAAAAACCAAGCTGTGTTTTCCGCAGCTGCTGCGTTTGCTTTAATCTTTTCTCTTAATTTATCAGGGAGTTTACCATATTTACCTTGCGCAGCCCCTTCTGCCATCGGTGCAACGAGCGGTCTCACTGTTTGCGCATGACCTCCAATATTCAGTCCAAGTGCTGCTGATGATTCTCTTATCGTAAAATATGACATTAATACTTTTCCAGTTGTTGCTCCTTTTGATTTCGTTATAAGTGCTTCTGCTCTTTCTTTTAAACCATAACGCTCTAAAATTCCGATTACCGGTAAAGTTAATATGATTGGCATAGACATATATCTGTTTTCTATGAAAAATTTACCGAACATGCTGATCACATCATAAAAGCTTAAGCCTGAAACCATACCAGTAACAATCCCCGCAACCATTACTACTAACAGTGTATTTAGCCTAAATAAAAACCCAACCGCAACAAGTAAAATCCCAATTAATTTTATCAATTTTAGCACTTCCCCTCATTTTTAATCCCGCTAATTAAAGTTTCACTTTATTTCGGTGCACAAATAGAAATACCGTTAAGTTCGAATGTTCTGTATATTACACCCGCAAATTGGACTGCTTTCTCTCCGTCCCCGTGTAAACATATCGTTTGCGCTTGAACTGCTACTTTCTCCCCATTGACCGATTCTACATACCCTTCTTTCACCATTTGAAGTACTTGTTTTATTGCTTCATCTTCATTTTTTATAAGAGCATTTTCTTCTGTACGGCTCGTTAAAGTTCCATCCTGCTTATACGTGCGATCAGCAAAAGCTTCTTGTACGAGAGTTATATTATATTTTTCTGTTGCCTTTATAAATGCCTCACTATTCGCTAATCCGTAAAGTAATAGTCCAGGGTTAATATGATAAATTGCCTTTGCGATTGCATCCGCAATTTCCGAATCCGTTGCTGCCATATTATATAAGGCACCGTGCGGTTTTACATGTTGCATTTTCCCTCCAGCAGCTTTAACAAATCCGTCTAATGCGCCAATTTGATACAAAACATAATCGTATACTTCACTTGCTGAAACGTGCATGTTCCTTCTCCCAAATCCAATTAAATCAGGAAATCCAGGATGTGCCCCTATTGCTACGTTATGCTGCAGAGCTTTTTCAACCGTTTGCCGCATAACGGCCGGATCACCAGCATGAAAACCACAAGCAACGTTTATAGAGGAAACGAACGGAAGAATTTCATCATCATTCCCCATTTTATAAGCTCCAAAACTTTCTCCTAAATCACAGTTTAAATCGATTGTAGTCACGATGTTTCCTCCTAATCTCAGCTTCGTAAAGCGATAAATTTCTTTAATAGACTCATACTTGTTTCCTGCTTTATATATAATTGTGCAGCGTCTTCCATAGTTATTTTTTCAAAAGTTACATAGTCTCCTGGTTTCAGCTGCGCTAGAAGAGGTAAATCTACTGAAATTACATTTCCAATTCTCGGATAACCACCTGTCGTTTGTCTATCCGCCATTAATATAATAGGTTGTCCACCATTCGGTACTTGAATTGTTCCAAATGTAACGGGGCTCGATAAAATTTCTATCTCTTCAACTCTATTTAAAACCTCTCCGTCAAGCCTATATCCCATGCGATCAGCATAATTGGACACTTTATATTCTTTCGAAAAAAACGACTTTATACTTTCTTCTGTAAATTGATCATATTCAAAGTCTGTTATGACGCGAAGAATAGGATGCTTCTTATATTTTGGTAAAGCATTGTTACAAATTTCCCACTTCGTTTTTATACGCTTTTCTTCTTGTAAATTTTGAATGAAACGACTTGCAACTTCTGCCCCTGTACCAATTTGAAAATAATCTCCTTTTTTCAGCATTCTCCCTTCAATACCGCCAAGAGCAGCACGTATGTAAGTACTTTTACTTCCCATCGTATGATCAATATTTATACCGCCCGCAAAAGTCACATATGCTCTGCAACCACTCTTTGCTTTTCCGAGACAAAGCATGCTTCCTTCTTCAGCTAATATGGGACGCCATAATGGAATACGTTCTCCATTTAATAACGGTTCCATATCCGCACCGCCAATCGCAAGCAATGTCGTTTTCTTTATTAACATTTTAGGTCCCATTATTGTAATTTCGAGTCCAGCTTCATTCTCTTCATTACCTACTAACATATTAATCATCCTGAGCGCATTTTTATCCATTGCCCCGCCAACAGGTACACCGTATTGTTGATAATGAGATCGCCCTAAATCTTGGACTGTTGTAAACATTCCTGCATGCAAAATCTCTACATCCATTCTTTAGCCCCCTCAAGCGATACGTACTCTCCTTTTGTTATTGGTATAAATCGTAAATACATACCACTTTGAATATATGTTGGTGTTTCTTCTTTTGGATTAAATAGAGAAATAGGTGTTCGGCCGATAATATTCCAGCCTCCTGGTGTTTCAAGCGGATAAATACCCGTTTGATTTCCACCAATCCCTACTGAACCAGGAGCGATTTGTAACCGTGGTGTTTCTTTTCTAGGTGTTTCTAGTTCTTTTGATAATCCCCCTAAATAAGGGAAGCCAGGCGTAAAACCTAACATATACACGAAATATGTTGTTTCACTATGTATTCGAATAACATCCTCTACTTGTAAGCCTTGATAATGCGCAACCTCTTCTAAATCAGGTCCATACTCTCCCCCGTAACACACTGGTATAGAAATATATTTCACATCTCGGTTCACTTCTTCTTTATATGAATCACATAGCTCCCTTATATACTGGCAAACGTAATCATATGGCCTTATATTTCTATCATTTTCCTTCCATACCTCGTACAAATTGTAGTAAACCGCTAATGAAGTAAACGACGGAACGCATTCAACCATTCCTACAAATGGATGCCGCCTTAGCGCTTGAAATAATCGTTGCACTTTTTCGTATATATCCATCCCAATTTCTTCACCAAATGTAACAATAATTGCTTGATCCCCTAACGCAGAAAATTTCATCTCACTCCCTCTTTCTATGCCAAAAAGCCAAGTTCTTTCGAAATACGATTCGCTGTTTCTTTCACTTTCGCAGTAAAATATGAAATGTTACTTTCGCTATACTCAATTGCCAATCCCGAAATACTAATACCTGCTACAACCGTTCCATCATTCGCAAAAATCGGAGCTGCTATAGCCGCTGTATGATTTTCTAATTCAGAATAGCTAATTGTGTATCCAGCTTGTTTTGCCATATGTAACACTTCTAGTAAATGCTCCTTATTCACAATCGTTCCATCTGCAAACTGCTTTAAATCAGTTTCCTCTACGTACTTTCTTTTCACTTCCTCAGAAAAATACGATAGTAAAATTCTCGGACATGCACCCGCATAAAGCGGTGCTCTTCTTCCAACCGCCGTATAAACACGTACTGGCTGAGCTCCTTCCATCTTCTCAACATAAATTGCATCATTACCATCTTGAATAATTAAATTTACTGCTTGCCCTAAACTATCTCTAAGCTCTTTCATATAAGGAATTGCAATATTTCTTACGGATAATCGTTGCGAAACAAGTTGACCGAATCGTAAAAAAACGACTCCGAGACGATACTTGCCCTTTTCTGTTTTTTGTAAAAAGTCCATTTCTTCTAACGAGCCAATTAAACGATAAACAGATGTTTTCGGCATGCTCGTAAGCTGAACCATCTCTGTTAAACCTAGCTCCTCATGCTCATAAAACAACTCTAAAATATCCATTGTCTTAACTGCCGTTTTATTTATACTCATCCTATCTCCTTCTTGTTCCGAATTTCGGAACTTCAATTCCGTTTTTCGAAACAAAGATATAATTTAAAATTATAAAATATTCTTTCAATTCTATCAATATATTTTTCACAAACAAAAAAAGTATGGAAGAATATTTCTCCCATACTTTTGCTTTACTTTATAACGCTCTCACTTGTTTCAATGGCCAGAAAACAGCTTGTCCTTTTCCGACAATTTCATCTTCTGAAATAAATCCAAACATACGACCGTCTTTAGATACTTCACGATTATCTCCTAAAACAAACACTTGGCCCTCTGGCACTTTCGTTTTCCCTGTGATTTGTTCTAACGTAAAATCAGGAGTTAATACACGACCTGACGCCTTTTCTTTAAATTCTTTTAAATACGGTTCTTCCATCGCTTTTCCGTTTACATATAAAACATCATCTTTATACTCAACTGTATCACCTGGTAAACCAATTACTCGTTTTACTAAATCGTACCCTTCTTTTCCGTGGAAGACGATAACGTCAAAACGATCTAACCCGCTTATACTATAACCAATCTTATTCACGAGAACTCGCTCATTATTTTCTAAAGTTGGCATCATCGATTCACCTTGTACTAATGACGGCGTAAATAGCACCCCACGAACGATAAAGGCAATCGCAAGTGTAATACCTATCGTCTTAATCCATGAGATCAATTCTTTCTTCGTATTTGTCTTCATCGTCTCTCCTCTTTCTTACATACTTACTTTATTATTTCAACTAACTCTTGTACTAAATTTAGGTCAATTTCAGAAAAACATGACTTACCTTCTCTAACCGCTGTACCTACATGCGCCTGCGTAATTCCAGTTTCATCTAGCAATTGTTTTACATTCTTTTTCGTTACTCCGCTTCCGACAACAAGCTGTATATTCCCTTCACTTTCTTTTTGCATTGCTGCAAGAACCGGAATATTATCTACTACATTTCCTTGTCCGCCTGAAGTTAAAACGTGAGTAACTTTATTGAATTTCTTCAAAACTTTCATCGCTTCTACTGGATTTTCTGTATCATCTATCGCACGGTGATACGTTACATTTATTCCATCTACAACAGATAATAAATCTACTAATTTCTCTTCATCAACTTCATTTTGTTCATTTAACACACCTAATACAACACCAGCAGCTCCAAGATTTTGAGCAACTACAATATCTTCTTTCATCATTTCAATTTCTTCTTCCGTATATGTAAAAGACTTTGCATGCGGACGAATCATAACATGAACTGGTATTTGCACTGCATCTACTGCTTTTTTTATAAAAGCATAGCTCGGTGTTAAACCACCTTCTGTATATGATGAAATGAGTTCAATTCGATTTCCACCAGCCTTTTCAATTCGCTTCACATCTTCTAAACAAGTTGCAATAACCTCTAGCATGAGATAACCTCTTTTCGTGCTTTTTTCTTATTATACAGTAGGTGAAATAAGAAGCATAGTATTCCACTATAAAACTACAAAAAGAAGAATGAAAAGAAAGATTTATTGAATTGATAATAAATATCATATATGTTATGTTTTTCTTAAAATTACACATTCTTATATTCTTATAAAAGGAGATAAATATATGTTTCTTACAAAAAAACGGTTCGTTATCTCTAGTTCATTTATTGTAATTGCATCACTTTGCGCGATTACTTTATTAACAAAGCAAAATACAAAACTAGATTCCTCACTTTCAAGTATAGAAACAGAAACGATTACCCTTTCATCAAGCAATAAAGAAGAAACTCAAACCTTTCGTTCATCTTCATTTAATAACTCAACTGTATTCAGAGGCGATACTGGTACAGGCTTTGACTTTAGTGGCCAAGGTGACTTACATATTACAATTAAAAATACTAGTACAAACAGTTTTACCTATTCAATTAAATTCAAAGAAGATCGTTTAGTCAAACACACGTTACAGCCAAATGAAAGTGAATCCTTTCCTTTACGTTCACTCATCGCCAATCCTTTACCAGGTGAGTATTCATTATTTGCACATAATCAAGACGGTTCTGAAAGTAGTATGAATCTTGAAGTACAGCCACAATAGAACAAAATAAAAAGGCTATCCTCTTATCAAAAGAATAGCCTTTTTATTTTGTAAAACGAGAATTCCCTCTTCTTTGAACAATGACATAATACATGGAATTATATAAGCGATTCAACATAGAATACCGATTCACCGACAACGAAAAGCCTGTTCCTGAACGGAACAGACTTTATATTTCTTCATTACGACCGAAACGCCGCATCCGCCAGCATAGACAGTGTTACATCATCCATCGGCGGATTGTGTAGTCCTGCTCTTACGTTTAAATAATAACGATGAAGCGGATTTTTTTCTGATAAACTTTTCGCCCCGACAATACGCATTGCTTTATCTACAATAGATATCGCCGCGTTCGTTACAATATATTTTGCAGCTGCTAGTTCGGCTTGCAATGATAATTTATCTTCTGCCTCATCGTATTTTTTCGCAATTTGATATAAAAAGACACGAGCTTGCATAAGCTCAAGTTCTAATTCTCCAACTAACCTTCTAACATTCGGTAATAAACTTATAGAATGATTTAAACTGTTTGGCTTGTATGATACCGCAAACTGAATTGCATAATTTCTTGCTGATTGTGCAATTCCTAAATAACATGCTGGTATATGTAGCAACCAGCCAATACCCTTAGCTTTAACTTTTGAACCCTTTATATCAGTGAAAAAGCGATCTGGTATCTCTACATTTTGTAAAACGAGATCATGGCTCGCAGTTCCTCGCATTGCGATGCTATCCCACGTTTCTTCAATTGTCACGCCTTGCGTATTCTTTGGAATGACAAACTCTCCGATATCTTCCTGGCCTTCAATACTTGCTGAAATGATAAAATAATCAAGTACTGGTGCCATTGTCGTAAACGTTTTTCTTCCATTTATAATCCACTTCTCACCTTTTTTGACAGCTAACGTCTCTGGTTTCCCGCCGCGCGTAGGACTACCTGTATTCGGCTCTGTCGCTGCTCGATTAAAAAGCGCACCATTACGTACTTCTTCACAAAACCAAGTGAACATTTCCTCATTCCAAGAACGATTTTCAGCCAATTCCTTTACAATGCCAAGGTGCCATCCAATCGATAATGCGGTAGCACCGCAGCCTTCTGCTATTTTCTCTTGAAATAAAACGAAGTCATATAAAGAAATCGCATTGCCTCCCCATTCTTTTGGCAACGTTAATTTCGTATATCCGATATCTTTCAAATTATTAATATTTTCATACGGAAATGATCCTAATTCACTTAGTTGATTCTCCCTTTCCATGAACTTCGGAATCAATTTATTTATTTTCTCAATAACTAAAGATTGTTCTTCTGTTTCAACAAATGAGAGTGCCATACATAATCTCCTTTATGTCCGATTCAAAAACCGTTCATTTTGTCATTATGATTATATGAAGTTACTTCTCTATTGTTTCACTATTCCGATAAAAATACAATGCTTTTGAACAATAAGAAAAGTTCCTATAAAAAGGATAGGTTCTTTTCTTATATTAATCCCCTTTCAATGCCTTTAATGGCAAAGAGGTTACATATCCAATATACGAGCATAATTCTTTAAAAAAGAATGGAATCTCTGTATCTAACGTTTTATACGCTGACGTTGGAGTTGGTGATGCATACGCTTCAATTTTAATATGTTTTGCAATTCTCATCGCACGTTTCATATGAAGTGGATCACTTACAATCGTATATGTGCGTATTCCGTTCTCTATTCCAACTTGCTTTGCATTCTTTAAATTATCCTCTGTGAAAAGGGATTTTGTTTCAATTAAAATATCCTCTTCTTTTACACCATGTTTCATTGCATACACTCTAGCAGTACGAGCTTCTTCAAGCTCTGCCTCAAACTTTGTACCACCTGTGAAAATAATCTTTTTAATATTACCGTTCTTATATAATGAAATTGCATGATTAATTCTTTCTTTAAATACAGGAGATGGTTTTCCGTTCCATGAAGCTGCTCCCAGCACGATACCAGCATCTGTCTTCACACCATCATCTGTTTTAAAGCGATAACTCCAAATATCGTAAGCTGCATAACTTACATATAAAATAATAGAACAAATCATAAGCAAGAATACTTGCAAGATTCTTCTTTTCTTACTTTTCTTATTTTCTTTCATTTATAACTGCCTCCGTACATCATCCATACTTCTATATAAAAACGTATATATCAAATCATTTTGTTTGAATTTGTTTAAAAGAAGGAATTTTTCTTATCATATATATGCATTAAAGGGTTTTCATTTAAAATTGAGGATTATCAATTCATTTTTCGTTTGCGGTTTTCATTACATTTATGTAATTTATAAGTTTATTACCATACAACTACATTGTAACGAATTTTTTATCATAATGGAATGATGAAACAAAAGTAAATAAAAGAAGTAACTGTTTTGTAAGAAAAAAGGTATATTTTTCAACTAGACGATCAATACACCTTTCTTAATATGAATTATCGTTTTTCTTTATATGAATCTAATTTTTCTAATAACCTTTCCTTTACAGCTGGCCATTCATTTGCAATAACACTATATACAACTGCATCTCTAACATGCCCACTCGGTAATTTCCTTTCGTTTCTAAGTACACCCTCTTTTACTGCGCCGAGTCTTTCAATTGCTCTTTGTGCTTTTTCATTTCGTGCATCCGTCTTAATTTGTACTCTCCGCATATACAATTTTTCAAAAGCATATTGTAATAACATATACTTACATTCTGTATTCATACTCGTACGCTGTACACTCGGGTCATACCACGTTTGCCCTAATTCCACTGTCTTATCTTCAACTGAAATGTTATATAAGCGTGTACTCCCTACTATTTCATTTGTCTTTTGATCCACAACAACAAATGGCAAATCCTTCCCTGCCCCATATGCTTTTATCGCCTTTTGAACATATTGCTGCATATCTTGAACAGTATCCATTTTAGAGATTAAATACGCCCAAATATCTCGATTTCCTTCCACAATTGAAAACATTTTTTCGACATCATTGCTATCCATTAACCGTAACTTTGCTCTTTCGTGAATCATTTCCATTTGTAAGCCCCCTTTGTTGTAACTATATCATACTCTATCAATGTTATATTGTTATATAATAACATAAAAATGTTTTATATTGAGGAATAAAATATATCTTTAAAATAAAAAATGCGATGCCTTTATTCAAGCATCGCACTCATAAATTGAATTGAAATTTACTTCTTTTCCATTACCGCAAAATAATTATTTTCGCTATCTGCAAAATTAAATATTCTACCTGAAGGCATATTTACAATTTCTCCAACTGTAACGTTTTTGTTTACTAAATCACTATATAAACGATCGAATTCTTTTGAGAAGAACATTAAAGAAGGTGTACCAAGATTTAACTCCGGCTGCATTTTAGCAATTAGCTCCTTATTATGGAGAATAATACTTGTTTCAGCTTCTTTAGTTGGAGCAATTTCAATCCATCGCATTCCTTGACCGTTATCTTCCTCTGAAATTACAATAAATCCTACTTTTTCTGTCCAGAATTCCTTCACTTCATCTTGGTTATTTACATACAACATGATTTGACCAACATTATTAATCATTTATTTTAACGCTCCTTTATAAACAATTTTTATTAAACTCCATACACTTACACCTAATTATCACCGAAAATAAAGTTGCGGTACAAAAATCTATTTCAGCGACTCCAATCGCTCGTTCAAACGATCCCAAGTTTCGGTGATACCTTGTAGCATGCCCATGTCCATAACGGTCTTAAGGGCTGCTTCGGAAACATATTCAGCACGGTTTATTAGCTTTGTCTTTCCACCTAAATCGATGAATTCCAATGTCATCTCGGTTGACGGCATAGAATCATTTACATTGCCTTCAGCATCCGAAAAGTAATCGGTGTAGACAATTTTCTCTGGCTCAATAATTTCTTTATAAACTGCTTTCCCCCATGATTCCATACCAAAAAATTGCCCCAGGTTCTGATCGACACACTTCATACAGTAATGCCAAACGCCTCCCGGACGGAAGTCGACAGTGCATGCTGGAATTTCCCAGCCCCTTGGTCCCCACCAGTGTTTCAAATGCTCTGCTTCTTTAAACATACTGAATACAAGATCACGTGGTGCATCGAAAACACGCTCCAGTACTAATACTCGATCGTTCTCTACTCTTGATACCATTGTATTGTTTGACATGTTAATTCCTCCTTAAATATGAACTGATTTTATAACTTTTCCTTTTTTTGCAATTCCTTCAAATACTCATCTAAATTATCGAATCTCTCTTCCATCACACGCTTAAATGACTGCACCCAACAATCAAGTGCTTGGAAAGGCTCAGGTCGGAGCTTGTAAATCCGGCGATTAGCTTCAGCCTGCACTTCCACAATCCCTGTATCGCTTAACACTTTTAAATGTTTCGAAGTTTGTGGTTGCCTTAATCCCAAATGTTCGGCGATTTCCCCAACGGTTAAGGGACCGTCACGCAAGAGTTCAACGATATTCATACGATTCGGTTCAGATAAAGCGCTCAACGTCGTCATATTCACGCCCGGAATTTTCCCCGACATATCACTCACCTCGTTAAGTGATGGTCTCCGGTTATAACACATCAATATCATCACTAATATTATTTTCCTGTTGAATCGATTATAACCAAAGAGGAATATTCCCGTCAAGGAATATTCTAAAACTAAAGTAATACCACATCGTTACTTAATAATACGAATGGATTAAAAACATTTCACAAACCTATGTTTTACGATAAAGTGGTGCTTTAGTCAGTGGGTTTTGGAACGATTTTCGCGAAGGCTTTGTTTTTATTTGGTCCAAGAAATCTTTAACACTTTTAATACTATTTAACGCTACAGTATTTTTTGTCATCTTTTTATTTGATAGTTTAGGTCTTTTATTGGTATGTTCTTTCTACTTTTCGCAAATTATCCCTTAAATTATATCGGTATAATTGTTATACTGAATATTGGAATATATTTAAGGAGTTGTTTTTATTTGTTAACTGTATTTATGTTTTTATTTTTGCTACTTTCTATTAGTGCGATAGTAGCTTTAGTGGTAGGTCTTATTAAGCCGGGAAGAGTGATCCGTTGGGGTGCTACTCGTACTCGCCGCCGGGTATTATTAATTACAGTACCTACTATTCTTGTTTCGTTTATATTCGCTAGTTATTTCGCTTCTAAATCTATTACACCGGAAGAAAAATTAGCTATGGATAAAAAAAGAGAAGAACAACAAATAGCTAAAGAGCAAGAAAAAAAGAAAAAAGCTGAAGAGAAAAAAATCCAGCAAGAAAACGAAAAGAAAGAAAAAGAAGAAAATGAGCGTAAACAAAAGGAAGCTAAAGAAAAAAAGGCCCAAGAAGAAGCTGAGGTTAAAGTTAAAAAAGAGGCTGAAGAACAACAAAAACAAGCTGAATTAGAAAAGAAAAAGCAAGAGCAACAAGAGAAGAAAGCTCAAGAAGAAGCTGAGGCTAAAGTTAAAAAAGAGGCTGAAGAACAACAAAAACTTGCTCAAATAGAGAAAGAAAAAGAACAACCCAAAACACCAGCTACTCCGAATGGCACTAAAGCAGATGTAAATGGTGGCTCTTATTCGAAAGATGCGATTAAAACCACCCTTAATCGTTTAAATGATAATATTAATTCTTGGAAAACTATGAATGGTGGAAAGTTAAATACACATGATGTAGTAGCTATTAATAGTGATTTGAAATTTGTTCTTGAGCATGTTCAAGATTTAGAATCTGATATAGGTAGTAATAGTCAAATAGAACAATTTAAAAGGGCTATCAATGCTCATATCAATGCATTTGAACAAGGATCTGTAAATAACATTTCTAAGTTACTTATCCAAGCGAACGCTTTATAATAAAGAAGGACCCTTTATAGAAGGGTCCTTCTTTATTATAGATTTATCTCTTTAAAACTCAGAAATAACTGTTCCCGCATTTATATAACACATGTATATTACTAATATTTTTATCACAAATATTGATTTTCAAATCTACTTTTTATATGTTTCCAACTTTCCCCTTTTGATAATATCTTTCCTTTTTAAAGCAACAAATAAGCAATCGGCGTAATAATAAGCAACGTTAAAATCGTTCTTTGCACATATAGAATAATAAGCTCAGATACTTTTAACGGAATATCTGTTGATAATATACAAGGAATTGAAGCGGAGAAAAACAAAATAGATGATACCGAAACAACCGCAATAACAAACTTTGTCACAAGCGGTGCACTTACAACTAAAAGAGAAGGTAAAAACATTTCTGCAATACCAACTGATACTGCTTTAGCAGCTAGGTCTGCTTCTGGAAGTTGTAAAGCCCATGTAAATGGATAAAAAATATAACTAATCCAATCAAATATTGGCGTAAACTTTGCTAAGACGATACCAATTAATCCTACTGACATAATTGATGGTAAAATCCCCATCGTCATTATAAATCCGTCTTTTAAATTCACTGCGATATTTTTCATAATACTTGGCGCAGACTTCGATACTTCTAATGCATCTTCCCAAGCTCGCTCTAACATTTTCTCTTTATAAACGGGCTCTGGGAACCCTTCTTTCGTAATATATGTATCTGGTTTTCTACTAAGAGGTGGGATTCTTACGGTGATAGCGGTCACGATGAATGTTACAACAAGAGTAGTCCAAAAGTAAACATTCCATAAATGCATAATGTCTAATGTTTTTGCGATGATGATCATAAATGTAGCGGATACTGTAGAAAAACCTGTAGCGATAATTGCTGCTTCTTTCGTCGTATACTTTCCTTCTTTATACACTCGATTCGTAATAAGAAGTGCAAGCGAATAACTTCCCACAAAGGAAGCCACCGCATCGATTGCTGATCGCCCAGGTGTTTTCCATAACGGTCTCATAATTGGACGACAAAACGTGCCAATAAACTCAAGCAATCCGTACCCGACTAATAACGCTAAAAAAGCCGAGCCGATTGGAACGAGTAAACTTACTGATATAACTAACTTCTCATACAAAAACGGTCCAACATCTGGCGCAAAGAACCAAGCTGGTCCTACTTTCAAACAATATAATACGCCAAAAACAACACCTACTACTTTTAAAATAGAAAAACAAATGTCTACAATAGATGCATTCCATTTCTTCGTATAAAATGGATAAATCGCACCCATTGCCATAACAAGTAGTGCGTAATAAGGTACTACCGAAGGAACCGTAGCTCTTATCCACGATACGATATGATCAATCATAATAGACGAAGCACCGTTTATCGTAACAGGAACAAAAAACATAAACACACCAACTAGACTAGCAAGTATAAACCGAAGTATAATCCCCTTCTCTCGCCCTGTCTTAATTACATTCCTTTTTAATTCAATTTCACTCAAAATTCGACACCTCCTATTATCTAAATATTCTGTATAATTACATTAAATCCCTTCTTTTAATTCCGAATATTTAATCATGCAAAAAAGCCTATTTTGAAATATACAATCAAAATAAGCTTTTTCTATTACCTCTTATAATCATCCACAATTACTTGAATTACACGATAAGATTCTTCTGCTACTTTCTCATTACTATCCCTATTCGCATCATATGTAATTAACGCCTTCCAAAGCGCCCATCCTCTCGCTCTATTCCACGTTTCTTCATCCATGCGCAATACTTCCTTAAATACCTTTCTACTACTCTTATCCAAAAATGTCCATGCCATCGCTGCATCACAAGCCGGATCGCCTACTCCTAAAATACCAAAATCAATTACGGCGCAAAGCTTTCCGTCCTTAACGAGTAAATTTCCTGGTGCAACATCTCCATGAACCCAAACTGGTTTACGCTCCCACGTTGACCTAAGTGCTAAATCCCAAAGATGCTGTAATAATGTCTCATCAAAAACATCCTTATTATTTTCGATAGCACCTCTCGCCTCTTCATCATATACAGATATAAGCCCACCTCGGTAAAAATTATGTGCTCCAGCTATCGGTCCGTTACTCGCATCAATGGATTGCAATTCTATTAAAAATGCTCCTAAGTCCGCCGCAAATTCATTTAGGTCACGGACATTTTGTTTCGTAACAGTATCTCCTTCTATCCACTTATTAATAGACCAAGGCCACGGATACTCTTCAGATGGATTTCCTTTCGCAACTGGTGTAGAAATCGGTAAAGAAAGATTCTTACTTAATAGAGGTAACCACTTATTTTCTTTCTCTACTTGTGGTACATATGCCGCGTCACTTGGCAATCTTACACTCATCTCATCCCCTAGATGAAACGTTCTATTATCATGCCCACTAAACTTTACAGGCTTCACTTCTAAATGGGCCCATTCTGGAAATTGTGCCCCTACTAACCTTTTAACTAAATCAGCATTAATATGATTCATTTCCTTCCCCCTTTATATACCTATCACACGGATAAACGCGTTCTACCGTCATTTTCGTCTGTAACATATTCAACATAAAACCCTTGATCAATTGCGTTTTCATACATCAATTCAATCGCTTCTTGGTCTTTAGCGTAAACTGTGACGTATGTACAATCCGCAACTAGTAAAACTAATTCACACTTACTCTCTTTAAATTCTTCATATGTTTCAATATCTACTACTTCCTCTCCTTTTGGATACGCTTTTAAATCTGCAAAAATAACATAATATATATTGTCTTTAAATAATCTTTTCAAATCTGATCCTTCCACTATACTTGGTTCTTCTGGAAATAATGCCTCATCCAATCCACCACGTGCTACTAAGTATGACTCCTCACTCCCCATCCACCAATTAAATGAAGAAATATCAATCGACTTTAACACTTTCCAAAGTAAATTATCATATTCATTTGGAATATCTACTGTAATTCCTCTTTTCATTTGTTTGCTCCTCGCTTATTTATTTTCGTTTTCATTTCATACATTATATACCTAATTCAACTACTATATTTTGTCGATACCTATGTAACTTGTATTTCACCGCGAAAAAACCGTCCCACTACTTATGAAACGGTTTCTTTCTATTTATATTCAAGTTTTCCATTCAATTATTGCACTGCGTTTTAAAATAATTTCTAATATGTTCAGCACATCAGCCATTCATTTTTAACACTCACTTCGTTTTCACAAAATAATATAAAAACCACACCGCATGATTTTGTTCATCTGCAGCTATTCTGCGCAATAACTCTTTCATAGATGCATCTGCTGCCTCATCTGAAATTTCTAAGTAAAAATCTACGGTCTTTTGCTCATCTTGTATAGCGAACTCTAATCCCTGTAAGTACGTATTAGGGCAATTTTCCGTAATCTGTGGTTTCGGCTGTCTGCCAGTTAAATTCGTATAGATTTGTACAAAATGATGAAAATGCCTTATTTCATCATTACGGATTTCAAGAATTTGTTTTTGTTCTACTTGATTTGGAGCCATGTTAGCTAATTTTGCATAGCAGCTTATAGCGCTATACTCTCCGTTTATAGCTTTTTCAATATCACTAATTAGCTTATCATTCTGTCTATACCAATCATCATAATTCGAATTATACATCGTATCCCCTCCGTTATTTCACATAACATTTTATGCATTTCGAAATAGTAGGAGCATGTATACATAAAGGGACAGCAAATACTAGTTCTTCACTCACCTTTAAAACATCGAAAAAGCCTATCTATCATTGAATTATTTCCCTATCGATTTCATCACAAAAAACCGTTTCACTACGAGTGAAACGGTTTTTATTTTTAAGCATTTAATTCCGTTTTATGCCCCTTTACCGCACTACGTTTTAAAGCACTTCCTAGTATGATAAACATACTTACTACTCCAATCCAAACGAGCACTGTAGTAGGAGTATTCCAAGTTAACCCTTTCCCAAAGAAGAATATCTCCCTGAGACCTTCTATCATAAATCGCATCGGTAACCAGGAGTAAATCCAGTCTTGATAAAATGGAGACATCATTTCAGGCGCTAGCGCCAATAGCGGTGCACCAAAGAAAAGTAACAGTGCAAATAACCCGATTCCCTTTAAACCAACTAATGAAAGCACCGCAGAAATCATTAAGAAGAAACAAAAAGAAGTAATGGATAAGAACAAAGCCGTATCCGTGAAATTCGGGATATTTAATCCTACCATTCCATCCGCAATCCATGTAAGACCAAATCCAATTACAAGTGTAGTAATTGCTCCTGTTACTATTTGTTTTAGTTTTAATACAAAGTTTTCTTTTCTTGTACCCACTTGCATTTTACTTATCGCAATAAAGATAATTGCTGCGCTCGCTAAACTTGCAATCCATAACGGCTGGAATAAAGACATTGGCGAGTTACCGTTCGCACTATTTTTGCCGATTTCATTCACATTTGTCACTTTCTTCGTAATAGGTGTTACTACATTTGAAACTTGGTCTGCTGTTAATGTAGCTCCTTTTGCTTTCAATCCTTCTAATAGTTGTGTACGAACAGTATTGTTCATATTATCAACGATCGCATTTAACATTTGTCCTGCCATAGTTGATGCTGCTGTATTCATTCCTTGATTGATGAATATTTCTACCTCTGGCGAAGATGGCTGTGGTGTTCGTAATGATGCTTGTTTTGTGCTAAATTCTTTCGGAATAACCAATGCTGCATAATATTCTTGATTATTTAAGCCTTTTTGAACTGCTTCTTTATTTTGTACTTCTACCCACTTTACCGCAGGTTCTTCCTCTGATTTTGATGTCTTTTTCATATTATCAACAATCGTTTGCCCCATATTCATCTTCGGTTGATTCGGAATTTCTACTCCTTGATCCTCATTTACAATTGCAATTGGTAAGTTTTTCGGCTTAGGTTGAACGGTTGGAAATAATGTTAATGAAAAAATAAAAACAACAAGTAGTGCAATAACTGGAGATAACAATAAAAGTTTGTTTTTAAACATTTTCTTTTCTCCTCCTTTAATTTGATTTATAATAACCAACAACGTGTTGTTTATTTATATTTGAATTATATGTTCGAGTTGAGCCTTATACAATAATCAAAAATCGTGAATGTGTCGGTTATAAGACACATCCTTGAAATGTGTTGGCTAAAATTAAGGAGGGACATACTTTGCGCGATAGTAATTTAGATTTACGTGTTATTCGTACGAAAACTGCCATACGAAATGCATTAGTGGAATTAATTGAGGAAAAAGGTTTTGACGCCATTACAGTGAAAGATATTACTACGAAAGCAAACATAAATCGTGGTACATTTTATACACATTACCAAGATAAATTTGATTTAATGACAAAATGCCAAGAAGAAATTATGTATGAATTCTCTAGCATTGCTAAACAGAGATTACCGGAAGTTATTGCTGATCTTGGATCAAGCCCTTCCCCAACAATGCCATTTATACTTATAGCTTCTATTCTTGAATTTCTAAATGAAAATAGTGATTTTATGAAAGCTGTACTAAGCCCAAAAGGAGATTTATCTTTCCAAACGAAACTGAAAGACTTTATGTGGAAAACACTATTTGAAGATACGAATGGTCCTCTCATTAATAAGGAGAATTTACTTGTCCCAAGCCAATACTTAGCTTCTTATATGGCATCTGCTCATATAGGTGTCATTCAACAATGGTTAAATAATGGACAAAAAGAAACACCTGAGGAGATTGCTCGTATTTTATCAACAATCGCAGTTCATGGACCTTTTTATGCGGCTGGTTTAAAGAAATAAGTCCGCTATATAATAAAAGATCATCCACTATAATAGCGGATGATCTTTTATTTCATTACAACACTTCAATATACCCTTCTGTTCCATGTACCCGGATTCGCTGTCCGTCTTTTATTCGTTTCGTAGCATTCTCTACTCCGACAACTGCTGGTAATCCATATTCACGTGCAATCACTGCCCCATGTGTCATCAGTCCGCCAACTTCGGTGACTAACCCTTTTATAGACACAAACAATGGTGTCCATCCAGGGTCAGTAAAGGCAGTAACTAATATATCTCCATCTTCTAAATTCGCATCTTCCATGTTTAAAATAACGCGAGCTCTCCCCTCAATCACTCCTGAAGAAACAGGCAAACCTACAATCGCGTCAGCCGGAAGATTTTCTCGTTTATATTTACCTGTAATGATTTCTCCATCAGACGTCATTACACGTGGAGGCGTTAGTTTTTCATATAATTTGTAATCATTTTTTTGTTTATGAATAAGCTCGTAATCTAGTTTATTCGTAAGGACAACTTCGTGAAGTTCTTCAAAAGTTAGATAGTATATATCTTCTACTTCATCAATAACTTTATTTTGCACGAGTTGCTCGGCTTCTTTCAATATTGCCTGCTTATATATGAAATAGCGATTAATCATACCGTATTTTGGATATTCACGATAACCGATAAAATTCCGGATGTTATGAATCATTCGCTTCGTTTCTTCTACTTTTTGTTTACCATCGGGCAAGTGCTGTAATCGATTTAATAACTCTTCTTCTTTTTTCAAAGCTTCTTGCAGTCCTTCTTCAAACTTCCGCTTACTCGCCCACGCTTCAAAGTCTCTTATATTATTTAAAATCATTGGGATAATTGTAGTTGGCTTTTCACTCCAGCGTGTTTTCGTAATGTCGATTTCTCCGCTGCATCTCATTCCGTATTTATTTAGAAAAGTTAGAAGGGCATCTCGAGCTTTTTCTCCGCCTTTAAATTGAACTAATTCATCTAAAAAGTTATCATTTTCTACATGTTGTAAATACGCAATAACTTCTGGATATGGCCGAATCACATCAGCAACATCGAGTAATGCTAAACCCATTTCTGACGTAATATTGTTTTGTACAGATAGCGAAAGTGTGTCTGCTACATTTTTTTCACCTAGCCATTGCTCCATCTTTTCATTAATCCATGATGAAGCGTCCATACCTGCCATAATGACGGCTATACTTTGCGGGTTGAATAATACTGTTCTTAATTGCTGGATGTCTTCCAAAATAAAATCAAATACATCCATCCCTGATTTCGTTTGAATATTTCGTTTTAACTCTTCAAGTGATGCTTGACTAGTCTTTATTAAATTCGTAACGATTGCCGGATCGTTTTCGATTTGTGGTTGCGAGCTTGCAGGTGGTCCACTTTTACCAACACTCTTTTCTTTTTTATCATCTGGTAACAATTTAATAAAATCATCTCGCTCGACTACAGTTGTTAATGCATCTCGTATGAGCGGATCAGATTTTCCTAAAGTGTTTATTAAGAAATCTCTGCTAGCAGGTGAAGCTAATCTTTGTGTAGCATCAACAAATAGCCTGCCCCCCGCTTTACGCATAGGAGCACTAGTCGTTAACAGGAAAAAAGATAATCCTAGTGGTTTCATCGCATCGGTCATCATTTGCTGATGACCAACCGATATATACACATGATTTTCCTGATCATTTGCTTCTGGAATTGGATATAAAGTCGTTATCGGCCTGCTTTGGACAATATAAAATGTATCATCCACTAAACACCATTCAATATCTTGCGGACAACCAAAATAAGCTTCAATTTGCCTTCCGATGCGTGCTAGTTGTATTATTTGTTGTTCCGTAAGTGTTTGAATCTTTTGCTGAGCCGGCTCAATCTGCCCTGTCTCTGTTCCGCCCTCTTTTAAAGCATAGATAGCTAATTTTTTAGTTGCAATCATCTTTCCGGTGATTTCGCCTTCTTTTACTTTATAATTATCAGCACATACTAAGCCAGAGACTAAAGCCTCACCGAGTCCAAAACTTGCATCGATTGATAGCACCTTCCTATTAGAAGTAATCGGATCAGCAGTAAATAAAATGCCCGAAGCCTCCGGAAAAACCATCCTTTGAACGACAACACATATAGAAACTTGACTATGTTCAAAACCATTTTGCATGCGGTACACGACTGCTCGCTCTGTAAATAAAGAAGCCCAGCACTTTCTTACATGCTGCAAAATCGCTTCTTTTCCGATTATATTTAAATACGTATCTTGTTGACCAGCAAACGAGGCATATGGTAAATCTTCAGCAGTAGCACTAGAACGCACTGCATAAGCATGTTCATTTCCAAAACGTGAGAGATAATGAGCTACCGCTTCCACTACATCAGAAGGAATGTCTACTGCCATAATGATTTCTCTAATCTTCTTACTAATTCCACCAATTTGATCTCGGTCCTCAATTTTTAGCTTTGTTAATTGATTCAACAAAGCTTGAAACACTTCATTCTGTTCGATGGCCTTTTCATATCCTACCGTTGTAACACAAAACCCTTCTGGCACTTGTATCCCTTGAATATTTGATAATTCCCCTAAATTCAATCCTTTTCCGCCGACGAGCGAAAGCTGCGTTTTTTCTATTTCCTGAAAATCGAGAACGAAAGAACTCATGTAACATCTCTCCTTACTTTGCATGTGTTCTTGATTGTAGCAGTAGTAAATACGAATAAACAGTCTATTTCGAACTTGATTTACATGATATAATTAAGTTAGGAAGAGATATTTCCCCCTCTAATTCACCTCAATTACATCACCAAACTTAAACATTCTTTTATTATGAAAAGCATCCGTAATCCGCACAAGTAATCGTCTCATTTATTGGATTACTATCAACTACTGTTATGTAATTTTTATATGGATAGCCATCTTTATAATATGTAAGTAAAACCTCTTCTTCACCTAAAAATGAACATAACAGCTTATTTCCAATCATTTCCTTTGCATCTTGCGTTACGATTGGACGTGGGACTTTCATTTGTTCACTTATAATTTCTTTAATAACTGCGAACTGTTCTGGCATACTGGCCGTTCGTTATCAAGACCTAAATTGTAAAAAGTCATAAAAAATAAAGGGCGATACATATTAGTCATGACCAATATGTATCGCCCTTTTACTTCATGTTCAATTTCAAACGAATAAAGCCATTAATATTAAATCTTGATAGCCATCATCCAATTTTACACCCTTTGCTTTTCTACCCTCTTCAAAAAATCCTAGATTCTTATATAACTGGATTGCACCTAAATTATCTTCCATTACCTCAAGGCAAACTTTTTCAATCTTACTGTTATTTTTAGCCCAATTGATTAACGTTTCTAGAAGAGCTCTTCCAATACCATAATTTCGATATTCAGGTAGTATGGTCATCGCAAAAGCCCCTTGATGACTAATTTTTTCTTTGTTTCCGTTCTTAAAATCTATTGTACCGACTAACTTACCATCAACTTCAGCAATAAACTGTACATAATTTGGATTTTTATGATAAGCTTTTAACGTTTTTTGAATAGCATCAACACTCATCTTTTTTACATCCTCAACCGTACTTAACATGTATGGAGCGTTTGTTAAAGCCTTTGAAGCAGAATTTAGCATTCTTTCTGCATCCTGTTCTTTAGCTTCTCTAATTATTACTATTTTTCCATCCTTAGATTTATAAGTAAAAACATTAGTTGATAATATATTACACACACCCTTTCGGAATATAATTAATCGGATTTTTTAACTACTCCACAATTCTTAAGTAAGGGAAAGTCGTGTCACCTTTTTCTGCAATTGCTCTCCTTTAACTTAATAACAATTATTTCAAATATTTTTAATTTCAACAAGGTTTTATTCCGTTATATGACCCGTTTGTTGAACAAGTAGGAAACGGATTGCCCTCAGATTTTTTTATAGACTTCTGCATAAGCAAATTTTAACTGCTCACGTAGTTCTTTATTTTCCTCATCTAATTTCTTAATTTTACGTTTTTATGAAGCAATAATGGCGTCCTTATTGTTTTCATCCGTTTCCCGTTTAATTTGCTTTTGGGTAGAAACTTGGGCTTGTCGCTGACGTAAGGATTCAATCCGTTCACGCATTCCGGTATTCTTGTAGAACGTTGCTTTAGCAACACCTGCCTCACTTGCTACGCTATTAAAATTGATGTTCTGATTAGCTCGCACGGGTTACTCGCAAACAAATGGATACTTGCGGTCATATCCATGAAAAACTCATCTATTCCGTTGTCAATATTATTTCTCACTTAAATACACTATTTGAATTTTTAAGTATAACTTCATTTTAAAAGGTCAGGTGTTTAAAGAGCAGTAATAGCATTCGAAATTTACGTACACTTTGCAAAAAATGTCACGTTCTATGTGCAGATCACTTAAACTCTTTAAAGAGCGGAGTAATAACAACTGATTGACGTCGATATTTTTAGGAAGTAGACTAACTATTAACGATATTCTTTTTACTTACTAAAAAAGAATGATTCAAAATTCAATTTATGTTATGTACTTATAAAAAAGATTTGATATACGATATGGGTATATAAACCCATGCAGTATTAAAATAAAAATACACCTTCAATAAATGAAGGTGTATTTTTTCATTTCTATCGCTTTTAAATGAGTTATTACATTGGTTAATTTGATTTATAAATATTAAAACCTCATTTGAGACTTGTATAAAGATCAAAATAGTAACCTAAAATGCATTTAATTAATGCCTAATCCTGCACTTGCATAACCCGTAATAGTATTAACAAGTGAAATACCAGAAGCTGTGGCAGAAAAAACTAATAAAAGCCTTGTTGCTGGGGTTACCGGAATATTCAATCCTGTTATTATCCCAGATGATATAGTTCCTAGAGATAATGCACCCGTTAAAGGGGGGGCTAAAGTAACTATTGCCCCTGGAATCGGGCTAAAAGTATTATCTGGGGTAGTTGACTGATACAATTGCGCAGTTAATGTCACTGTCGTACCAACCAAGCTTAATGCGACAGTAATACTAAAATATGCTGCTAACGAAGTAATGGTACCACTACGCGGCATTGAAAATGCAAAATTTATAATGGGTCCTAATGCCGTACCAGTCAAATCAATATTCCCACCAACAATCGATATACCTGTTGCTGAATTCCCAAATCCAACTAAACTTGTTGTCCCTATCAGTCCACCCACAATTGTAGTCAGAATTACCGGACCACCAGAAGCAAATGGTATAATCGCTCCGCTTCCTGTTGAACCGGTACTTCCGGTTGCTCCCGTTCCTCCTGTTGAACCCGTACTTCCCGTTGCTCCGGTTGCTCCCGTTCCTCCCGTTGGTCCTGTACTTCCGGTTGTTCCCGTTCCTCCTGTTGAACCCGTACTTCCGATTGCTCCCGTTCCTCCTGTTGAACCCGTACTTCCCGTTGCTCCCGTATCTCCTGTTGGTCCTGTACTTCCCGTTGCTCCCGTTCCTCCTGTCGGTCCTGTATTTCCGGTTGCTCCCGTATCTCCTGTCGGTCCTGTACTTCCGATTGCTCCCGTTCCTCCTGTTGAACCCGTACTTCCCGTTGCTCCCGTATCTCCTGTCGGTCCTGTATTTCCGGTTGCTCCCGTATCTCCTGTTGCTCCCGTACTTCCCGTTGCTCCCGTATCTCCTGTCGGTCCTGTACTTCCCGTTGCTCCCGTGTCTCCTGTCGGTCCTGTATTTCCGGTTGCTCCCGTATCTCCTGTTGCTCCCGTACTTCCCGTTGCTCCCGTATCTCCTGTTGCTCCCGTACTTCCCGTTGCTCCCGTGTCTCCTGTCGGCCCTGTACTTCCGGCTGCTCCCGTATCTCCTGTTGCTCCCGTACTTCCCGTTGCTCCCATGTCTCCTGTCGGACCCGTACTTCCCGTTGCTCCCGTGTCTCCTGTCGGACCCGTACTTCCCGTTGCTCCCGTGTCTCCTGTCGGACCCGTACTTCCCGTTGCTCCCGTGTCTCCTGTTGCTCCCGTACTTCCCGTTGCTCCCGTATCTCCTGTCGGTCCTGTACTTCCCGTTGCTCCCGTGTCTCCTGTCGGTCCTGTAGGAAATGTTATTGATGGAATTGGTGGAAAAGTAGGCCCTATTAAATCAGGATCTATTGCATGAGCTTGAAGCAATTCATATATTTTTTGCATTTCATTTTTATCAGCCACATCATCAACTCCTATAATACGACTGTATTATATTGATATGCGAGATTATATTACACTTCATTTATCTATATATAATATGTGTTCCCGCTACTATTATGCTCCTTATATCATAGCTAACTTTTTAGGTACTATTAAATTATTTTATTAAGATGTTAACATCCCCTCAATATTCAAATGCTGATGTTATTTTCATCATTAAAAAGGAATATTATTTAAACATTTTTTATACTTTCTTTACGCGCATGGGACAGGTTCATGCAATATGCATAACAAACTGAAGATCTTCGTTTAATTCTTGAATGACAACAAATTTTTAACTTTATGTAATCTATATGACCTAACATCAAAATAAACAAATTTACAAAAGAACGTATCCTTATAACTATTTTCACACGTATGTCGGCTGTACCGCTATTAAATTTCAATGTGACTAGAAATTTAAGACACACCTATGAGTTATTTTTAATACACTAACAGTTCATCTACAAAATTAAGGCACCCTTACCTTGGTATTTAAATACAATGGCATGAGTAGTTACCATTTTTCATTTAGTTACTCTTTTTTTGATATGTATGGATATAAGAAAAATAGAATTTTTTCACCAAATATCCCTTGTAAATCTCCATATATAACGGCTATTTAAAAATGGTAACGAATAGTAAGAGCCATCGGTATGGAAGGGGAATTACAATGAGTATTTCTATTATAATGATGGGTTTCATTATAGGGGGATTGGTTGGAGTAACAGGGATAGGTGGGGCCGCATTACTGACTCCATTTCTTCTAACATTAGGTATAAGTCCTTCTGTAGCTGTTGGAACTGATCTAGTATATAACTCTATTACTAAAATGTTTGGAATATCCCAACACTGGAAACAGAAGACCATCAATTTTAGACTAGTAAAATATCTAGCTATTGGGAGTATACCTAGTGCAATTATCGCAGTAGTAACGATTCATTTCTTACCCCTCTTTCACTATAGTCGAGAAGGAATTATAAAATATATATTAGGATATGTTCTAATCCTTGCGGCGATTTCTATTTTAATAAAGGCATTTTTCTATAATGAATCTACACAAAATTATTTTCAAAGACAGACTATGGTACAAAAAAAGAGCCTAACAATTCTTATTGGTGCAATACTCGGTTTTATCGTGGGACTTACTTCTGTGGGGTCAGGCTCTTTATTCGCTATTGCAATGATATATTTATATCAACTGAGACCATCCGAGTTAGTAGGCACAGATATTACACATGCTTTTTTATTAGTGACGGTTGCAAGCATACTAAATATGAATTTAGGCAACGTAGATTATCTCTTGTTAATTCATTTACTCATTGGTTCTATCCCAGGTGTCATACTTGGTAGTAAATTCTCCACTAAGATTCCCGTTAAACCCCTTCAAATATTTCTAGCTATCATAATTGGTGTTAGTGGACTAAAGTTAGTTATCGCTTATTAAAAAAAATTTATGCTTTTGCTATATAAGAATGGAGGTTCAAAATGGATCATACAGAACTATATAATTTTATATACAAGCAAGGGCGTGTCCCTCATTTCCATAAAGATTTTCCCCTAATCTTATTTTGGAGCCAAAAAAGCGGTTGTACTTCGCTAGCCCACTGGTTTTTTTATCAAATTAATTTATTTAAAGAAGCGATAAAATACAACCCGTTCATTCACAACTATGAGTATGAAGTATATAAAAACTCTACACATCATTTAGCACAATTAGCTAGTGGATTACAAACTAAAGAGAAGAATACTTACAAACTAGTAAGAAATCCTTATAGAAGAGCAGTAAGTTCTTTTGTTGCTCTGATTCCGCCACCAAATTTTGAGAATCCCGCATGGAAACCCATTCGACAATTTCTGTATGGTGATGAAACCTGCAATAAACCCATTTCCTTTAAACTATTTTTGTATTATTTAAAAGCACACATGACCAAATTAGATCAAGTAGATCCTCACTTTACACAACAATATATACAAGGAGAAGAGGAATTCGTTACGAACTATATTTATCTAGAAAATTTCAACACAGGAATTTCGAAACTAGAAGAAGTATATAAATTAAAAAAATCACCATTAGATCTGTTATCAAAGGCTTGGCATTATCAAGAGAGTAAGATGATTTACAAAGGAGTTTATGCAGACGGTGATATCACAACCCCTCTTTTCCCACGATTACCTACTTATGATAGTTTTTATGATGCAGAAACAACTCAGTTGGTTCAAGAAATATTTGCAAAAGATTTTAATATGTATCATTATGATTTAAATTCTTTTCTCTCAAAATAAAAGTGTTCAAAGCCACTGGCTCTATTAAGTGTTTTATCTTAAAACTGATACGACAACATCACATATTTATAAATTTTCATACACTTCTCCTAATCCTTTTTTTAGTTGTGTTTTTAAGTGCTCATTTTCACTTTCTAATAGCTTGTTCTTATGTTTTAAAAGCTACTTTACTCAATAATAAGTTTGGCCCAATACCAATCGTACTTTTAATCCGCGTACGTTCATATATTTCTCTCTTAAACTTTAATGCGAACTCGCAAACAAATGAATACTCGCAGTCATATCCATGAAAAATTCATCGATACTATATTGATGAAAATCTTCCGGCGCAACATACTGTAAAGCTAAGCCCATTATGTAATTTGAACATTTCACATACTTATGCATAATTGGATTCACAATAATAATATCTTGCAGCTTCGGTATTTCATACAAACGAGCCATCTTCTTTATTCCTAACGCTTTTAATGGCGGTGTTGCTGCCAATACGATCGATTCACTCCGATTCACATCTCCTACGACAGCCAATTTTGTATAACGTGGATCAAGTCCTTTTTTAATACATGATACGCTCGCATAAAAGCTACGAAGATCTACACATAAAATAATCCGATTTGGTAAAAGAGAATGATTATCCAAGGTTATCACTCCCAAACAAAGAGCGTTGGTTCTTATCAAAGATATTCCCATGAAAATTCTGGTTAAAATAGCCAGAATTTAAAAACATATTTAAGAAAAACTTAAGGAGTTTCCCTCTATATTCATAAGAAGTTTTTTCTATACTGAAAAATGTAAATACATAAGAGGAGAAACAATCATGAAGAAATTTTTACTTTGCATAATAGGAATAAGCCTTCCTATATACTTACTACCTTTCATATTACGCGGGGATTTGGACAGATTTAATCCGATTGCTGAAGAAAAAAATGTATACGCCATTGCGAAGGGATATGGCGTTCCAGATTATCATCATAAAGGAAGAGCTATGTACTCCCTAAAAGGTGTTGATGAAGCAAGGAATGAGAACAAATATACAGTAGGAACTAATACTCCTAATGATTTCATAAGAAAAACTTACTTAAAAATTCATGTAAAAGGAAAGTATGTCTATTCTTACGACGTTATTTCTGAAAAGGACATTCCGGAGAAAATAAGGGTGCAATTGGAGATAGAAGATAAAGTGAAACTTTAATCAGTGGGAGTCTTACTGCCTGGCAAATAGCGGGATAAATAAAAGAGCCTACTCGTATGAGCTGGCTCTTGATTACCTCTCCTTTGAGGAAGGAGCATTATTTCGGTAAATTTATTAAATTAGTTATCATTGTTTTAATAACCATTGTTCAATTACTTTAGCCGTTTCATCTCGTTGTGCTTTTGACGTAATTAAGCTCACATTATCACCTTTTTGCTCACCATACATGCCAAAATGAGCATGGTTTCCGCCTTTTATCATGTGCATAGTTGTATTTTTTGACATTAACTTTTTATTGTTCTCTATTTTTTCTACAGTTGCTAAAGCATCTACTTCCCCATAAATTGATAACATTGGAATCGATTTAGTAGAGAAATCATCTGCAGGATACGAACCTAAGAAAATGATCCCGTCTACCTTGTCTTCATGTTGAAAGGCATACTTAGAAATCATAGCTCCCCCCATTGAATGCCCCGCAACATACCATTTTTGAACTTCAGGATACTTTTCCATTACACTGTCTACCGCATTGATTCCAAGTATCGCTAAGTTTAATGGTAACTTAGGCATTACTACAAAATGTCCTTCTTTTGCAAGAGCTTCCCCTAAGTAACTATAAGCCTCAGCTTCTACTTTAGCTCCTTGATAAAAAATAACCCCTATTTTAGACTCTTTCTGTCCAAAAATTATATTATCTTCATCTTTTTTATCATCTACTAACGACAAAGCCTCTTTCGTTGGTTTATAAGTAAACTGAGACCAAGTCAAAAACGTAATACTTCCTATAAGTAAAATACCTAGTAAAGAGTAAAGAACAATTTTCATCCACTTCTTCACATATATGCCCTCCCTAAGATGTGTATATTTTATACTTTAAATGATTATTTATATAATTGTCGAATAATCTTAACTAATAAATTTAGAAAAAATAATACGAGCCCTCAAATGCCGTTTTAAAATGAGTTCAATATATTCATCCTAAAACACAGGCTTCATACACAAAGTAAAATTTCATAAAGAAAAAGCCGATTTCTTTATCGTATAGGAAATCGACTTTTGGCTTAATTATTGATTTAGTAATAAAAACACCTTTTAAAATAACTATGTTTATACTATAAACGTTGATCTTTCTGGAAATTTAGACGAAAATGATCCTCATCATTATATACCCCAAATTCATACCCTTGCTCTTTATAAAATTTAATAATTTCAGGAAGTGCTTGTAATGTTTGCGCCTTTTCATGCATTAAAACAACTTCTACTTCTTCTGTTGTCTGTTTCTTTACATTTTCGATAATCTGAGTTGGATTATCTTTTAATTTCCAATCATTTGAGTCTATTGTCCAATCCCAAACTTTTATTGCTGCTTCTACAATTTGATTACGAATTTCCTCACCCTTTAATCCTGGTGCAGATCCATATGGCGGACGGACTAGTTTAGGAGTTGTGCCCGTAATATTATGGATAAGATCTAACGTTTCTTTCATCTCTGGTACAAATTGTCCCTTTTTGTATAGCTTATCACTATTATGTGTCATACTATGTGCACCAATATAATGTCCTTCTTTTACTGCTCGTTTTACATTTTCCTGAAAACCTGTATTTTGTAAATTACTACCTTGCATAAAAAATGTCGAAGCAACATTTTGCTCTTTTAGTACATCTAAAAATTTCCCAGTCAATTCGCTAGGACCGTCATCAAATGTTAAATAGACAACTTTTCCTACCGGTTTTCCATCAGGTCTTTTTTGTTTTGCTGGTGATGTTTCCTTTTTCTTTTCTTGTTGTTGCGTATTAACTTGTTTCATACTTTCATTAGCTACTCCCTTCGCTGGGATAGAGTGCCATTTTCCAATTAAAAAGAAAGTGAAAAAGGTCGTTACTAAAACAACTCCTAGAGATATTATTACCTTAGTTAATCGACTTGTTTTTTTCTTACTTTGTGATTCTTTCATTATTTTTCGATCCTTTCCCTATTAATTTTCATATTCATTATTTATAAGGCTGAGCCTTTACTCGACTGAATCATTAGTTTCAACCGGTATCTACAATAAATAGATTAATAGAGACGGATAAAGATAAAATGCAGATAATGTCGAAATCAGTTAAAGAATAGCCTATTGCATCCAATCTTTAGAAGAATATTTGTTTCTAATTTGAAAACTGGATATACACCCAAAATAAAAAATACTACTCTTCCTAATTAAGATTTAGAAAGAATAGTATTTTTCTATTTGCCTATTTTATTACATCGTAAAATAATTAATAATGCCATCCACAATACCTTTTTGCGATTTTGCCTGGAATTCTTCTGAATTCATTCTTTTTTCATCACTTTCATTAGACGTAAACCCTAATTCAATTAAGATAGCTGGTGCAGCATTTTCTCGTAAGACAAGAAAATCACTTTTACGAATACCTCTATCTCGAGTATCTATATTTTGATCGAAAATAGCTTCTTGTACAAACTTAGCTAACTTTTTATCTTTTCTTTTATTAGCTCCGTAATGAGTTGTTATTCCCTTTACATTTGTATCCTCAAAAGCATCATGATGAATGCTAATATAAAGATCCGCCGAATGGTCTTTCGCTACTTTGACACGTTCCTGTAATTCTTCTTTTTGCTTTGTTTCTGGAAGTAAGCTCGTATCTTTTTCACGTGTCAATATAACTTTTGCATCCGTTCTTTCTTCTAATTCTTTCTTTATATTTATCTTCTTTTGCAACATCTATAATTGCATCAATTTTTTGTTGTTCATTATTCAGCTCATGTCCTTCGATCCAAACTTTATATCCTATTTCTCCCACTACTCCAACTTTAGTTATAACAACATCTAACTGTTTTTCTTTTTGAAAATATTCAATAGCAGTTGCCTTTGCTTTTTCTTGAGTTATTGGAAATTCTTTGTCACTTAATGGATCTTTCGTTGTTAATGTAATGTAAGAGACAAAACCAATAATAATTAAAGTTATGGTAGAAAATCCAACTAAAAAAATTTTTTTCATTCTTCTTCATCCTTGTCTATCTTTTTTTTAAGATTAACATAGCGTTTATCGTTTCCCAATAAAAAAATATTGTATTTCGTTATTTTTTTATTGAAAACCTCTATAGCTTAGAGAAATATAAAAATCATTCCTCTAATCATCCTGATCTTTATCTCCACTAATCTATTACATAATGTAGAGTTATAAAAGGGTTTGATCATTATTAAAGAAATACAAAAATAAAAACCCCATTCTCTCCATATTAAAATCGAGAAATTGGGGTTAAGTTATTTAACAATATTTTTTATCTAAAACAGATAACTAATTAATAATCCTGCTGATAATAAGAAGCCGAAAATCGTATTTGTCATCGCTGTTGATTTCATTGCGATGCGCATATATCCAGGATCCTTTGCTCCTTTTTGGAAACTTTGAATAGCAGAGATTGGCTTTCTTAAACCTAGGAACATAACTAATGCCCAAGGGCTTATATAACCCATTAATACAATCACCACGATCCATAAATAAGCAATGAAAAAGGCTACAGCTAGTGTTACTATTGCTTTTTCTCTCCCAAGGAGGATTACTAACGTCTTTCTTCCACCTTTAATATCTTCTTCGATATCTCGGATGTTATTCGACATGTTGATTGCACCGACTAAAATTCCAATTGGAATGGAAATCAATACACTTTCAATCGTTATCGTATTCGTTTGAATAAAGAAAGCAATGAGTACAAAACATGTCCCCATTAACAATCCAGAAACTAATTCTCCAAATGGAGTGTACGCAATTGGTAATGGACCACCTGTATATAAGTAGCCAACCGCCATCCCAATTAAACCAATAACGACTAACCACCAGCTGCTATTCATACAAATATAAACTCCAATAATTGCTGCTACTACATACAATAAAAGCGCAACTGTTAACACATTTTTCGGTTTCAATCCGTGACGGACAATTCCACCACCGATACCAACAGAATCAGCGGTATCTAATCCACGTTTGAAATCATAGTACTCATTAAATAAGTTCGTTGCTATTTGCAATGCTAAACATGCAACCATCATCGCAATAAATAAAAGCCAATGAATTTCTGCAACATAAAGTGATACTACTGTTCCTAAAATTACAGGAGAAAACGTCGCCGTTAATGTATGCGGGCGCGTCATCTTCCATATTAATTTAGCGGAACTAATTTCTTTTTCATTCCCCATAACTCTGTTCAATCTCCGATACGATAAACTTAACTAAATCTATACAATTCAATCAAATTTACACAAGTTAGTGCTTCATCGTGTTCTCGCAACCCCGAAGGGACGAGGGGTATAACACTCCACACGAGGCAGTATCGTTACCTCCTATTATCAAGCATTTATTTTACCCATCTTGATAAATTTATCGACGCATTTACATCCCTATCGTGATGGCTATTGCACCCAACACAACACCATTCACGTATTTTTAAACTCCACTGTCCTTCTGGTTGAACTGAATGGTCGTATTTTACTCCGCAACATGAACAAATCTTGCTTGAGGCGAACCATTTATCAGCTTTTACATACTCAATGCCATACTTCTCGCACTTGTATGATAAACATTGAAAGAAGAAGTTTAATTTTTGAAATGAAAATGCTTTCGATAGTTTTTTGTTTTTTAACAGGTTTGAGATAGGTAAGTCTTCCACAACAATCCTCATTGGTTTGGTTTTCACCAATTTAGCTGTTGCTTGATGGATATGGTTATTTCGGATATTCGTAATTTTCCTAGATAACCGAAGGTGCTCAGTTTTAGCTTTTTCATATCCGGCAGATTGAAATTTCACACCTTTTTTAAATCTCCTAGACATATCTCTTTGCGCTGACTTTTTCCTTTTCAAAAGTTTTTTAACCTTAGCATCTTTGTTTATATTTCGTTCTTTCGTACCATTAGAAGCTACAAACAACTCTTTTAAACCAACGTCCACACCAATCGACTCATTGGTTAGTTCTTGTGGTTCGAATTCTTCTTTGAACCCTACACTAATCCACCAGTGACGACCATCAAATGTAACTCTTGGATTGGATGGTTTTTTGTTTCTTGGTAGTTGTTGGCTTGTTTTCACTTCTCCAATAGACTGAATATGAACTACTTTCTTTCCTATAATCAGTCTTTCATAATTGGC
The DNA here is from genome assembly GCF_044908115.1 of Bacillus sp. RC51. Lineage (NCBI taxonomy): Bacteria > Bacillati > Bacillota > Bacilli > Caryophanales > Bacillaceae > Bacillus > Bacillus sp. RC51. The sequence goes on along the minus strand of NZ_JBIYCW010000008.1, from coordinate 102,510 downwards.
ATAAAATCCTTGGATTAAATCTTTGTTGGTTTTATAAGAAGTGTGATAGCCATTTTTGTACTTTTTGAACGAATTTTTTCGCGCCTTGTCAAAATCTTTTGAAGCCTGTTTGGGAACTTGTGCGTTGATGTCATATAACCACTCATATCTCTTTCGCTTCTTGATCTTTGTAAATCGTTTCTGTAAAGCTAACTGTGAAACAGATTTTCCAAATAGCTTATAGTATCTATCACTCATTCTTTTACAATAGTTATAAGCAAATCTTGCAGCACCAGCATGGTTTCTAAGCACTTGTTCTTGTTCAGGCGTTGGAATCAGTCTGACTTTCTTCGCCAATATCATCAGAATTTAACTCCTTTACTGTGCGATTATTCGGGCACTCATCTTTTAGATAATGAAAGATTGATTCTTCTGAATTGTAGCGTGTTCCATCAGCATTCTCCTAAGACTACTAGGATACAAACCTGTTAATTCCGATACTTGACTAACTCGTGAAAATTTCATTAATATTCTCACCCCCTTGAATTTACCACAATGCATAGGTTCGGTAGCTTCAATTGGATTTGATAGATTTAATTAAATTTATCTCGTTCAACTAAGGGCGCAATTCCTTAGCCAGTTCTCTTATGAACTTCTCATATTTTCACATGAGCGCAGACTATATGTTTATCTCTTTAGAGATAGAGGATTTTTCCATCACCATAGGCTTGTGATCTACTCTCGTCAGTTATACGAGATAGTCGTTGAACGTTCATCTTATCCATTTTGACTTAGATGATTCGAGGCGGAAGACCCATTGTTCTAGTGTTTAGGATTTAACCTTACACCATCTGATTGATTTTTTCTGCTTTCGCAACATTCACGCTCGCTATTTCTAGCCACGTTGTAGTTCAATCAGCTTTAGGGATTGCCCGCAGTTAACCCTCACTACTAGCCAATCACTTGACTAGCAGGGCTTACTGATATATTTAATTAACTTTCGTTATAATTGGTTAAATAAATCGTAACAGTTAGTTACCCTACATTTAAGTATAAATTACTAGCAGTATCTTTCTATCTATTTCCTGCTTCACATCTATTATATCAAAAAATGAATTGGTAATAGAACTGTAATGCTCTTGCTTATCCCTCTATCACTCTTGAATTCAGTTTTTCAAAAGAAAATCCGTTGCTCAAATTCGAACAACGGACCTTCTTTATATAAACCAATGTAAAACATCCGCAGCAATCTCTTCTGGTCTATCCCAATGCATCAAATGCCCTGTATCTGTGTAAAGCTTAGTCGTAATATCAATACGCTTCTTAAATTCCTTAATCTGCAATTCTCTTATTTCTAAATAATTATCTGGAAGATCACAATACAATAGTAAAATATCGTTTTTAATTTTATGTGATTTCAACGTTTTATACACCGTATATTGAAACTTAATTACACTTCTAGCAGTATCGCCAGTAGCATGCCATTTCACTTTATTATCTTCTTTTCGCATTAAGTCATAAACCGCACGTTCTATTAATGGTGACCACCTGCTATAAACCATTTTTTCTGATTGGATGAATGCTTCTTTATTGTCAAAAGTATATTCATCAAAATCTTTTTCATAATGAGTAATTTCTTCTTCTAATGACCGCGGTGGGCACTCTCCTTCTTTCGTACCTTTATATAGCTCCGCAAAATAATTTGCATTCATTTTACCATGATGATAACCACCATCTAACAAAACCATTTTATTCACTTTTTCTGTACATTCTGCTGCATAGTGAAGCGCAACGCTTGCTCCCCATGAATGCGCTACTATATGAAATGTTTCTTTTCCTATCTGCTCAAGTAATGCTACTACCCAATTTGTTAAATGAGATGCATCGTAATCTTCATCCTTCCCAAAACTCGGTGTTTTCCCATGTCCAGGTAGATCCAACGATACAATATGATAGTTATCTTTTAAAAGTTCCGCTATTTCGATAAAACTTAATTTTGTACTTCCTAAACCATGAAAACAAATGATTTGAGGATTACTTTTATCTCCCCATTCACAAACACTTGCTTTATATTCGCCAAACTCTACAAAAAAGTGATTCATTTTTAAACTCCTCTAATTATTAGATGTAAATTAGTTTGTATACAAAATCGTTTTTTCTAAATGAATAAATTCGGCAAAATTATCCAAATCCCTTTTTCGTAAATGATTTTATAGAATACTAGAGTTAACTCTATTTGAAAGCGCTAAACGCTTATCATTTCAGTTAATGGTTAGACTACATCTTTACGCCTATGAAATGAATATAATTTAATAATTGTAATACACGTCTATCATATGTGTGATGTTTCAACGTTCTATCCAGCCCATTTTTTGCTATTTGTTTTCTTTCTTGTACATGTTCCAAATAATACTCCGCTTTTTGTATAAACTCCGGTGCATTGTAAAACGTTTCTATTTCAACACCTGGTATGTATTGATACATCTGGGCGTATATCAGTTAATTGAAAAGAACCTACAGCATTAATTTCAAACGTCCTATTATTTACTGAATAGGCTTGGATATTTATAAGCACTGTTTATGTCCATTATGTTGAACTTCTCCCATTTTGGAAGCTATTACGAAGGGAATAAAATTAGGTTATATTCAGCCTAATTAATAATCAAACATGATACATAAAACTTCAATAGTTACACTAGCTAGATTTTACTTTTGTAACCCATTAATAATTGTATCTGTATTCCATTTCATCATTTTCAAATACGTATCTCCATCCTCGCCTGTTTTACCTAGTGAGTCTGTAAAAATTGTCCCTGCAATCGGCACGTTTGTTTCTTTTGAAACAGTTTCCATGCTACGTCGATCTACACTTGTTTCTACAAATAAAGCTGGAACTTTGTTTGTTTGAATTACACTTACAACATCTCTAATTTGATCTGGCGTACCTTGGTTCTCTGAGTTAATTTCCCAAATGTATCCCGTCTTAATGTCATACGCTTTTCCAAAGTATTTAAAAGCACCTTCACTAGAGATTAAGAAACGTTTTCCCTCAGGAATTTGATGAATTCTATTCACTGTCTCATCGTGTAACTTTTGGAGTTCTGCTACATACTTGTCGGCATTTTTAGTATAGAACTCTTTATTTTTAGGGTCTTCTTTAATTAATGCCTTTTTCACATTTTCAGCATATAAAATACCATTTTTAATATTCATCCATGCATGTGGATCTGGTTCTTTTTCTAATCCCTTAGTTTCTAAATAAATAGCCTCTACACCTTCACTTACTTTATAAACCGGTGCATCTTTTTCTGATTTGTTTGCAGTTTTCAATAGTTTTTTAAACCATGCTCCGCCCTCTTCTAGGTTTAATCCATTGTAAAACACCATATCTGCATCTGTCATTTTCATAACATCTTTTGGTAATGGATCATATTCATGCGGGTTAGCTCCAATCGGAACAAGACCATGAATCTCAACTTTATCTCCACCAATTTGCTTCACCATATCATATATAATGGAGTATGTAGTTACAACTTTTAATTTTCCATTGCCCTCTTCTTTTCCATTGGTGTTACTCGAACACGCTGTTAATGCAAATACGAAAATACAAAGTATCGATAATAAAACATTTTTGAATTTCATCTTTATCCTCCAATCAATTATGACAACTCTGCTCTATTTTTTCTAATTTTGATAGCTCTCCAAAACAAACCTTGTGACGGTGAAAAAAAGAATGCCAATGCGAACAAGAATGTTGCGACAAGAACAATTGTTGCACCTGAGGCAAGATTATAAGAGAAACTAAAATATAGCCCTACTACAGATGAAAGTGCACCAATACCTGCGGCTAAATAAATCATGACCCATAAACGATTTGTTAATAAATACGCTGTAGCCGCTGGTGTAATAAGCATAGCGACAACTAGAATAATTCCTACAGTTTGAAGTGATGCTACTGTAACCATTGTAAGTAGAATCATTAAGCCATAATGAATCCATTTGTTCGGTAATCCGTAACTTTGCGCCATCGTTGGATCAAAAGTGGATACGAGTAATTCTTTGTAAAACAGCATCACAAGCCCGATAATAACCACTCCGATAATAAGTGTCATCCACATATCAGAAGAACGAACTGATAGGACATTCCCGAATAAAATATGATACAAATCAGAACTACTCTTCATAAAGGTAATTAAAATAATCCCTATAGCGAAAACAGATGTGAACATAATCCCTATCGCCATATCATGTTTAATTCTACTATTTTGACTTACAAATCCAATTCCAACTGCAGTAATAACACCTGTTAAAACCGCCCCTATGAAATAGTTCATACCGATCATATAAGAAAGTGCTACTCCAGGAAGAACGGCATGTGAGATCGCATCACCCATTAATGCCATACCTCGTAAAATAATAAAACATCCTATTACCCCACAAATCACTCCTACCATAACGGAAGTTAAAAGCGCCTTCTGCAGAAAACTGTACTGCGTTAATGCATCTATAAATTCTACAATCTTCATGATGAATGTACCTCCGCTGCATTATTAAACAATATTCCTTGATTCACATATGCTTTTGACATAACAGTTGGTTCTAATACTTGTCGTACTTCTCCGTAATGAATTAAGCTTTTATTCAGTAATAGTAATTTATCAAAATAGGACTCTGCTTTACTTAAATCGTGATGTACAACAACAATCGTTTTCCCTTCTATACGTAGCTCTCTAAGAATTTTAATAATTGTCTCTTCACTTGTTACATCAATTCCAACAAATGGTTCATCTAAGAAAAATATCTCTGCCTTTTGTGCTAACGCTCTCGCCAAAAAGACACGTTGTTGTTGTCCACCTGAAAGCTCACCAATTTGACGACTTTTAAACTCTTCCATTCCGACCTTTTTTAAACATTCAAACGCCCAATCCCGATGCTCTTTCTTCGGCTTTTTCATCATCCCTAAAGATGGATACGTTCCAATTAGTACGACATCTATTACTGTGATCGGGAAATCCCAATCTATATCACTTCTTTGCGGTACATATGCAACATGTTTTCTAGCGCTTCGAATATCCTCTCCAAGAATCCGAACATATCCCTTATCACTTGGGATTAAATCTAAAACAGCTTTCATTAAAGTTGATTTCCCCGCACCGTTTGGACCGATAATTCCAACGAGTTTTCCTTTTTCAATTTCAAAAGAAACGTTTTGAACTACTTGATTCCCTTGATAAGATACAAACAAATCTTTGACGATTATAGCCTCACTCATTTTTTGTGTATTCCCCCTTCTTTTTTTCGTTAATATAATTATTTTGCATAAAGGCAACTTTCGGACAAAAAAATATAATATGAATGTAAATTCACACTTAAGTTTCCCTGAGGAAACTTTTTTATATGAGTCAAATTATATAAGCCTAACACAAATTTGTAAACTACTTTTTACTAATTTATGAATATATAATAAAAATCATTATCACTATGAAACAAAATACATGATCCATTCTATGCTCTTTAGGAAAGGATATTACTGTAAAAAATAGTAGTGCATAAACGAAAGAGCCCACTCATACGAGTAGGCTTTTTTCTTTAAAAATATGTAATACACTCTACAGCAAAAAAACTATGATTACGGTCAAATCACTTCCAAACAACACCTCGCCGCTCGTATTCCATTCTATATTCAACAGCAGCTGCAATTTTGGGACTTGCGAACCTTTCCGTAATCCAGAGACCTAAGTCAACTCCTGAAGTAACTCCTCTTGCGGTAATAACATTCCCTTGATCCACAATTCTGTAAGGAAGAAGTTCTGCTCCATATTCACTAATTTCACTCTGCGCCAAATGATGCATTGTGGCCTTTTTACCATTCAATATACCGGATGCAGCTAGTAACATACCTCCAGTACAAACTCCCGCAACAATCGTTCCTTCATTGTGCATCTCTCTAATTATTTTAGTTAAAGTACCAAGTTCAGCTTCCTTTCGTGCCCCGTGCTCAGCTTTATGATTCCAGCCACCACCAGGTACAATTAACAAATCTGGGCGATTATCCATCCTTAAAAAATCATGCAGTTTCACCGTAACTCCAAACGAGGTAGTAACTTCTTGTTTTTGTTCACTAGAAACTAACTCAACCGTAAACGGAGCACCTTCTTCTATCGCTCTTTTCAATACCTCAAAAGGCGTAAAAGAGACAATCTCTCCGAAGCCGTCAAACAATACAATTTGTATTTTCATTTTTTGAACACCTCATATGCTTTGTTTTATAAATCCCAAAAGAGAAGAAATGTTATCTACAAATTAAAACAATGAAGACAACCTTTCTCCCCTTACTCTATAAACTTTCAAATGTTCCTCTAATTCTCTCCCGTCACCTAATAGACTCATCGTCTTTTTAACGAAGTTCCAATTTAAACTACCGGATAACCATAGCAACGAAGAAAGTCTTTTATAATCATTTGAAGTTAAAATGTTATTAGCTTTATACCCTTCTAAAAATGCTCTAGCAACTTCCGGACATACTTTATGCGACTGTATTCCTTTCGTTCGAGAGTACCATTTTATTAAAAAGGCTAACCCTTCAATACGGTCAACATAACTAATAGATTCAAAATCTACAATTCCTTTTACCTGTTGACTTGAGCCCCATAAAACATTCAAAGGATTTAAGTCTGTTTGTACAATAAACTCTAATTCACTCGTATATGCGCAGTCTATATGATATTTAGCAAGATCTATATACTCCCGCAATTCCTTACATGCGCTTGTCTTGCTTTCTAACATATTAATAAACTCAACATACCCATCCAAATGAGATTTCTTCTGAAAAATCGCGCTTTGAAATGCACTAGAAATATCATGAACCTTTCTTGCTTCCTTTCCAAATGCTTCTGCGATAGCTTCTGTACAGAGTGTAATATGTTCTCCTTCAATCCAATTAGACAATATAAATCGGTATTGTTCATCATTCCAAGCGACTAATGTAAATGACTCCCCTGACCTATTTTTATTAATTTGCATAAAAAGGACTCCATGCTCGCGTAAATAATACGTAAAACGTACTTGCTCTATCACTTGTTCGTTTGATAACGCCCCAAAAGCTGGATTGATTGTTCGCTTGCTATTGATAAACCGTGCGGAATATCGCTTTCCATTCACCATAATTTTATAGTGTAAATCTGTATTCCAGCTATTTTTATGTAGCTCTTCTTCCACTGCTAGTGAATGAATTTCTTTAAAATAATTTATTAATACGTCTTTTATTATGTGTTTCACCCTTTTTTCCTTTCATGTGAAAAAATTTTTATTACATGCTATTTTTTATGATTACTATCTCGATTACTCTAAAAACCAAAATTCTATTCATTATTAATTATCAATAGTATTATATATATAAATTTAATAGAGGTGGACTACTATTCTAACTATATCATTCTTACATAATATTCTACATTCGTTGAGATAGTTGTTGTAAAACAATGCAGTAGTGACCATGTATAGAAAAAAGAACCAATCCCTATAAGATAGAAGATTGGTTCTTTCCTTTATTTATTCCCCTGTTTCAGAAAATCGCTTTATACGTTCTCCAATTTCATCTCGAACACGTTGAAATTCAGACCACTCTTTTCCTGCCGGGTCATCAAATCCCCAGTGAACACGGTTAACGTGCGAAGGTGTCGAAGGACAAACAGAATCCGCATGACTACAAAGCGTAACGACTAAATCAGCACTATTTAAAATGTTTGCATCAATTATATCCGATGTTTGATTCGTTATATCAATATTTACTTCTTTCATCGCTTTAATAGCATTTGGATTTACTCCGTGTGCTTCGATTCCTGCAGAATATACATTCCACTTATCGCCTAAATATTGTTTGCCCCATGCTTCTGCCATTTGGCTTCTGCATGAATTTCCTGTGCATAAGAAATAGATTGTCTTTTTGTTTTTCATGTTGTTTTCCGCCTTTATTTTTAAATTATACTGGTTGATCATTAAAATATTTACGCTTAAACCAAAAAGCAACGTTTACAAGTGCAATCATTACAGGTACTTCAACTAACGGCCCGATAACAGCTGCAAATGCCGCGCCTGAATGAATACCAAACACACCAACTGCTACAGCAATCGCTAACTCAAAGTTATTACTACCTGCTGTAAATGCTAACGTTGTAGTCACCGGATAGTTTGCACCAATTTTTCTTCCCATAAAGAAAGAAACAAAAAACATTACAATAAAATAGATTAATAACGGGATCGCTATTCTTACAACATCTAGTGGTACGCTAACAATCATTTCCCCTTTTAAAGAGAACATAACGATGATTGTAAATAGTAATGCAAGTAATGTAAGTGGACTAATCTTCGGTATAAATACCTTTTCATACCACTGTCTTCCTTTTAACTTAACGAGTACAAAACGTGTCAACATACCTGCTATAAAAGGAATTCCCAAATAGATAAATACTGATTTCGCTACTTCTATCATTGTAATATCGACAATAGCCCCTTCAATCCCTAACCATTCTGGAATTACTGTTACAAACACGTATGCATAAACGGAGAAGAATAACATTTGGAATACTGAGTTAAAAGCTACTAAACCTGCTGCATACTCTTTATCCCCATCTGCAAGGTCGTTCCAAACAATCACCATTGCAATGCAGCGTGCTAAACCAATCATAATGAGTCCGACCATATATTCTGGCTTATCAGGAAGAAAAATAATTGCTAAAACAAACATAAGTACAGGCCCAATAATCCAGTTTTGTACTAAAGATAAAACCAATACTTTTACATCTTTAAATACACGGCCCATTTCCTCGTAACGAACTTTCGCTAATGGTGGATACATCATAACAATTAAACCGACAGCGAGCGGGATGGACGTCGTTCCAACTTGTAATGTATTCAGTCCGTCTACTACACTAGGAAACACAAACCCTAAACCAATCCCAACAGCCATAGCTAGAAAAATCCATAGTGTTAAATATCGATCTAGAAGAGATAAACGTTTCATTTTATTTTCCATCTCCTATTAACAACAAGAATTTTTATCTACTACGTTAGAAGTCATGCAACAAGAAGGCTCTTCAATTTTATGAACATCACTATGTGCTTTTGTATAAAAGAATTCCCACTCGTTACCATCAGGATCCGTTACCCAAAACTTATCTTGAACTGCATAGCAACAAGTCGTATCCATCTCATCACGTGCAAAGAACCCTTCTTTTTCTAATCTTTCTTTATGAAATGTAATTTCTTCAGCTGTATCCACTTGGAAACCAAAATGATTTACCTGATTTCCCTTCACTTCATCTCGTACGTTTAGCGTAAAATTAAGCCCTGGATTCTCTAATAAAAATTTTGCATAATCCATTTTCACCTTAACTGGTGACACACCAAATACCTTTTCATAAAATTCAACAGACTTCTCTAAATCCGTAACATTTATACCAACGTGAACATATCTCATAGCTAATTCCTCCTCTTTAAATACTATTAATCAATTTTTTTGATTAATAGTGCGAAATTTTAACAGCAGCTGCCTTTTCCTGTTTTTCTAAAGATACAGCATAATTCTTCTGATAATAAATTATTTACTTCCGCATCATTTAAATCATAATAACTCCACGTACCTTTTGTTTCTTTTACAATTAAACCTGCATCTAATAAGATCTTTAAATGATATGACAACTTAGATTGCGTCATTTCAAAAATCTCTGTTAAATCACATACACAAGTCTGGCCTCGCTGACAAAGTTCATACATAATCTCTAAACGCTTCTGATCGGCCAACGCTTTGAATTTTTTCTCATAGAGCTGAAAATCTTGTGCCATTTTAGTTCACTCTCCTTTCATCAACTTTTTTTGATTTTTATAGTATATACACAGTTTAGTTCTTTATGCAACTCGTTAATCAATTTTTTTTGATTAATTTAAACCTCACGTATACACTATATATCGACCGTTAACTTAAAACAAATTCTGAACCTATTAAAAAGCAAGGCAACTTCCCATTCAAAATTGAACGAAAAGTTGCCTTGCTTTTTTTACAGTTTATAGGAATTGATTTTTACTATTTAAATACAGTAACAAATAATATAAGAAAAATATAATTACAAATGCTATTATTAATAATTACTTTTTAATTTACTACGATCTTTACCCTCTGATTTTTGTACAGCATCAAACATTTTTAAATGTTTTTGTGCAAGCCATTCGTAAGTATGTTCTCCAACAGTGACATAGAAAACCGGTGCCTTAACTTCTTTTGTACTGCTAAGTTGCATACCAGTATTCCCTAAATTTGTAGTTGTTGTACCATACACCCCATCGCTATCAAGCTAAGAAATACAAATACCCCCCAGAACGAAAATCTTGTGCATTTTTCTCGTATTTATTGTTTTGGGATAACTCATTCATTTAGCTTGATGGCAATGTGAATGATTTTATTCATGAAACTACAACCCTATTCATTTCCAAGCTCGAGCATCCAATACAACACAATAACGTTTAATTTAATTAGGAGGGCTGTTACTCATGGATACATCTTCACCAGAATTATTAATTCCTTCGAAGTCCCGCTGGGACGAGAAAATCCAAATACTTGTAAGAGGTCTCATACCGAAGGAGAACATTGATTTAGTTCTAAGAACAGTAGATGAAGAAGGAAACAAATGGAGTTCCTTTACTTCCTTTGAAGCAGACGAGTCCGGAGTAGTGGCTGTTTCAGATGCTAGACCTATACAAGGAACTTATATGAAAGCACACGAAATGGGACTTTTTTGGACAATGCGTGCAGAGAATCCATCCTTGTCTTTTCGAAAAAAAACTGTTGTGCCTCCCTCTTTACGCTTGAAGTAAAACGAAACGGGAAGACTATTATCTCTAAACAGATAGAAAGAAATATTTTATCTGAAAATATTGTCAGGCAGGAGGTAAGGGAAGATGGACTAGTAGGGACTTTATTCCGTCCTTATTCCGGTTCAGAAGTCCCGGCAATTTTAGTACTGGGCGAATCAGATGGCGGATTAGATGAGACAACTGCTAGTTTGCTTGCTTATCATGGCTATGCTACCTTAGCACTTTCCTATTTTAAACATGAGAAACTACCAATCACTCTTACTGAAATCCCTCTTGAATACTTCCAAAAGGCATTGTCCTTTCTACGGAATCAGGATGAGATTAACGAGAAGAAAATAGGAGTTTTTGGGCGATCAAAAGGTGGAGAGCTATCACTCCTACTAGGCTCCATCTTTCCAGAAATTAGCTTTGTTATTTCTCATACGGGAGGAGGAGTTGTGTTTCAAGGCATCGGTCTTAAACAAAACCGAATCACTTCTTCCTGGAGTATGGGGGGAATCCCTCTTCCTTTTACAAAACTCTCATTTTTGAGGAATCCATTATTCCTTTTATCATTGTTTAAGAAGAAAGTGAGAAGGCAGCCTCCTTCCTTTTTATCATTATACGAAAAAGCATTAGAGAAATTGCGAGATAATCACCCTTCCATCATTCCAGTAGAAAATATTAAAGGTCCCGTCCTACTAATATCAGGGACAAATGATTTAGTATGGCCCTCTACAATGATGGCAGAAAGAGTAATTCAACAGTTTAAGAAAAAAATTTCCCTTTCCTCATGAACATCTATCCTTTAAAAATGCTGGACATAATATATTGCCTCCTTATTTCCCTACAACAGCGTGTCAAAGTGGACGTATTGCCTATGGTGGTGAAGCTGTTGCAGAGGCAATTGCGTCAGAGGAGTTTTGGACACACCTACTTAAATTTTTAGAGTTTATAAAAATTAACAGATAATAGAGCTACATATCAACCAATTGTATGAAGATCGACTGCCCATAAAATGAAAAAATACGCTATTCTTTTTGTAGAATCAATAGAAGAAACTTATTCAAAGTGGAAGAGTGGAGAAATAACTGCTGTTATGTTTATGGAAATGTTAGAACTAAGAAAAAACACGTTTTATAAAATTATGAAGGAATATGACGAAGCAAAGTAGCATCATCCTATACGAAATGCTACTTTGCCCCTAGTTGTACGAAAGCTGGTACTCCAACTAATTTATCCAAAATAAAAAATTTCAAAGCCATGTGGAATACATGACTTTAAAAATAAATTGTATTAATCTTCATCTAATGTATTGCGGGTATTCTTATAAACTTCCGTAGAAGATTTATTTATATTTGTCATATGTGTTTCCTCACCAAATTCAGTACTATAATTAGGGTTTCCATATTCTTTACGATTCATCTCTTGATTAGCATCCTTCATCGGTTGAAATAACTGCGTTAAGCACATTAACCCACTTAGTCCAACAATAGCAAAGATTACTCTTGCCAAAAAGGCATTCTGTCCACCGAATATTGTCCCTACTAAATCAAACTTAAAGAAACCAATTAGCCCCCAATTAATAGCACCAATAATAACTAAAGCTAAGGCAATTCGCTGTATAGTTCTCATTGATATAACACCTCCTTCGGTCTCAACTTTTAAAACTATGTACAGGAATACTAGGTATTCTTCCTGCTTGAATCATTAGCTTTGATTTTCAATTAAAGTGATGGCTCATAATTCAACATAAGTACATTCAAATGCCCTAATATAAACTTTGGCTAATATTTTAATATTTTTATTATTTAGTACTGCCATAAGACTGGATAATATTACGGTTATCTGTACTGCAATAATTAACCCTATTTGTACTTTCTGCATTATATTAGCTATCATGTTAGTTGCTATGATTCAATCTTATCATTTGAAATTAACAATGGTTTCATACACAAAATACCCAATACATACTGGATTTACATTTTATTTCTACAAAGGCTTCTTGATGTTATATAAACTAACCTTTTCTTAAACAACTTGCTTCTTTTATTTTGCATAATATACAACAGTACGTTCATATTACACCTGAGCCTTTAAAAAGCTTAAATAAATGGGTACCGTTTCATAGCAAGTGGGCAAAGCAGTCAGTTTATTGAACTGACTGCTCTGCTTATTTTTTACATCTTATTAACCTTTTTTCTTGGTTGGAACCCAGCTTGCCTTAGAGACTCATTCTAACTGCCAAAATGCCTTACATATGTGGATAAGACAGGTATATTAGGATTTTTAAACAATTTTTTGGCAGTCGGTAATTTTTGATAGGAATGAGCCCATTCCTTTAGCCTGCATAACAAAATCCTTCTTGTCTACATATTGAGCATGTAACCGCCTTTTCATAGTTCTTAATTTATGGATTACTTTAATAAATCAAAAAAACATACTGTATTAAAAAGGCAAGCATCAAAATATGCTTGCCTTTTCTTCTAACGACGATGTTCCACAAGATCAATTACACCTAAAACAACGTGAGCTAAACCAAATCCAAATACTGTATTTGCAATCATCTTATTAGATCCACGAGTTTGCTTCAAAGCATAGCCCGCAGCTGTAACTGCTGTACCCAATGTAGTTGGAATTAATCCTTCACGAATATTCATAGTAACGTCCTCCTAGTATCGCAGTTAGTAATCCTGCTTTAATACTTTGGAATTAAAGTACTAAAACAAGTATTAGTATTTACATGTCTTGTGAACATATGTGGGGTTATTTTAAATATCTTCTTTCCATTATGATACCGTGTAACTAAAAATGTTAATACGCAAGTTGTTTTAATACATGTACATGTTCCCTATCTTTATCTAAAATATCATGTATTAACATATGACTTTCTGGATCCAAATCACCATGTACAATTTCTTCTGATATTTGAACGCCATAATAACCTTCGCCCTTTAACGCGCTATTTACAATTCCTTCTGTTGTATCTAGTACTGTAAATTGACTTATAAAACCTTGAACAGCGCCAACGATTCCTTCATTATCAACCGGTACCCCTCCAAGATTTTGTATTCTTTCTGCTACTTTTAAGGCATGTTGTTTGTGATCTTGTTGTATTTTTTGAAATTTCTTTTTTATTCCTGGATCTTTTAGCTTCTCTATATAATGCTCATAGGCATGAATACCCATGTACTGCCCTTTTAGAAAGGCATTTAATGTATTGACTACACTCTGTTTTTCCATATCATCACTTCCTTTTTACGTTATCCTTTTACAGAAGTCGATGCATTATCCATATCGTGTGTGCAATACTATTAGTTAATTTTTGTTATATCTTGCCTCTAAATCCTTTCTCCTCTTTCACTCACTTTGAAATCGATATCGTTTTTGTTTCATCCATTCCCATTAGGTTCATACTAACTTTGTTTGAAAAATATGAGAAATGGAGTTGGATTAAATATGGAATTTGAAGGTAGAAATTCTACAGAATCTGCACTTCTTCATTATAAGAGTATGGTTTGGGTTTATTTACTGAGAAGATGCCTAAACTAGCTGAACAATTTAATTCCTTTACAGAGGAATGCTTTAAAGAAGGCACCTTATCAAAAAAGCAAAAACAGTTAATTGCTTTAGGTATTAGCCTTTATTCTCAGGATGAATATTGTATCATTTATCACATTAAAGGATGTCTAGATCAAGGAGCTTCAGAACAGGAGATCTTTGAGGCGGTGGGAGTGACAGCTGCATTTGGTGGTGGTGGCACTATGAGTCAGGCAGTAACTCTTGTACAAGAATGTATGCAAGAGTTACTGTAGTAATAGGAGTATCATCATGGATTGAGGAATTTGTTACTATTCTCTTATTAACATAAGAGAATAGTAACGTGCTTTTAAATTCAAAAATAGTCTAAATCCTTAAGTTGATGGATGTGTGGCGGGCCCCCTTTTGATATGAAAATAGTATATGAAATTATAGCGCTCTTAAAGAGTTTTGTTACAAATTTGTTATGTTTGACTTAAAAAAAGGAAAGTAATATTCATTTGTAGAAAATTTTTAAGGATAAAAATGAATGTGAAAATAGAATGGCTATCTATGATCAGAAAAGGGGCACTTATATGCTAACAAATGATTTAGATTTCCGATTAGAACCAAGTTTAAAAGAACTGTATGAACAACATAAAATAAGAGCGCAGAAGATAGACTGGGGTTATCATGAGTTTTTACCATGGGATAAGGGAGTGGACTTTAAAAGAGTTCCTTGGGATGAAAGTCAAGTTACTCTTCCTTCTGGTGTAATTACGGCCATTGAAACAGCTTTATTAACAGAAGTGAATTTACCATGGTTTACAACGTATTTATCTGCGACTTTTAAAGGTTCTCTTTCTGTTATTACAGACTTTATTCATACTTGGACTTCAGAAGAGGATCAACATTCGAATTTGTTGGAGACATATTTACTACTTACTCGAAGTGTGAATCCCAGACGATTACATGAATTAAGAAAGTCGGTCGTTGAGGGTGGATTTGAGCCCGATTTTCACACACCAATCGAAGCGATGACATATACGACGCTACAAGAACTTGCAACGATGGTGTTTTACAATAATGTCGCTAAGGTTGCAAGTAAGCATGATCCAGATCTTGCTACATTATTACGCCGTCTTGCAAAAGATGAGACTCTTCATTATGCGTTTTATCGAGATGTCATTCGAACACATTTGGAATTGGAACCTAATTATTGCTATCATATTGCCAATGTGATTAAGAATTTTAAAATGCCAGGTGCCGTCATGCCTGATTTTGAAAATAGAATGGCTGTGATTGCAAAAGAAGCGAATTATGGACCACTACAATATTTTGATCAAGTACTTGATGTAGTGGTTGATTATTGGGGGCTAAAAGACTTACGACCAATTGCACCTCTAGCTGAAAAAGCAAGAATTGAGATTTTGGAGTACCACACAAGATTGAAAAAAATACGGGAGCGATTTGGTCGTTTTCAAGGGAAAACTGATCTACGTTAATGAGTAGAGATTTCAGAATATAAGAGGGAAAATTCCCCTTCCCTTTATGGGGAATCTGATACACTCCCTATTATTTTGGGGGTGTTTTTTACTTAATTTAATTTTCGCTAAAAAAGTAGTTGACTACAAAAATGATTTTATGATATTATAAAATATTTGATAAAAAAACACATATATGTTAAGGTTAAGAAGGTTACCATATATGGAGGTGGATTATATGTTTCAAATTGGCGATAACATTGTTTATCCAATGCACGGAGCAGGTATAATTGAAGCCATAGAAGAAAAAGAATTCTCAGGAAAAAAACAACAGTATTATGTTATAAAAATGTCAATCAATAATATGCAAGTCATGATTCCTATGGGGAAAATATTAAGTTCGAGTATACGCCCAGTTACTGATATACTTGCATTAAAACACATTATACACATTTTTCAGCATGGAGAATCAGATAGATTATTACCATGGAAACAAAGGTATAAAGTGAACACGGACAAAATAAAAACGGGTGAAATACAAGAAGGTGCCGAAGTTGTACGTGATTTAATGCGTATGAAGAAAGAAAAAGCACTGAATACAAGCGAAAAAAAAATGTTGGATAACGCACATGAATTTTTGATTAGTGAACTAGGATTAATTAAAGGGATCACTGAAAATCAAATGAAAAGTTTCTGTTAAGATTCATTATAGATAATGTATTACATACCCCGAAAATATCCTGAATTTTTCGGGAATATGATTATTATTAAAAGTAAATCATTTCAAAGACATTCAACTTCTTCAACTCACTTTTTGAGTAGAAACCTCTTTTGTTATTACTTCAATCTAATCCATTTTTATTTTAAATTTCTTTTACGAGCGTTCGAAGTTCCATCAAATAACGCGATCAAATAGTCACTTGATTTTTGCAATCCTGATTCACACTGGCACGGACAAGGATCCGTAAGGATGAAAGAGAGGTAGGGCTTTCATTGTTTTAGGTAATATATTATCTAAGTCATTATTTCTAGAAGAAAAAACAATCGATCTCACCGCTATCTCTTTAAGAGTTCCTTACATCTACTGAGACAGTGAATAGGTAATTGTTTATCTCTTCTTTACGTAAAATTGATAAACGAACTGGTAACACTGTATGGTCAACTACAAAAAATGGTTTCCAGACCAGGAAACCATTTTTAATTTCATTTACATAACAATAATAAATTAAGCAGTAAGAAGGAGTGCACACATGAAAAAAATGTTAACAAAAGAATTAAGTAATGAATTAAAGAAGCGGGAAGGGGTCATTTCTATTACAGTTGAGCCTTATGAAAAAATCGAAGTTGGTGGAATTCGTGTAGATGGACCCGCTGTTATTCTAATTAATCAAGAATAGTTGAATGCATGAAGAAAAGGATCAACCTTTAAAAGAAGGGAGGATCCTTTTTGTTTGCTACTTTTATCTGATGTGTTGGAGTTAAAACGGAAGGAGATGGTCGGGATTATCATGGTGGAAAGCTTAATATTGGTAGGATTTCTTTTTACGTTATATAAATTAGTTGATAAAAAAACAAGCTAATTATTTAAAAAGATATATTCTTTCCCTTTTAAGGGCGAGATTTATTTGATAGTGAAATGGATAATGTAAAGGAGGAATTTAGATGGATGCAAGGAAAAAACGCATAAAATACGAGAAGATGTCAAAGAACTATGAACATATTTATTTGGTTTCGTTACTCCTACTAATTGTACTTGTTTGTAGTAGTGTGGTTATCATAGGAGCAACAGGGGGAACATATGGAGTGTTTTTGTTGTTAGCAATTTTACTTAACGCACGTATTACGAAAGAATCTCAAAAAAAGTATGAGCACTATTCTAATAAAGGGCGTATTTAAAATGATACATAGCCTGAAAGGAACAACCTAGATGTACATGCAAAGTATCCCTATATCATTACCTATTAACTAGTAAAAAAGAATCGTATATAAATAATTTTTTAGTAATTTAGGAATAGAAAACGTAACTTATTAAAATGTTATTTTCGTCCATATAATGAATTATCCTTCTAGCATATTTATAGGATTTATATCATATAGTGAGAGAAAGACTGTAAGTTAGAAAGGAGTCTTATATAATGAGTTATTTGGAGGGAAATGACTTTAGTGAACACAATATGGTAAGTGTACCTAATCCCTTAATTTGATTTATAACAGATTGGCTTCATAGACGACCAAATAAAAACACAGGGTTTTATCTCTGTGTTTCTTCAAATTTTCGTTTTTGAATATATGCTTGGGCATGAATAATTTCTTCCTGAAGCTCTTTTAATTCTTTTATAGATTCTGATTCAATAGCCATGTAAGTAGTAACTAAACTAATCATCATATCCATCTTCTCTACTATATTTTGAATGATCTGCTCAGATTACTCTTTTTTAAGGTGTTGTATTGCCTTTAATACATTTTCCATATAATTGTTTTTTCTTTGCTGGATATCATAAATAAACTGTTTTGTGTTTGAGTTCATTTGTTGTTCCTCCGTTTTGGATATACTTCTATTCTATCATATTTGAATAGAAAATATTGGATTCCCCTAAATTCACACCTGTCTCGTACATCTCCTCAAATATACAAACTAATTCCTTAACGTACAGGGAACAAATCAAAATGTGTCAATTTTATGTCTAAACGTACAATTTTCTTTTTTGGATTAGGTAGGAGCTTTCCTCCAAAAAGAAAAAGGAATGGATAATCCACTCCTCCTTACAATCACTTACCCCTGATTCCTCTGCGCCTCTCTAAACTCTTCCTTCACCTTCTCTAACAGCCCTTCTTCCGTAATTAATCGATATGCTGTATTTGCTAGTGCTTTTGCGGATGTAATTAGCGCTTTATCTCCAAGTTCTGAACGTGCTGCTTCTCTAAATTCATTCGTATGCGCAATTAAGTCATCTGGTCCAATTTTAATGTACGGATGAATTGTCGGTACGACTTGGCTTACGTTTCCTGCATCTGTTGAGCCAATTCCTACTCTTTCTTTACGGTTTACATCTTCACCTAGTAGTTCTAACTCTTCCGCTACGACGTCATTAAATGTTTTTGTTACGAGCAATTCATCAATTTCATTTTGGAATTGATGAATTTTTACTTTTGTGCCTGTTGCTAATGCTGCCCCTTGTGCGATGTTTCTTACTTTCTCTGTTACTTCCGCACATCTTTTTCTCGTTGCTGCGCGGATGAAGAAGCGTGCCGCAGCGTAGTCAGGAATAATGTTAGGTGCTTTCCCGCCTTCAGTAATAACTCCGTGAATTTTCACATCTGACGGAAGTTGTTGGCGAAGTGCATTAATACTGTTATACAGCTGGATAATCGCATCTAATGCGTTAATTCCTTCTTCTGGTGAGGCTGCTGCATGAGCTGTTTTTCCGTAAAAATGAAAATCAAGTGGATCAACTGCTAGTGATGGACTCGTTGGAGCTGTTTTTCCGCTCGGATGAATCATAAGCGCCGCATCAATGTTTTTAAATAAGCCAGCTTTCACATAACTCGATTTTGCGCTACCATTTGGCCCGCCTTCTTCTGCTGGTGTTCCGAACACGACAACTTCTCCGCCAATTTCTTCAAGCGTTTCTGATAATGCTATCGCTGCTGCAACGCTAATTGTGCCAATTAAATTGTGACCACATGCATGACCGAGTCCTGGTAAAGCGTCATACTCGGCTAAAAATGCGATAACTGGTCCTTGTTTTCCTGAACTTTTCCGCGCGATAAATCCTGTTTCATGACCAGCTATATTGTGCTGCAACTGGAATCCTGCACTACCTAGTAATAAACTTAACGTTCTCGATGCATAAAATTCTTGGTTACCAATCTCTGGATTCGCATGAATATTATGACTTGTTTCTATGTACTTTTCCTTATTTCTTTCTATACTCTCTTCAATTGTTTTTCTTTGTGACGTTACTCCTGTCGCTCCCATTTTTCTTCCTCCTTTTATTTTCACGTAAAAAAGCCTCTTTCTAAAAGATAGAAAGAGGCTTCTGTATATACAGTCAAATGAGCTTCTTTCTTATCTTTCAAGTTACCTTGCTGGAATTGGCACAGTATTCATAAAGAATCCGCTGCCGAGGTGTCATAGGGCCAGTCCCTCAACCTCTCGTGATAAGAATTTTCATAAAATTATATTAAATTATTTTCATTCTAAGTTCATTCCAGGCAAAAGTCAAGGAATTCCTATCTGAATTTACCGAATATCTAAAAACCCTTTTAATACGCCAATTGTTTCAGGTGCTTGTAATCTTGCACATATGTACGGAAATTCCATACTACCTTCAAACATCATTTGAGATGTAAGAGGTGCTCCTGCCCAAAAGATTTCATCATCGATTACGATAAACGGGAATGCTTTATTTTGTCTTTGTAACTTTACATTTTTTAACGGAACTGGTCCATCACTATACACTGTTATTTGCGCATTTGTACGCATTAACGCTTGCCATACTCGCTTATCCACTTGCTTTGTACTTGGAAGTGAAATAATAATTTTTCGTTTTGCGGCTAAAACATCTTTCAATAACCCTTTCGGCTCTTCAAGATTCATTTCCATAAACCAGCGTAAACGTTTCGAAATTTTCCGCTCCCACAATTGTCTTGATGTCGTGCGATCATATACATCTCCGTGACGTTCTATATGAGCTGTTAATTGTGATAACGCTTGTTTCCTCGAAAGGTTTTTACGCATATAATGGCAATCTGATAATTGAATGAACTTCCCTCTCGCTCTCGTTACAGCTACATTGACGAGGCGATGGTTTTTATGGTCAAAGAATAACACGCCAGGTCGTTCTTGCGGATAACTATCCACTGTATCAAAAATCATCATATCTCTTTCAGAACCTTGAAACTTATGAACCGTCGCCGCTAAAACTGGTATGTTTTGATATTTCGTTCTCTGCAACATTTCTCTAATACACGTTGATAAAAAGCGGGATTGTGCCCTGTAAGGTGTAACAACACCGATCGATTGAACACCATCTAACAGTCCGATTAACATCATTTGCATCGCTACTAAACCAGACATAATGTTAAATCGAGAACCAGAAGCAGCGTCTTTTAACGAAAAGGCTCCCATTAAGCTCGTATCAAATAAAACACTTGCCTCATTTGCGAACGGTTGCAATTGCGCAAGTTCCTTACGCTCTGAAACAGACGGATGGTCATATACTCTATTTTTATAAATAAATGAGTTTGTAAACTTCGATATATCCGCATGCATACGCCTTTGTTCCTGCAACATAAAGAGGTTCGGATGTGCTTCTGATTTATTGACAGACTCAACAATCCCGGCATGGTAAAACATATCTTCCCCGAGCCATTTTCGAACGAGTTCATGGTTCGCCATCGCAATTGGAGGTAACTGTAAAAAGTCCCCACAAACGACAATACGTTTTCCAAGTGAAGCAGCTAATGCAATTTGCGGAACATATGCCATACTCACTTCATCTACGACAACTAAATCAAACGTACGCTCATAAATAAGTGAATCAATAGCACATTTCGATAAAGTTGCGCCGATTACTTTCGCGTTTTCAATGTATTCTTTTTCTACTTCTTTAATTTTCGCTTTTTGCTTTCGAAGATCACTTTCAATCTCTTGTATACGCTTCTTATCAGCAGAAGTCGCTTTATATGATAAAATCTTTTCACGAAGATCTTGTCGTGTTTCTTCTAAATAGAGTCTTTCTTCTCCCCAAGATCCGTTCGTCGTTTCAACTAGCTTCGACGTAAGTAATGTTTCATGATTTCGTATATGTTCATGTTGACTATAACCGTAACGAACAATTTCGCCAGGTGTCCATTTCTTTTTCTTCTCAATTTGCTTCGTTACTTCGCTCATTAATACGTCTACTGCCGCATTACTATGAGCTAATACAAGTACCGATTTTCCTTTTTGATAATGAGCCGAAATAATACGTGATAAATTGTAAGACTTCCCTGTTCCAGGTGGTCCCCACACGTACGTTGTCGGATTGTAAAACGAACGATACGCCAATTCATTTTTCGGATTTTTCATCTTCTCAATATGTTTCGGACTGCTCGTCCCATCAACAAGACGCTTTATACGATTACGTTTTAACTTATCTTTATGTGCCTCTTTCAATCGCTCTTGTAGTTGTTCTAACAATTGCCACGGTTCACTGTATAAAACGGCTTCTCGTATTTCGCCTTGTATATAATCATTTAACTTCAATTCGATTTCTAATCCATGTACAGATAATACTTCCCCTGTCGCTTCCTCACCATCGAACTCAATTCGAATTGGTGAACCTTCAGGTAAACTCACTTCCGAAATAAGCTGAAATACGTATACTGTACTTTCATAATCTGTATATAAAAAACGACCGTTCATGATAGAGATTTTACTACCACCTATCGTTTTCCAATGTTTAATTTCATATGCTAATGCATAATGCCACTCTTTCATTGTTTCCGATAATGAAGGAGTTTGAGTAGTTGTATTCATCGTATAATCTCCTTCCTTCTCCCCAAACATACTTTCTCACTATACCATATAACACGCTAAAATTTGTAAGGTTTTTATCTTGCTTATTTTCTTAATTTTCAATAATATATTGTATATAATTTTCAGAAAGAAGGAATCTACATGCCAGTTAGACGAATCGAACACGTTGGACTTATGGTTACAAACTTAGAAACATCTATTTCATTTTATAAAGAAGTAGTTGGCTTACAGCTCATTAAACGTATGGGGCACCCAAATCCAGACTTAAAACTCGCTTTTTTAGGTGTGGAAGAATCGAAAGAAACGATACTTGAACTAATTGAAGGTTACAACTCTTCCCTTCCGGCAGAAGGAAAAGTACATCACATTTGCTTTAAAGTGGATTCATTAGATGATGAAATCAAAAGACTAGAAACCCACAAAGTAACCTTTTTACTAGGAGAAGAAATTGAAACATTACCAGATGGAACACGTTACATATTCTTCGCTGGCCCTGACGGGGAGTGGATTGAGTTTTTTGAGACGGAGAGATAAAGTAACACTTTAATCAGGGAGCTTTTGCGGGATAGAAAAAGAGCCGGAATTCCGGCCCTTGTTTTTAACTAGTAACAATAAAACATACCTTCAATCCGAAAATTCACCTATATTAAAAACAATTATTTTATTAGGAGTAAAAAATGATAAATACAATCTATATTATTATTTTTTGGATCCTTATACTCTTTCCAATCCTTTATATAATTAAGATAAAACACTGGAATTTAAAAGTAGTTGCCGTATTTGTTGGAAGGATCCTATTAAGTATTATCTTTTTCTTGAACTACTCACCACTTAACGTCCTTACGGACTGTTTGAAGTGGGAGATTCCTAAGTACAGAAGCCTAGTGGCTTCTAATTCATTAGGCTATCCCCGTAGTTCCTACGGTTAGAAGCCTTAAAGCTTCATTTTTAAGATTGATACTTGCGTTAATATCTCTGTCGTGATGACTATTGCACTCAGGACAATCCCATTCACGAAGATTTAGATTCTTAACGTCTTTATTTTGATACCCACAACAAGAACATAATTGGCTTGAAGCAAATGTTTTGGATACCGGAATGACTTGTTTTCCATACCATTTTGCCTTGTATTCTAGCAACGTTCTAAATTGTGACCAAGATACTTCACTAATCGCTTTTGCTAACTTATGATTTTTTAGCATATTCGATACTTGCAAATCTTCTATACCGATAACATCGTGGTTTTTGATGATTTCAGTTGAGATTTTGTCCAAGTAATCTTTTCTAGCATTAGCTATGTATTCATGAATCCTAGCTATCCTTACTCGTTGTTTATTCCAGCGAGAAGATCCTTTCATTCTTCTAGAAAGAACACGCTGTGCTTTTGCCAACTTCTCTTCCAATGAGCGAAAAAATTTAGGGTTTTTATAGGTTGTTCCATCTGACAAAATGACGAAATCTTTTAATCCTACATCCATTCCAATATAAGAATGTGTTTTCGGAAGTTCTTGCACTTCTGTTTCAACTAACAATGACACAAAGTATCTGCCAGAAGGGTTCCGTCTAACCGTAGCATTTAAAATACGTCCCTTTACTTCACGACTTTTGGCAAATCGAACAAGACCTAGTTTCGGCAATTTCATTTTGTTTCCCACAACAGCAATGTTTTCATTTGTTTGTTTTGTGGTATAAGATTGTACGTTGTTCTTTTTAGATTTGAAACGCGGGGCACTGTTTTGTTTTTTAAAAAAGCGTGTATAAGCATCCGCAAGGTTGCGAACAGACGATTGAATAGCAATACTATCCACTTCTTTTAGCCAAACAAACTCTTTCTTCATTGCAGGAAGTTTGGCAGAGCATGTACCATATGTCAAACCTTTTCCTGTTTCTTTGTATGCATTATCCCATAGAGATAGGAAGTGATTGAATACAAAACGAGAACAACCAATCGTTTTATTGATCAGGATCGCTTGTGCTTTATTTGGATAGATACGAAATTTATACGCTTTATTGATCATCCTTCGTTTCACCTCCATTTCGATATATATATCTACCATATACCAAACGTACATTCGATTGATAGTGAAGTGATTATGACAAATTGTCCGGTAACACTTTACATATGTCGAACAATTAAGATGAATTGGCATCTCTTGTTCGATGCCAATTCATCTCCCTCCTACTCCCTAGGCTACGTCCTTCACGCTCCTTGAGGAAGGAGTCTTCTTGGCTAAATTGATAAATGGAATAGCTTTCGGAATGCAACGAAATTGGTCAGAGCCTCCCTATGAAACAGAATGGGATTTCTTTATAAAATCTTTATTAAACGGGAAAACTGATGCACTTATACACTTGGTACTTCTAATTATTATCATTACTTTGGATCTAGTCATCACATTTTATTATATTAATAAAAAGAAATAGGGTGTTCTCTCCTATTTCTTTTCTTAATGTTATAAAAATCTTTCAAATAGCTCTAACTTGCACAATGCTTCCCGTTAATATAATACGCTGATTCTGTGAAAACCGTAAATACAACCTCTACTTCTGGAAGTCCAAAATCCATTACATATGTAGTAATGGCCTTGGCAAATCGATCACGAATTTCCTGTCCACGCTCGAACCATTTCACTTCAATAAGAGGAAACGCTTCTATTTCTTCTCCATTGAATACAAACGTAGAACTTGGTAGTTCCAAGGTGAAATTATCCGTACCACACTCACAGATATCTGCGAGCTCTTCTACTAATGGCTTGCTTATGCTTTTTAATTGTTCAATAGTAATTCCACGAAACACAACATGCGGCATGTGAATCCCTCCGTTAGATAGCTTTATATTCGCTCACATCATAACACAATTTATTTTGCTGCACTAACATCTATTGGTACATTTCAATGACATTCTTAAGAATGATCATATGTTATTGAAGCAATACATGTATTGTAACCTGAAAAATAATAAAGGGGTATTGTCACATCGATATCAAACTATCAAAAAGTGATGACCCTAAATTAAAAAACACGCTATTCTTTCTGTAGCATCAATTCAAAAAAAGAAGGAGATTATCCCCTTCTTTTTTTTGAATTACGTGCCCCTAATTATTTACTATAACCACGATTCAGTTTCGTTAACTTTTCATTGATGTGAAAAATTCTTACTCTAATATCTTTAACACCAGATGCTTGAAGTCTATTCTTGTGCATTTCTCCATATTTTTCAGCATCTTGTTTTTCTTCAAATACATAGATGCCTCCTGCTTCTTTCGTTTCTTGATTCTCCGTCCATATTTTCCAATGGAATCCGTCTTCTTCATTAATACTTTTTGCTAAATCCAAAAATGCTTTTTCCATTTCTTCACCAAAAGGACCTTCAAACGGAAAATCAACTTGTAGTAAATATGCCATTTTCACTCACTCCTAAGTTCAATATTTTCAATTCGAACGCAGATAATATCTTAAATGAGTACTGCTATTACTCCTGCACTCATTTGAAATTTCACCTGCATTTTCACCCCACACTGATTATTAGCCTTCACCAATCGGGCTTTTATGGGCAGCCCGACTCCCACCTAACTCCCTCGCATTCGCCGAATTTTGAGGTAGGAGTCTTACTGCCCGTTAATGCGGGATAAAATAATTACAAAATGATAGCAACTTGAACACATACCGTTTAACGGTTTACTATTATGTTTAAAAAATATGATATAAACTTATCCCTAAACTAAGGACAAACAAAACAAGCGCAGGTATCGCTTTCTTAAAGGGATCTCCCGCTAATACAATAAGAGTTAATGCAGCTGCAAGCATAGTACCGCCTAACAAAAATCCTGCCAATAAAGCTGCTATTGGGACCCAAATTCCTATCAACATTCCAATTGCTCCTACAATCTCAAAAGCCCCAGTTAAGAAATTTAAAAACGAAGGTAAACCAAATCGTTTGAACTCATCTGCCATTTTCCCAGATATAATTTTCGAACCTGTCATTAAAAAGAACAGAAACAACATAACTTTTACAGTATTAATTAATATTAAAATAGTAATCACATCTTTCTTATTTATTTGATAAAAACTCAGTATTGTTCATATAGTAGCTACTGCCTTTACCCTATTGCTTGAGATTAACCTTATTGAGGTTGATTCAATGTAAATTCCTCTTTTCAATGTTAAAAGGATGAACAGTACATGCTATAGCATATACAATACAGATTGTGTTCCTTATAAATAGCATAGCATCAATAAGGAACACATATTAATAGCGCGTATCATACAATTTGTTTAATAATGATTGTAATTGTTTAATCTCTTCTTCTCTCAAATTACTCGTAACGAAATGGTGAGCGTCTTTCACTACAGGCAAGATTGTTTTCTTTAAATCGTCACCTTTTTCAGTTAAAAAAAGGTTGTGTGAACGCCTATCTTGGTCATTCAAAGCCTTCTTTACAATCCCTTTTCTCTCCATTGACTGTATCATTCTTACGACAGTAGTTTGATCTTTATCAATAGCTTCTGCTAACTCTTTTTGAGTAGTACCCCTTTGGCTACAAAGAACACTAATGATCCCCCACTGCTCTGGCGTAACTCCATAAGGCTTTAATCTCTTAGTAAAATAATTAGTCATTTTCACATCAGTACGATGAACAAGATAGCCTATTAAATCATGTAAATTCATATATCACCTCTATAAATTAAAATATAAAAGGGCATAGCATATCAATCAATTATTCACAGTGAATTTGTTTGTTTTACTAATTATATGCTATGGCATATACATTAAAGTAGGGCATTTTAATTGTCAAATGATTTATCTACTATTTTTCTACGGCAAGATTCATTCAAGCGGTTATATCCCCCATCGATTTGACACTGTGCTAAAAACTGTTCAGCCAGTGCGCGAAGGTTTAAATTTCAAATCACGTCAATAAATCGGTTAACACCATGCCCATCAAGCTAAGATTATGTAGCTTTGGTTTCATATAAGATTTTTTCTTTTTCTAAAGTATCAGTCCAGCTTATTTAAAATAAGAAAATCCCGTATTCAATAAAAATACGGGATTTTTATAAATAAGTTTATTATTTAAATCAACAATTATTCGAAACAAGTTCATTGGTTACATATTACTTATCTAATTAAGAAGAATTTAGATTCCGGCCCAAACATCTTTTCCATATCGCCCTTCATCTTGCACACGATCCAGCCAATTCCTTGCTTCTTGTTCACTGACTTCATGAATTTCTTGATATGCTTGACAAAGGGTGTCTTCTACGTCAGGAGCCATTTTACTTCCATCACCACATATATAAAGATGCGCTCCATTATCTAATAACGAAATTAAATTGATTCTATCTTGTTTTATTAAATGCTGTACATATGTTTTAGGATATCCTTCTAGGCGAGAAAAAGCTGTGTGTAAAGAGATTAATCCATCTCTTTCATCATTTTCTAGTTCTGTACGATAGAGATAATCCTTTTCAGGATGACGACAACCAAAATATAGATGTGCTTGTCCTAAGTTAATACCTTTTTGCTTTTGAACACGACGCGCTTGCAAGAATCCACGGAATGGTGCAATTCCAGTACCTGGTCCAACCATGATAATTGGTGTTTCTGGATTTTCAGGTAATTGAAAGTTTGATTGTGGCGTTCGAATGAAACAGATAATCTCATCTTTATTATGACGCTGAGCTAAATAATTAGAAGCGACTCCTTCATATGTCCCTACCCCACTCCATGCAGGTGCATTAACAACACCAACCGTAATGCTCAGACGATCCTGTGCAACGAGTGGAGAGCTTGAAATAGAATAGTAACGCGGTTTGAGCGCAGGAAGAAGTTCTAAAAAGCGTTCAAATCGGAGTTCACAAGCCTCATACTTTTCAAGAAGATCCAACATTGACATACGTTTCTTTAATATTTGTTCATGATAAACTCCCTCTTCCAATAATGATTCCAATTCCTTTTTATGAGGAGGGCATGCTGTAAATGTCACCATTTCTCGTATTTGTGCTCGAGTGGCTGCTTCTTGAATTTCTACACTATAACTAAGAAGGTCAAATAAACTAACAGGACTGTCTAAAGGTATGTGATTTACACTTCGTCCACTTGCACTCAATATGACTTGATCCTTCCCATTTAATCCAAAGCGTTTTAAAATTCGGTTGACATTTTTCTCACTATTAATTGGCAGCACCCCAAGGTGGTCACCTTCTTGATACGTAGCGCCTTCTGGCAAGGATATCTCAATATGTCGCGTGCTTCTTTCACTGCTAGATGATTGAAGTTCACGATTTTCTAGTATAGATGCATAAACTGCTTCATATGTTCGCGCAAGAGGAGATCCTCCAAGACGACTAACAAATTGTAAACTTAATGTACTACGTTCTTTCTCAATGTTTTTGTTAAGTTCCAATCCAAATGCCTTCATCGCATCAGACCACATACTTTGTTTCCATTGCTCGAGCTGTTCCTCGAAATCACCACTTGCATCCGCTTCTCCACGTGTAGAAAATCTTGTTGCTCCTTTTTGAGCCATTTGCTCATCAATGTATCTTGGAATTCGCTGATAAGTACTAGCCCAATTATGATCTCCACAACCAAAAACTGTGTATTGAACACCTTTTAGCTCATCCGATTTTAATTCCTCCAACCATTGCACAAACTGCCCTGCATTACTTGGTGGTTTTCCATTATAAGAAGAAGTTACAATAAGAACCGCCCCTTCTTTTGGCAGACTTCCAATTCGATCGTTAAGTGCTACCACTTCCGTTTGAACACCTTCTAAACTAGCTGTATCTGCTAGTTCTCTTGCAATACCTTCTGCTACCCCTGTATCCGATCCATACAGAACAAGAAGCGAAAGATTATCGGCTCCAATAATAGAAGGAGTCTTCTGAACTTGCTGTTCGATTTCATCGTTTTTCAGTTTCTCCTCTATAGGCGCAAGAACAGTAGTATGGCTAATAGTTTGATTTCGGGGTAGAATCCTAATTTTAAAATCACCAGGCTTTAGCGTTAATGTTTGTTTTACGTCCAGCTGATAGTCTTGATAATCGATGAATTCAAAATGTTGAAGAAGCATCCCCATTACGAGTGTGGCTTCATGAAGTGCAAACTGCATACCGATACATGCTCGTTGACCATTTCCAAATGGCTTATAAGCATGATGGGGAATCTTATCCAGCTCTTCAAATCGTTCAGGTTGGAATTCTTCCACATTGTCTCCCCACGCGTCTTTATCCCTATGTAGCTGTGGAATAAGAACAGAAATACGATCTTCTCCTTTCTTAATTGGATATTTCCCACCAATCACTGTATCTTCTTTTGCATAGAGACTGAATGCTGGAGCAGTAGGCCATAGACGTAGCGATTCATTTAAAATCATCCGGATATACTTTAATTTCATAACTTGTTGGTATGTTGGAGTGGGATCTGTTAAAACCCGATCTACTTCTTCATAGGCTTTTTTCAATTTATCTGGATTCTTTAATAAAAAATAGATTGCAAAAGATAATAATCCACTTGTTGTTTCATGCCCAGCTATTAAAAAAGTGATAATTTGGAAACGAATATTTTCATCATCTAATTTTTCACCAGTTTCCGGATCCTGCACATTTAACATACGGGAAAGTAAATCATTTTCTTCCTGATTTCCACTACTTTTACGTTCAGCAATAATATTATCTACTAAAGAAAACATAGATTGAATATCATGCTGAAATTGACGTTTCGTTCTCCACATGAGTTTGTCTTCTATATCCAGCCGCTGTAATTGGTGCATCGCCTCATCTAGAGCGCGGCTCATGCTAGTAATAAAAGGATGAGAGGTCTCACGATAAAAGCTATTAAATCGATAATTAAAACCACATAGACCAATTGTATCCAATGTAAGGCGAGTCATATCCTCCGGAACATCTACGTTTTCATTCGGATTAAGCCGTGCCCATTTTTGAACGAGTTGTACGGCAATATCGACCATCATAGCATGATAATCTTTCATTGCCCGTTGGCTGAATGTAGGCATCAAAATATTATGAGCTTTTTTCCAGTTTGGCTCGTGAGTCTCGCTTGTAAATAACCCGTCTCCAGCAAAGGCACGAACCTTTGCTAAAGCACCCTCTATACTTTTATCGAACCGTGTTTCATCACAGACTTCTGCTACCAGTTCATGTCCAGAAACGACAATGATGGTATCACTTAAAGTTTGAATTCGAAAAATGGGACCATACTCTTCCGCTATCTTGATAAAGGATAGGGTCGGTTTATCTTTATCGATTAATGGGAGATTCCCCAGCAATCCATATGTTTTCGGTTGAGGAATGGCAGATACTTTTTTATCCATTAAAAACACCCTTTCAAAAAAGCATGAAATAAAATATCCCATTCAATAAAAAGAAGATAGCAATGAATCGCCTGGGATAAAGATATGTAATTGATTACCTTATTTTATCTTTTCCCTAACTATTCACGATTATGATATTGCTTATAAGGTTGGTAATCTAAGTTGTTTGTTGATATTAGATTTATAACTTGCAGAGAAAATACTAAATTAAAATGAAGCGTATTATTATAATGTTTATCAGAAATTGAGAGCTAAAGATTGTAGTATTGGGAAAATCAGTAGTTTCTAATGTCAATTCAAACAAATACGATAAGCAAGTATACTGTTGTGTTACTAATGAAAAAGGATCTGATATGAATATCAGATCCTTTTTACTATATATAATTATTTCACTGGTTCTTTTCCAAATTTAAATACCGCGCCTTAGCAGCAGAAAATTGCATTTCTTCATAGTCTAACTAAACAGCAAAAAAACTTGTAGGAATCATTATCTAGAGTTTTATTTTGCTCTACCGATTTAACCTCTCGACAGCTTCCGCGCTTGTATCTACACGTTTAACGAAAAAAACTAATAGTAGTGCAACAACATTCATGCCAAGCGCTACATAGAATGAATATTGAATTCCAGATAATAAAGCCTTCTGAGTTAGCATTGCCTTCGTAGCTTCTGTGAAGGTTGTTGGATCTACATCAACCATTAGGCTCTCAGCTTTTGTTTTTGTTACAGAATTCATAATCGTAACAAGAATAGCAGTACCAATCGAACCGGACACTTGTTGGGCTGTATTATTAACAGCTGTACCGTGCGGATTTAAGCGAGTTGGCAATTGATTAAGGCCGTTTGTCATAAGCGGCATCATCACCATCGCCATCCCAAACATCCGCAGTGTGTAAATAAGAATAATATGTGTGTGACTAGAGTCGATTTGCAGGTTTGCCAGCATATAAGTTGAAACAGCTGTAATGGAAAGTCCTACTATACCAAGAATCCGAGGGCCATATTTATCAAATAGTTTACCTGTAATTGGTGACATAACCCCCATTATTACCGCACCTGGAAGCATCATCAGCCCAGAGCTCAGCGGCGAAATACCGCGGACGTTTTGTACATAAGCTGGTGTTAAAATCATACCCGAAAACATGGCCACTGCGTTGACAATTGCAATTACAGACGCAAGTGCAAACATTGGATACTTGTAAACACGTAAATCCAATAACGGTTCATTCATTTTTAATTGACGGATAATGAAAGTAATTAGGGCAATAGCACCTATGATTAAGGTTGTTAAAACAACTTTATTCGTCCAACCTTCGGAGCTTGCGGAACTGAATCCATATAACAAACCGCCAAAGCCGACAGAAGATAATAATAATGAGAGATAATCAAGTTTTGCATTTTTGTTTTGTCTCATGATATTCTCCGATTTCCAAATCCCTAACAATAAGCTAATGATTGCTAACGGTAAAATCATTTCAAAAAGCAAACGCCAGTCATAATACTCTACAATATAACCTGATAGTGTCGGTCCAATTGCTGGAGCTGTAATCATAACTAATCCAAAAATACCCATTGCTGTTCCCCTTTTTTCTCTTGGAAAGCTTACTAGCATAATATTCATTAACAAAGGCCCCATGACTGAAGAACCTGCTGCTTGAACCATCCGGCCAGTAAGTAATAAACTAAAGTTCGGTGCTAAAGCCGCTAAGGCCGTACCAAGAATAAAAATCATCATAGATGTAATAAATAAGCTCCTATTGGAGAAGCGGGTTATTAAAAATGCTGATGCCGGAATTAATATACCACTTACAAGCATATACCCTGTAGAAAGCCACTGGATCGTTGAATAATCTTTAATGTCTAAATCCTTCATTATTGATGGCAAGGCTACATTTAAAAGCGAGTTGTTTAGAAATGAAACAAATGCCCCAATAAAAAGGATTACAAGCATTAAATATGGTGGTTTTCTTTTATGTAATGTTTCACTCATATATTTATTTGCCCCTTCATTATAAATTCCATTGATTCGTTTAAGTCGTTTGCATATCTGCACAAGAATACATTGTCCTTGCAGTATTTTGCCAAACTCTTCGAAGGGATATTCTCTTTTTAGCAATTCTAATTACTCAACATAACATTTTAAATGTCTTTTTTATTGATTAAACCTTTATAAACATTTAAATAAGATTTTGAATGAATATTTAAACACGTTTGTTAACCGAAATTAAATTAGGCTGAAATAAACAAAAGGAGCAACTGAAAATACCCTTCTAAAATAAAGTGAAACTTTACTCAGTGGGACTTTTACGGGCAGTCCCCCCTCAAACTTCTTTGCTTTCGCTGAATTTTGAGGGGGCGGTGTCTTACTGCCCACAAATAGCGGGATAAATCAACAAGACCACACACCCATTCTTTTAAATACGGGCTTGTAAATCTAGTTATGTAACCATCCATAAAAAGGAATATTACATAGGCTAAGTCTAACATTACATTTTTAAAGTGAGGGGAATAAGCTTATGCACCAATATTGGTATTTGAATTCAAATGGAAACGGGGAGCAATATAATAACCAAATTTCAATGTCATCATTATATTCACAGCCCCAAATAACTAAAGCTGAGGAAATGAATAGTCTGAATATTCCCGATAATCGGAGTTGTCGAGTCTATCCATTTGGTTGGGATTCACCAGCCAATTATACGGGTTTCAATCACGAGCCCCCTCCCTTCTCTTGGGGTCAGCCAATCCATTATGCAGGGATGATGCCCCAAGGACATCCTGCTAATTGGACTCCATTACCAGGCCATGCAGGTTTTAATTTTCAAAAACCTCCCTTCCCCTGGCCCCAACCATTCAATCATACAGGGATGTTCGCACAGGGTCATATTGCCGCTTTACTATCACCGCCAGCCAAAGCTTTTAATTTTAATACCAATAATAACTGGGGTGTTTTTGGAAATTCTCCAGGATGGGGAGGACAGATAAATCCCATGGGATGGGGGAATAACGGGCAGCCAGGAATGCTTGGAAACTTACTGACAGCAGGAAAAGGCACCATGAATGGAATCGGAATGCTTAGTAGTCTAATCGGTATGGGAAAATTCTTCTTTTAGTTAATTAGAACGGGAGGATAGGTCCATAGCTCAAACATGCCCCCTCAATGTATTTATTGTATGGTTCCAATACTCCCTCCAAGTTCGTTTCCTCTCCTTTCAAATTATAAAAAACATCTATTACCTTGTATGTGATAACTTGATAGAGGTGTGGTGACATCAACAAAACGCAAATTTCGTACGCTAAGCAAAACGCTACAAAAAACCGGTTCCTTTACGAAAGAACCGGTTTTTTAATTTTTATTTATTTGAAAAGTAGTCAAATCTTTTTTGAAATATCTAATGAATCTGGGCAAAACATAATAAAAAGTACAATACCAGCTAAAATAAATGACGAAGGACACACCTCTAAGAATACCTCACCCAGTTCTTTTTGTTGTAAAATAAGTAGCATATAATCAATTAAAATAATGTAACAACCCACATTAGAAAAAACAACAAGAAAAGACATTCCAAATATGGAACGTCTTCTTTCACTTTATAAAACCATTCAATAATCCGAAATATTCTAATTAACAAAATCACACATTTAACGAAAGAAATTAGTTAATTGCATAACGCTCTTCTAACTTTTCTTGCGAAATTTAGTGGATCCTCAACGTCTTCAATATTAACGTAAATCAAATTTGGATCATCACATAACCACTCATTGTGTATAGACGAAACGATTATTCCTTGTTTAATAATTGTAGCAACAAATGCATTGACTTCTTTTTGCAATAGCGCTACCCGGCCTAGACATAATGCCCGTCCAGTTTTATTATCTCTTGATTCGAATGAGAAGGAAGTTGTTACTCTAAAACGTTTCCCTAAGATTGTCGCTTGTATTTCATCTCGATTTATTGTTGCCACACATTTCCCACCGGCGAACCCTTCTTGACCACCGATAATTCTTGCAAACTGTTGACAAATTAATTCATCATTAAACGCCATACCTTTAATCATCCCCCCTTTTATTGTTAGGTTATGAATGAATACATACGTCTGAAACGGTAATGAATCTATTCTATTACAAAAAAGATGATGGCAATCTGCCAAAATCTTTTAGCTTGATTATGTGAATTGACTCGGCTATTATATGTTAAGACATTTTTAGAGAGCATAAAAAAGACACCCTAAGGTGCCATCCTCCGACCCGAGAATCATATCTATGTATGGAGAAATTTAGAAAAGAGAAACTTCTAACTATAATTTATAGAGCTCTTATACCATGAATTACTTACATACATATTTCCTTATTTACCCGCAGAAGAATCCCGTTATATTACTTTCTGATCAGTCTCGTTAAAGCCATCCCAATAAATCCAGCACCCATCCCTATTAGCCATCCAGCATGAGTATCACCTAATATAGATCCCACTCCTCCGCCAAGAAACATGCAGCCAACGAATACTAATCCTCCAATTCCCCAATTCGGCCGTTCCATAATTCAATCACATCCCTTCAATAAAACATATGCGATTAACTAGCCTAACTTTCTTGCATAGGATATATTAATTATTTTACTTATGCACTTTCAGGGCATTCAAAAGATGCGATGATCGGCCAATTTGAATGAATTGCGAAGGAGAATTTAATTTTTTCATATTATAATAACTTAAGAGTTGTGGAAGAAATTCTTCTTTAACTAACGAGTTAATAGAAGTATGGATATTTGCCACAATTTATGACTCACCCCATCGCTATCAAGCTAAAAAAACAAGTCCCCAAAAACGAAAATTATATGCCTCATTGACTACTGTTAATGAGGCGTTATGTTAACCTCACATGAAGACCCCATTCATCCAAATTTACACAAAGTTGTCCTTGCTGATGGTACAATTAAAGTCATGGAGGGGTATTATGGAAATTTATTATGTACCACTGTTTCTTATATTTTGCACTGCAATATTCTTATTTTTCTTGTCTGGTTCATCAAAAATCAAGGCTAAAAATCTATCATTGATAACGGTCTGTTTAGGGATAAATCTACTCACAAGTCCAGTGGCTTTTCTTATAGGTGGGATAGCTGATTATGCAGGTGGGGTGGCTAATTATGGAGCTTATTTTGCGGGTGAGTCGGCAACAGCTCCTCCTCTAGTTAGTCGTGCACTTTATTTTTTTGGAGGATTTCTCTTCATTCAGGGAATACCGCTTCTCATACTACTTGCAGCTTTTTGGAAGTTTACAAGAGCAAAGAAAACAAAACAAGTATAGAAGCACATAATGAATGAGTGGATGCCTTTTTAGAGTAGGATCCGCTGTTTTCTTACTACCAATAATAGGACCTTATGTCATACAATGAAGATTATATTAGGAATTTGTGAGGATAATTAAGTTGATAAAATTTTTAATTAGTTATGCTACAAGTCTGTTTGCTTTTATTTTTGGATGGTTCTTGATTTCATATATTTCTCATCCTAGCTTTATTCACCCGAACGTTGTATTAGGATTTATTAAAACGATCGTCACTTATGGTAGTATACCGGCTCTTGTAGCTTGTCTAATTGGGGAAGTGTTATACAGGAAAATCAACCGATGTAGAGAATTTCAATTTGAAATTCCTGTATTTATAGGACTAGCAGTTATCTATACACTTATACCATTTCTTTTTCTTTTTCCTTTTAATTTTTCCCATTTCTTTGATTTCGTTGCACCTGTTATTATGGGATCCTTAGCTTTTTATTTAGTACGTAGAAAAATATAATTAACTTCTGTTAACGAGAATTATGTAAATAAGCTGTCCATATGGGCAGCTTATTGGATTTTTTCAAATACGCGATATTTTATTTGTCGATAATTTTTTAATCTTCATTATTGATTTCTATTGTACCTGTTCTAGCACTAACCTTTAAAATATTTAATAGATTCTCAGGTGTCTTGATTTCCACTTCATATTCAAATTTAGATTGAGCTAAGTTGTCATCTTCTAATTCGAATTCTTTTTTCACATTAATAATTTCTCCATTTGTATGAGCTAAAGAAATTTCACGAACTTGTTTCTCTGTATAGTTTTCATTCTTTTTCGCATAATTGTAGCCCATACCATAATATCCACCAACAATAGCAATACCACTTACTAAAATAGCAATTACACTTATAATTATTTTCTTTTTATGTTTTAACATTTCTATCCACTCCTTAATAATTAATCATTTATTCCAAATCTTGCTTCAAGTACATTTTCTGCTTGCTCTAATTGATCTTCAAGTATATCTTGTTCTCTTTCTTGTATTTGATATTGTTCAACAGTTATCGTTCCAGCGTGAAAATCTGCTTCTAGCTGATCATCAGATAGATCTATCTTGTCATCTAATTGGTCAATTTCTTTTTTTGCTGCTAAGTACGTATTTAAGTTTTCTTCTTGTGCTCCAACTGGTTTCGTGTTATTTGTCTTTTCAACGATAGATGTGACTTCGTTTTTGAAATCTTGTATTTGCTTCGTATCATTTGTAGCAGGCCCTGTTTTGTGTGGTTCTTGTTGTAGTTGAGCACTTTCTTTTTGCAATGTATCATTTTCCACTTTCAGTTGTCGTACTTCTGTATTGTTATCAGCTTGAGTAGAACAAGCTGTTAAGAACAAACAAGACATTGCTCCAATCAACATCCACTTTCTCATTCTGTTTTCCTCCCTTTACATGTGCACCTTATCCTTGCCTTTATATTACTGAACAAACATTAAAGGAAGATTAATGTACAAAAAAATAAAATGATATAATTAAATAGTTTCTAATCTTTCTTTAATGTTTCGGAATTATAGTGATACATATAAATAAGAAGAAAAGGAGAATGTTAATGCGAGTTCTTATTGTCGAAGATGAAAAAGACTTACAAAATATATTAGTAAAACGATTAAATGCAGAATATTATAGTGTCGATGGATGTGGGAATGGAGAAGATGCTTTGGATTATATAAGCATGGCTACCTACGATTTGATTGTGCTTGACATTATGATTCCCGGAATAGATGGTTTACAAGTATTACAAAGATTACGTGCGGACAATAATACAACTCCTGTCTTGCTCCTTACAGCTAAAGATACAATTGATGATCGCGTAACAGGACTCGACTTAGGTGCGGACGATTATTTAGTAAAGCCCTTTGCT
Source organism: Bacillus sp. RC51 (assembly GCF_044908115.1). Taxonomy (NCBI): domain Bacteria; kingdom Bacillati; phylum Bacillota; class Bacilli; order Caryophanales; family Bacillaceae; genus Bacillus; species Bacillus sp. RC51. The sequence goes on along the minus strand of NZ_JBIYCW010000008.1, from coordinate 64,624 downwards.
TTTGATGAGCTGTTAGCAAGAATTCGAGTGTTGATGCGAAGAAAAACAGGAAATACATCTAATGTGTTTGAAATCGCTGACCTAGTGGTGGATTGCAATATGCATAAAGTAACAAGAGGAGATCAAGTTATCAATCTTTCCAGTAAAGAATTTGCTATTTTAGAATATATGATTCGTAATAAAGAAGTTGTGTTGACACGAGATAAAATTGAGCAACATGTGTGGAATTACGACTATGAAGGTGGCTCGAATATTATTGATGTTTACGTCCGATACCTTCGTAAAAAAATTGATAGCCAGTTTGAAACGAAGTTAATTCATACAGTACGAGGCACTGGTTACGTATTGCGAGTTGAATCATGAAAAGACTATCAATAAAAATGAGAGTGACCCTATGGTATACGGGGCTAGTTGTAATTATTATGGCACTCGTGTTAGCTTTTATTTTAACTTCTTCAGATAAAGTTGTGCTCTTTAATATGAAAAATCAATTGAAGAGCACAGTAAAAGAAAGCATTGAAGATATCGAATATAAGCATGGACAGTTAAAGATTGACGATGAATTTGAAGCCTTAGAAGATGGAGTAAATATCATCATTTATAGTAAGCAAGGTGAGCTGCTGGCAGGACATAGTCCAACAGGATTTAATAAAAAGGTATCGCTTAAATCCGATGAAATACAAACCATTAAAGACGGTAATAAAGAATGGATAGTATATGATTTCCTCCATAATGTAGGCGGCGATGAGCAAGTCTGGGTTCGTGGAATAATGACCATGAATCAATTATCATCGACCATGAATACGCTTATTGTGGTAACACTCATCTCATTTCCATTACTTATTCTCATTGCGGCAGCGGGAGGATATTTTATTACGCAAAGAGCTTTTCGACCTGTGCAACAAATGAGTGATTCAGCCAGTGAAATTGGTGATGGTAAAGACCTTTCAAAGAGAATTAATTTACAAGGTTCATCGAAAGACGAAATGTATCATTTAGCACAAACCTTTGACAAAATGTTTGAGCGATTGGAGACATCATTCGAAAGTGAAAAACAATTTACATCTGACGCATCTCATGAATTAAGAACACCAACATCTGTTATTATTTCGCAATGCGAATACGCTTTATCGCAGAGGAATAATCCGAAAGAAATGGAAGAATCGTTAGAAGTAATTTTAAAGCAATCACGTAAAATGTCCGCGTTAATCTCACAACTCTTATTATTAGCAAGGGTTGACCAAGGAAAGCATAGTACTTTTCAATTTGAATGTATCAATATGAGTGAATTAACGGAAATCGTTGTAGAAGAGCTTTCATTAATGGTTCAAGAAGCATCGATTGATATCACAACTAATATAGAGGAAGACCTGTTTATGAAAGCAGATCAAACATTGATGATGCGTTTATTAATGAATTTACTAACGAATGCGATTGCTTATAGCAAAGCGGACGGCACTGTGCATATGCAACTATTCCGTGATGAAACCAACATAATAGGTAAAGTCTCCGATAATGGCATAGGCATCAGCGAGCAACATATTACGAAAATATGGGACCGCTTCTATCAAGTTGACGCAGCACGAACATCTTCAAACATCGGAAACACAGGTTTAGGATTGTCGATGGTAAAATGGATTGTCGAACTACACGGAGGAGAAATTACGGTTGAAAGTGAATTAGGAGAAGGCAGTACTTTTACATTTAAACTACCAATTGAAAACCGAGCATAATGTATGCTCGGTTTTAGCTTTAGAATACAGATTGATTAAAAAGCTCTCTTCAGTCCTTATTTAAAAGTAAATACAAAAACTCCATTTTGAAAAAAAGCGATCAAAATGGAGTTACTCTTTTTAGCTATATATGAGATTTTATAAAACCATCTACTTAAATCTATTTTCCAAGTATACCATTCAACAATCTGAAATATTCTAATCAACACAATCACTCATTTAACTAAAAAAATTGGTTAATTGCATAATACTCTTCTGACTTTCCTTGCGAAAATTAGTGGATCATCAACGTCTTCGATATTAACGTAAATTAAATTTGGATCATCACATAACCACTCATTGTGTATAGACGAAACAATTATTCCTTGTTTAATAATTGTAGCAACAAATTCAGTGACTTCCTTTAATCAACATAGATCATGACTTTAATCAGCTCCCAACAAACTTCTGTACCCACCTAAATTTTGAGCTGGGAGTTTTACTTTCCACAAATAGTAAGAGGCTAAATATATAGTAAAACCCCAGAAATCCAAAGGTCTCTGGGGCTTCATTATATATTTAGCTCTTTTTGCTTTTTGTTTTGTTTATGTCTATGCAGCAATTTTCGACTTATGAGAGAAACCAGTAATAAGATCAGTATTAGTATGAAAAGTTGCATAAATGATAAATCAAAATATTTAGCACCTGTAACTATTAAAAGTGTAGAAATCGTACCTTTTACAATGAAAAAAATAATAATCCATAATCCGCCTTTTTTCCAGTTCATTTTTATTTTACCCTTTCCTACGTTTTAATTCTTAAATGGGACACCTTAATAGAAATCTATTATATTAATAAAAAAGTAAACTTTTTCACAAAAATCATGTCCAATTACATGTGACGACTTCATAATAAATGAAAATGATATTCAGTGTCAATTTTATTGACTATTTGAATATCTATTTATCATCTCAATCTCTTTCTACTTCGTTTCTTATAGGCAATGAACTCTTGTTTTCAAACAAAAACACCTCCATTGAATTTGCACACTAAATATGCGAATTCAAGAGGTGTTTTTTCATGTACCATCAGATAAGATTTCCTGCTTTATTTATTTCTTGATACGTAGCTATTTTCTAGTACACAATAACTGGATCATTAGTGTTCAAACTATCATATACAGTTTTTGCAACATTAGGAAGAAGGTTTACACACCCGCCTGATCCCCCTGTTAAATAAGCATTATTTGCCCAGTCTTTTCGCCAGCCTGCATCATGGAATCCTTGGCCACTATTTGTGAATGGAACCCAGTAATCTACTTTAACTGCATAATCAGCTTTACCTACTGCGCTGCCTTTCAGCGTGTATGGTGTTCGTTTATATAGAACGTACCACACACCTGGTGATGTATCTTCACTCGTGCTATGTTTACCAGTTACTACATTTGTTGTGACGACTAATTTCCCATCTTTATAAATCCAAATTTGTTGATCTGCAATTGAAACTTCCGCATACGTGTCTCCGATGCCATTATTCGATGTTGTTTCATAACCGATACCTTCCTTCTCCCAACCATTTCCATGGATATTAGAAGCAGATAGCGATTTTTCACCCTTTTCAAAAGCTTGTTGAACTTGTTTTGTTTCTTTTTCAACATCTAGTGCCCAGCCGTAGCCTTGTCCTTTTACTGATATGACCGAACCGGAATGGGTTTTAAAGCTGAAATTTTTATTTAATGTTGATTTAGCATTATTAATTTCAGCAATCTTATTCTTAATGTCGCTCGCATCGATTGTAACTTTCATATCCTTTGACATAGAGGCATTTTGAATTAAATCTTTCGCTTTTAAAGGATACACTTCATTCTGCACTTTATATTCAACTGACTGCCCAAGAAGATTCTGTAGTGCTTTCTCCTCTTTTTTAACAATCGGATCGTCTTCTTTAATAGGCTGTATGTATGTAGACTTCAGATGAATTTCACTTTTATACTTCTGCTTGTCGTAATCTTTCAGTAGACTAGTAACGTCATACTGTTTTCCATCAACGCTCTTCGAAATAACAACTTTTCCTTGTTCCAGCTTCGCCATAGCATCTTGAGGCGCTTGTAGTTTTTCATTCATAGAGATGAGCTTTTCTTCTACAAGTTTTTTCATCGTTTCACTACGATACTGATCCGCCTTTTCCGGTAGCACTGAATATTTTTTTTCCTTTGAGGAAGGGAAAAATGTCCACTGGCTTTTTAATAGTTTCTTAACTTGAGGCAAATCTTTTTCCGTAAGTTCCGTTTTTGTATCTTTTTCATCTAAAATTTGTTGTTGATTAACATAGACTTTGTTTTCTAGTCCAGATGTTTTTAATTTCTGTATTGCCTGATCAGCGTTCAGACCACCGACTTTTGTGTCATTAATCGTAACATTTGAATTGAAGTGAGTTGCCTGATAATAACTCATTCCTCCAATGAGAAGTACAATTACACCAACACCCGCTGCAATAAGCTTCCAATTTGTAAAACGTTTGCTTGATCTTACTCGTTTTCTCTCAACTTCTTCAACTGATTCATTTATTGGATTATTGTTCATCAATCTTTCCCCCGTATACATTAACGTCAATCGATTTTAAACTAAAACCATTGACTAGTGTACCTTATTTTTCCTAAAATTTCATTATTTTTAAAAAGATTTTATCGTATTTAATTGATCAAATTTAGACTTTTTAATAGAAAGACACACTGAATAATCCCTTACAAGTAGTGAATCATTACAATAAATCTGAAAAAGTTAAGTGCCATATACTTTTATTCAACTAACTTTTCTCCCGTAACAATCTCAAACAAAGTGGCTGCATTTTTCCCTTCTAATTGAGCATAGCGATTATCCCCCGCCATAACTTCTACTTTATCTTTATTAGGACTTATCCAAATTTGATACAACACAGCTTTCGCCTCTATTTTCGGATTTTTAAATTGAAAAACAAAGTGATAATCAGCTGAACGAGACATTTCCACTTTTTTATTTTCAAAATGAATATCATTTAATATTTTCTTTACTTGCAACACTTGATTATTGTCTGTAACTACTTTCAAATCCTCATAATTATCATCACCAACACGTTTTTGCACTTCGATTCTTTGATCTTTCCTTTGGTTCAGATATCATTTCACTTAAAATACAAATATAATCCGTAACCTAAAAAAATTATTAATATTATAGAAATAATGAGTATTGTGTATATGACCCCTCTTAATGTTGTACTCATATAATCACCCCTCTCACGCTTCAATAATTCCATTATATAACAAATTATTCATTGGAAGTTTAAAACATGTTTTAAACTAAATTAAGCGAAGTAAGGGATGCCATTTGACTCCCCTTACTTCGCCTTTAAAGAACAATGAGTGAATAGCTTACTCAACCAGCTTATTAAGTAACCTTTCACTATTTTTACACAATGGTAATTATAGTGTTTTTTGACATTTGATCATTATAAATTTAAATGGAGGTTTGCTTGCCATATTTTTATGTGGCTCCAAAATTTCCGTAGTTTCCATCAGTCCATATTTTCCAAAGTCTTGTTGTACCGAGTCAACATCATAAAAATACATTTTTACCCCTTCCATTATTTCAAAGTAGTCTTTACCCAGTTGTTTCCCCTTCCCAAACATTGGGGCATCTTTAGAAATAGTAGTAAAAATCATATATCCGTTTGGTTTTAACTGACTATAACAATCTTTAATAAACTTCTCTCTCTCATCCTTATTCAACAAATGAATAAGTGCATAGGAAAATATGCCATCATACAGTTTGTTATCAAAAGGCATATCCGTAACTGAACCGTGGAAGAAATTAGCATTGAGTTCATTTGCCCTCGCCAATTCAATCGCCGTTTTTGAAATTTCAATACCTGTTACATGTATTCCGTTATCAATAAAAACCTTCGCATTTCTACCGTACCCAATACCAGGAATCAATATATCCTTCACTTTCTTTTCAAGGAAAATGTCCTTCGTCAAAATTGCGGAATCTGAAGGTTCAAATCCCCACATCATTTGATTTTCTATAAAACTTGCTTCCCAAAATTCTGTCATACATCAATCTCCTATATATATATATCGTTATTCACCATTGAATGTTGAAAAATCATCGCATATTCACGAAATTGTATCAAATTTCAACATTAATTTAAAACAAAAAGCATTGGATATCCAATGCTTTTTCACACTTACGCAAACAGAGATGTATTCGCATATAAAGCTGGTGAACCACCTGAATGTACGAATAAAATGTTGTCCTCTTTATTAAATTTACCTTTTCTAATTAAATCGATTAGTCCCGCTACTGCTTTACCTGTATAAACTGGGTCAAGTAAAATACCTTCAGTTTTCGCAAGTAACTGTACTGCTTCAACCATTTCTGGTGTTGGTAAAGCGTATCCTGGTCCTACATATTCATCAAAGCATGTAACTGCTTCGCGTGAAATAGAGTTTGGGATACCAACGTGAGCTGAAGTTTCATCTACAAGTTTTGCTACTTTCTCTTCTTGCTCCGCTTTTCCTCTACTTACATTTATTCCGATTACAGGAATTTTGCTTTGCGTTCCGGAAAAGCCAGTAATTAAACCAGCATGCATACCAGCGCTACCACTTACACAAACAACTGAACTGAAATCAATTCCTTGCTCAAATGACTGAGCCATAATTTCTTGCGCACAAGCAATGTATCCCATTGCACCAGTAGGATTTGATCCACCAACTGGTATTACATATGGTGTATTACCTTTTTCACTAACTTCTTTCGCTACTTTATGCATCTCTTCCATAAGATCTGCTCCGTTTGGCACAACAATTACGTTTTCAGCACCTAATAAATGATATAAGAAATAGTTTCCGTTAAAGTCTGGCTTTTCTTCTGGCTCAAGCCCTTCTTCTAACACAAGAATACATTTCATTTTTTCTTTTACCGCAGCTGCAAGTGTTAGACGGCAATGGTTTGACTGAATACCACCAGCTGTAATTAACGTATCTGCACCCTTTTCCTGTGCATCCGCAACTAGAAACTCTAACTTTCTCGTCTTATTACCGCCAGCTGTTAAACCAAGTAAATCATCTCGTTTAAAATAAATAGTTGGCCCACCAAGTGCTTCAGAAAAATTGTTTAATTTTTCAATTGGTGTATATGATTCTGTATATTTTTTTCTCGGAAATTTAGCTAAATTCATCAATAACGCTCCTTTTATACTCTTTCACAGTAAATGTAACCATACTATTATTACATGGAAAAATGATGAAGTCACCTTTCTGGATTAAAAATGTAGGGAATTTCGTTTCGGTGCATGAAATTGCATTAACGATTTTAACTTCAATACGGTACATGAAATTTATATCAGCGATTCTCAAATTATATCGACCGATACTTAAAATATATCGACTTGCCGATAAAAAACGACAAAATAAAAAGAGCCCACTCATTAAGAAGTAGGCCCTTACCAATCACTTATTTACCGAAAAACGAAGAAGCTGCGTTAATCCTGGCTCTAAATTCATTTCGCCTTTATGGCGTACGTATACAATTTTGTTCCCATCAAATTTTGGAGGATTCGCTTTATTGTACGTGTACCACTCATTCGTTCCTTCTACATTGTACTCCATATACTCTGTTGCACCAACGATTACGTTTTTACTATCATCAGCCGTTACATCTGGTGCCATTTGTGCAATTTTTGCATCACTAATTAATAAGTTCTTTATACCTTTATCACGTTTATAATCGTAAGCCGTTACGACAACATCGTTACCATATGCTTTCACTTGCAACCCTTGTTTAAAAGAAGATCCATCCGGAGCATGAATCTCGCCGCCATTTGGACCAGCTGACCTCCATCCTGTTTCAATGCCGCCCGTATTTACAACTGTAAATCCTTTTTCATCTCCGCCTGCAATTTTCTTTTTACCAGCCCAGTCTGGTAAATTTAAATCCCAGTGCGTATGGCTCGTGAAAAAGACAACTTGCGGGTAATCTTTTAATATATCGTACAATTTATCCACGTTTAAATAGTCATTTAAATACGGTGATTGTCTTGAACCAGATACAGAATCAGGTAAAACGTGGTGAGAAAAAATAAAAATCGGCTTATTTTTATCTTTTTGACTGTAGTCTTCTAAATTTTGTTTCAGCCAACCTAATTGTTCCTCACTTAAGTACACTTGATCTGACATTTTTGAATCATGGTACCTCATATATTTTTCTGTCCCTAAAAATAATAGTGGATAACCATCTAATTCTTTTTTATGGTACACCTTTTCTTGTCCGCTAAATTTCAAATATCGATTAAATAGCGTATCTTCTGCTACACCGTTTGGCCATGTACTTTGAGATAACTTTCCATCAGCTGTCCATTTCCCAGCGTAAAACTCATGGTTCCCAATAGCCGACCATACATTTTCCGGATGCTTGTTTTGGTTTAACACACGCTTCACATCATCATATTGTGATTGCTGTCCTTTTGACGTTATATCCCCATTCATAATAAGTGCTCTAGATAGCGGCGTCACTTTGTTCATATCTTTTAATACGTGATCAAAATCCGATAAATCCCCTTGAATGTCACTAATAACATTAAACATCGTCGCTGTTTTTCGTGCTTGTGCTTGTTCTTTTCCCTCAGCATTCATCGAAAACGTTGGTAATAACACTGCCATAACGGCTAACGAAGCAACTACCTTTTTCATACAATTTCTCCCCCTAATAATAAAATGTATAAACTGACATGTTCTGCTTTCTCTTAGATGCTTGCCCAATTCAAATTATAAGGAGGGATTGTAAAGATAGATGACGTTAAAAATTAATTGTTTTTTAAGAGATTTTGTCGTTTTTACACTCCTCATGGAGCTATCTTTTCAGTTAACCTACTAATATTAAATGAATGTATAGTTACGCGATAAATCGCTTCGTTTAATATGTTGTATTTTAATCTACTTTACACACTCTCAATAAAGCACTTTACCCCTTCAAATTTTCTTCATTTAATCTGAACAGCTCTTGTAAAATAAAACGTCCATCTTTTCTTATCAGTACGTCATCGAACCAAATTTCACCCCCGCCATACTCTGGCCTTTGAATGTTTACTAAATCCCAATGTATCGCTGATTTATTCCCATTATCTGCACCTTGTAACGAATCTCCAATTGCTACATGATAACTACCATTTATTTTTTCATCGAATAACGTATTATTCATTGGGTGTAATATGTAAGGATTAAAAGCTAGTGCAAATTCTCCAATATATCTTGCTCCCTCATCCGTATCAAGAATTCGATTCATTCGCTCTGTATCATTTGCATATGCCTCTATTATTTTCCCTTGTCTGACATGTAACTTTATATTTTGAAACGCATAACCTTGTTGAACAGATACTGTGTTAAACGTTATTACTCCATTTACTGAATTTTTAACAGGTGCTGTATACACTTCACCATCAGGTATATTATCCGTTCCATCTCCTTTTAAAACGCCAATTCCTTCAATTGAAAAATTCAAATCCGTACCTTCTCCAATAATCCTAACTTGCTTTGTCTTTTCCATTAATTCTTTTAATGGCTCCATTGCTTTCGACATTTTATTGTAATCTAACGTACATACATCATAATAAAATTTTTCATAAGCCTCAGTGCTCATATTCGCTTCTTGCGCAGACCCCGCATTCGGAATTCGAGTTGTCACCCATCTTGTTTTATACACTGCTTCACTATGAGCTTTTCCAAATATCTTTTGATATAACTTCATTTTTCCTGCTGGCACATCTGCTAATTCATATGCATTTCTAGGGCTACGGAGATTAATATATACTTGCATCTTACTTAAGCGGTAACATTCCCAATCTGCAAATAACTTAAATTGTTCTTCAGATCCTGATAGAATCAATTGCCTTGTAACAGAAACATCACGCATTGATACATGTGCGTATCCCCCTGCTTTTTCCACAAACTTAATAATTTCACGAACTACTGCGGGATCTATTTCAGTAACACTTTGAATCAATACTTGATCATCGGGCTGCACTTTAGTTGAATGATTGACTAGTACATCCGCTAACTTCGATAGTTCTCGCTTCATGAGACTCTTCACCCCTTTTTCATCCAAACAATAGATACACAATAAACAATTAGAAATAAAATATATTAATTCCAAACAGCCGGAATCACCGCTACACCAAAATAAAAAGTTCCTGGTAACAACCAAATGCTACAAGCAATCATAAAATCCTTTTTCCTTGCAACTGCCGCAATTACTGCTAAAAAAGAAGGAAGCAAAAACATGAAAAATACAGTGATATATAGTTCCTTATTAAGTGTTTGATTGCTGTAAGGGTTAAAATATAGAAAAACAATTGAAAGGATAAAAATGCTTACAGCCGCCACTACCCCTATATAAACATTGATTTTTTTTCATAATCCCCTACTTCCAATAGCAATTTTTTGTACTGAACGTATCTTTTGAGTTCAAAGGTTAGCTGAAACTTGTTGAAGAAAGTGTACCGCTGAATGGAGTACGACTAAGCCATACACATAAAGGAATTAATTCTTGTGCTTGATATTTACTTTTTCGTTGAACGAATCCTGTTTTTTAGCCAGGTGCTCCGCATCCCATTCACTTAAATAAGATGCGTATTCTAATTCATCTGGATTATCATGTAACATAGAAATAAACTCTAATTTATTCCCATCACAATCCAGAAAGTATACACTTGCAGCTGGCATCCACCTTTGGACAATTGGCTCTTGATTTCCTTTCCCTTGGCTTCCCACCACTTCTATTCCACGATTCTCTAACCACAATTTAGAAGACTTTAGAAATTCTAAATCTACACCAAAAGCAAAGTGTTTTATCTCAAAATCTTCAATATTATGTACTTCCCATAATCCAAGCATTTGCTTTTTACTTTCTCCTACCCAAAAGAAGGCCACCTTTCTTTTGGATAGTTTTCTTGCTAATGCTAACCCCAACTTATTTTGATAGAAATCTATCGCCTTTTCTAAATCTCTTACATGTAAATGTGTTTCATATATGTTCTGTATCATTCTGCTTATTCCTTTCTTTATTAGTTAAGTAGTTACTGTAATTCTAAATCTGAAGTATGTATAATCATTGTAATTTATCTCCATATCCAATATACCTATTTACTATTCTATCGAAATTGAAATATGATAAATCCAACTGAGGTAGTAAATTCAAATAAAAATTCTACTACTTTTGCAGGAGAAATCTCCAATACATTCAGATGAAATCATACTAAAATAATAAAAAAGCGCTATTCTTTTAGTAAGAATAGCGCTTTTGACTCTTGGAGTTAGTTAATATTTTTCAGTAAATAGGTATGTGCAATTACCCCATCACTATCAAGCTAAGTTCATACACCGTCAATTATAGTAAAGGTTGTTTCTTTTTTAAAGGCTATGTGTAAGGAATTTAACCCTCCCCCAGGAATCAAAAAATTTTTGAGGGGATGCCTACGTAATATAACATATTTACAATTACGTTGCGTTTAGGTTTAAAATGCGTATCTTTTTCATCTATATTTCAACTACCATATTTAAGTTTATAAGAGTTATGCTTTTTAAATAAAAGTAATTACTTGTTTTATAAACTCGTAACCAAAATAACCACTAAATCCGAATAGTACTATTGCGGCAAATATAGATACCCCTTTAATAAAGGTTGGATTTAGAAACCGTCTAGTAAAATGAACAAAGCTTAATAAGACCATATCATGCATAAAGATACCTAATAAAATACCTACAGCTATTAATATAAATGTTGATGTACTTGCACTACCTAATGAAGAAACTAGAACCGGCCCAAAGACCCCTATCCAAAAGACAATATTAGCCGGTGATATAGCAATCATAAAACCAGATAAATAAGCTGTTAATAAAGATTTATTAGGATCTTCTCCCTCTATGTTAACTTCTGACTTTGCTTCTTTAATACTTTCTATTCCAATAAACATTAAAAACCCAAAACCTAGTAACCACATAACTGCTTCTACCCACGGATTGGTTAATACACTAGAGAACCCTAGATAAATCAGAACTATTAAAGATAAATCTACAGTCATTCCTCCTATACCTACAAACCAACCATGTACGAAACCATTTCTCATTCCTTGTTTAGTCATTTGGACAGTCATAGCACCTGCAGGTATTGATAAAGATAAGCCTAACAATATATATGTAAAGAGTGTTACAATCATAAAAATTCTCCTATTTTAATCAATTATTATTCTTTTTATTAAATTATGCATGAAAAGGGCACTTACCTTTGATCGATTCATTACCATCTGTTATTACAGATTATTTCCATTCTCTTTTATCTGGAGCAGTCACCCAATTAGATGACCACTCTTTTGGACCATGTTCGTTAAGATATTTTAAAATACTCCAAGTACCCCTTTGTTGAAGAGCAATGCCTAAAACCCCATAAGATCCTTTACATGTTTAGCGTTCTTTTTAGATGTTAGTTTTTCAAGTAATAAAAATGCAACATCAAAAGCTGTACCTGGATTTGAAGATGTAATAATGTTTCCATCTTGAACGATTAAATCATTTTGTACTATTGCACCGAAATTCTTTAACTGCTCTTTTCGTTTACTCGTCGGATGACTGTATGTGGTGGCTTTTTTATCTGTAAGAATTCCGCTTTTTCCAAGCGCTAATGATGCGACACATATACTGGCAATAGGCTTCTGCTGGGCATAAAAATGTTGAATAACATGTAAGAATTCTCTACTATATGCATCCCGATAAAAGCCAGCTTCTTCAAAACCTCCTGGAATAGCTAATGCATCAAACTCATCTAATTGAATATCATCAACCGTTTTTTCGGGTATGACAGTAAAATTCCAAGTACAGGTTAATTTATTCCGAAGGCCAACTGTTACGACCTCAGTTGATCCATCTCCCTCCCATTTATTCCAACCTAGTACATCTGTAAATACACTAGCTTCTACTGCTTCAAATCCATCAGCTAATAATAATAAAACCTTTTTCATATCGTAAATCGCCTCCCGTTATCCTTATTTTATACAAATATATAAGGCTGATAAATAAGTTTGATAAGGATATTTGATTGTTTGGCTTTATTATATAAGGAATTTAGGTTATTCTATTTTATAAAAAAAGGTTGGATAATTTATGGATCAAATTGATAAAAAAATCGTGGGATTATTACAGTCAAATGCAAAAATTTCAATGAAGGATCTAGCAGAAGCCGTTCACTTATCTGCTCCGTCAGTAACTGAGCGAGTACGGAAGTTAGAGGAGCAAAAAATTATTGAAGGTTACCATGCACATGTTTCTCTAAAAAAAATAAACCGTCCAATTTCTGCACTTATATTGTTTAAATCAAAGGATTGTAAATCATTAGCTAACTTTTGCTATAATCATCTAGATGTACTTGAGTGTTACAGAGTAGCAGGGGAAATTAGCTATATTGTCAAATTAGCAACGTATTCTGTAGAAAGTTTAGAACAATTTATTGATGATACAATGCAATATGGTACACCATCAACGAATATCGTGTTATCTTCTTATGAAAAAAAAATAATTGCTCCCTTTATTAGTGAAAAATAAAAATACTGGCACAATCAATTAACTATTACTTACTCAATAATCCTTTAAAAATAGCCCTGATTTTTTGACTGTATAAAAATCAGGGTCTCTAATCATTTTTATCGTTTTTGGGTAACCCATTTTTATTAGCTGGGTAACGATGTGCACTTCCCCCTATATAAACATTTAAATTATTCTTCACAATCCCTCTACTTCCAATAGCAACATGCTTATTACTTCCCATCACTACACCTCATTTCCTTTTTTACAAAAAAAAGACACAGAGATCCCTCCCCATGCCTACTACTTCTCTACTTCTTCACCGCATGCACATAATGCACCGTCTCAAAAGCTTCTAAATAATCGTTTCGTCCCTCAAAATATAGTTTATTAATATCCTCTGGTGATAAGTGCTCATAAATGAGTAAGCCCGCCTTTTCTAATAGTGCTTCCATTTCGGTATAAGAAAAACACGATTTCATCGGCTCCCCGCCTATCTCAGCCATCTTTATCATATTTTCAACTCGATTGGATAATCCTTTTTCCGTAAATAAGTTTTCATCAGGGTAATCAAAAACGATAGAACTCCCTTCTGGAACCATCTCGAATAAACATTCTATTAAACTGGAAAGTTCCTCTTTTGTTAAATAGTACGTAACACCTAAAAGGCTAAAGAAAGTCTTTTTATTTTCAAATCCTTCATTTACTAATTTTTGCTTAGAGAAATCCTTAGTAAAATCCATCGAAACAAAATGAAGATTGCTTGGAATTTCTAGACCTGATTCTTTCACTCTTTGTATTTTAAACGCTTGCGTAGAAGGATGATCCACTTCAAATATTTCTATTTTATTTTCTAATTCTCGGTGTCTAAAACTAAACGTGTCTAAGCCTGCACCGAGTATGACGTATTGCTTCGCGCCTAATGCAATTTCATGTAATAGCACTCTTTCACAATATGCTGCACGTGCCAAAGGTGTTGGTGATAATTGAACTTGTGTAATCCATTTTAATATTTCTTGTGGATTATCTTGAAACTTCTCTGCAATGTCTGTATTGAAAAAATGTATTCCTTGAACCATATTCGTTTCAATATCGTTACGTTCTTTTTGTGGAATGAAATCTTTAGCTACATAATCATCAAAGATTTTAGAACTATCAAATTCACTATGATACGCCCTTCCGAAAGCTGATACTAACGACGTTACACTTGCTTCACCTTTTTTCACGCACATACACTCCTTCATTTTCACAACAAAAATAGGGTCCCCCTGGCCAGGAGAACCCTATTATACACTTTATTTTTATATTGGTAAATTATAGCATAAATAAGTTTTTTTGTCAAGTTCCCAACCTACTAACACTCCGACACTTTGTATACTCTCTGGCAGGAAAATCGAAACTACATACGAAATTTCCTGAATTATTTATCCATTCTTTTTTGAGCAGTATTAGTATCCTGAGATACTGGTATATGTTCGGTAGCTCTAGATAAACCTGTTTTTGGCATATTAACATAGATTGCTTCAGAAGCACCCTTTTCTATTTGATATGTCTCGTGAAAAACACCGACACTCCCATTATCTTTAATCTTATTATTGTATGATTTCCAAGCATATGAATGGTTTTTTCCGTGAGCATAGTTTACTAATTCGTCGAATCCCTTCCAGTATTGAATTAAGATTACTTTTCTCCAACTAAATAAGAATTCTGTATGTAAGAAACCCCATTGTGGATTTTGATATAATTCTTTAATCATAGTTCCCATAGCATTAAAAACTGGTATCCACTTCCAAAATTTTAATAGGTTATTAATACGCATACCAATAATAAAAACAACAAATTCTTGATCCTTGCTATTGGCTATATGCCTGCCGTTAAAAATTTTAGCCCCCACTTTAATCCCCCTTTTTTACTGAACATAAATAATGTGCAGCTCCCAAATAAACCATAACACTTTTCCATGAATTTTCCAATTGATTCAACATAGATTATGAAAGGCTGTACTTAACAATAAAGGGTATATGTTTCCTACCTTTTTATTATTAACAGCTATTTTTAATATTTGTTCTAGACCTCCTTTTCACCAGGCACATTTCCATAATATATTTCAATAACGATAGCATTGTCGCCCCCTTTCTAAACAGAATATTTTTTAGTTCATTTGAGTTAGGACAACATCACATCACACTTTTCACATTAGGGGATTATTGGATAAATAAGTTTTTCGGTGAAATTTTCAGCCCATTACTACTCAGCCACTTTGTATTTTCTCCGGCAGGAAAATTGTCGATTCACACCGAACATTCCAGATTATAACAATACATATGGAGGCCAATATGAAACGATTAGTCATTATTACAGTAGGAAAAACCCACAGTGGAAAAACAACATTTGCTAAAGAACTAGAAAAAAAGTTACCCCACTCTTTCGTTATGGATCAAGATAACCAAGCAGAATTTATTAACACGCATTATGAAAAATTACAGCCAACTGAAGGCCCTAATACATTTAAGCACGCTCTTTCGAAATTCATTGTTGATTATGCAAAAGAACATACAAATTTACACCTTATCATTTGCAACTCAAATAGAAGCCGAAACGGCCGGATGTATTTGCTGAATGAGCTGTTTAAGGAAGAGGAATATGTACGCATACTCGTTCGTTTTGACATTCCAGATGATATTCTTTATGAAAGAGTAGCTCGTAGTAAGCGAAGTATAAATATATTTAGAGGTAACTATTCCAGTTTCAAAGAAGTACTCGTTCGGCAACAGGCTGAATCTCAACATGAAGATGTAGTAGATCCTGTAGAAAATGGGGCTGATTATTTGTTTGTTATTCGCGATAGTAAAGATGTGAAATCTACTATAGAAGAAATTGTTCATCTTGCTGAAGATTTGTCCCCTATCCCAAAATAAAAGACTATAAGAATCACATAATCATAGATTATTATGCAAATACTTCCTCTAGGCGCCGAACATGGTATATAATAATAAAATAATCTACTTCTATATGCTCAATTTTACACAAAACAGCTCATGCATATGAAAGAAAAGAGGTACAAAAATATGAAAACAAAACAAACAATCGCTGCGTCTACACTAGCTTTAGCAATGATTGCTGGCGCAAACTCTGCTCATGCGGAAGTAACTGATGCTACTCCCCAGCAAAGTACGGGAGATCGCTTAGCTGAAATTAAGCAACATAGACAAGAGTTAGATGCGAAATTACAGCAGCACAAAGAAAATGTGGATCAAACATTAAATGAACTTAACCAAGTTAAGGAAAATGTTGATACAAAGGTTAATGAACTACATGAACGTAAACAAGTTGCAGATGAAAAAATTGGCGAGATTAAACAACATAAACAAGAGTTAGATGCAAAACTTCAGCAAGACAAACAAATCGCCGAAGATAAAATCGCTGAAATTAAAGAGCATAAAAAGCAAGTAGATGAAAAAGTTGCTGAAATTAAAGAGCATAAGCAAACTGTTGATGAAAAGGTTAATGAGATTAAAGAACATAAACAAACTGTCGATGAAAAAGTGAATGAAATTAAGCAACATAAAGAGAACATCGATCAGAAGGTTAATGAACTTAAGGAAGTAAAAAAACAGGTAGATGAAAAATTAGCTGAGTTAAAGAAAGCGAAACAAACTGCTGAGGACAAACTTGCTGAGCTAAAAGAAAATAAGCCGAATACTGGGAACACGTTAGAGGAGCTTAAGAAAATTAAAGGCAATTTAGATAGTCTTTCCGCTAACTTAGAACTAGCTAAACAAGATGTAAAAAACAAACTTGCTGAATTACAAGAAGCTAGACAAGATTTACTAAATAAAATAAACGAAATGAAACAAGCGAAACAAACTGTTTCAGATGATTTAACAAAGAAAAAACAAGACTTAGATATTAAAATAAACGATTTTAAACATACTGAGAAAAAAATTGATGACAAATTAGCTGAGTTACATACAACAAAGCAAAATGTAGATAACAAAATTAGTGAAGTATCACAACCTAAACAATCGACAGTGAATAATGACACTACAACTACTACTGTTCCAGCGAAAAACAATGCTAAAGAACTTCCTAACGCTGGTAGTGAGCAATCAAGTAATATGGCTTTAGGAATGCTATCTATTCTAGGTGGAATTTTATTAGTAACACGCAATAAAATTAAAACGTTATTCTCAAAATAAAGCCATTATATCTATTTTAAAATAATCATACAAAGGCCAACTGCACATATATGTACGGTTGGCCTTTTTTCTTTATATTAACTGCCCATCTCTAAGCGTCAATATACGATCACATACATCGAGCATTCTCTCATCGTGTGTAATCATAATAGCTGCTTTTTGACTTTCTTTTACTTCACGTTTCATCATTTCAACGACTTCACGTGCGCGTTTTGAGTCTAAGCTTGCAGTTGGTTCATCAGCTAATATTAAATCTGGGTTGTTCATGAACGCACGAGTGATTGCTACTCTTTGTTTTTCCCCGCCGGATAGTTGATTTGGATAATGAGTTTTTCTTTCAGATAATCCAAATGCTGCTAGCAAGTGATCCGCACGTTTTTCTGATTCTTGTTTGTTTTCTTTTTTTAACTTTGCAATGTAAAGCAATTGTTCTTTTACATTTAAATATGGAACAAGATTTGCGAACTGGAAAATGAAGCCGATTTTTTTCAAACGAATGTCTGTCATTTCCTTTTCTGATAACTTCGTAATATTTTGCTCACGAATGTAAATATCCCCTTTTGACGGTGATAGTAAAGCACCCGCGATTGATAATAACGTACTTTTCCCTGATCCAGAAGGACCAACGATTCCGATAAACTCTCCAGCTTTCACATCAAGCGACATCGGATGAAGGGCTGTTACTTCCGTATTCCCTTCTCCGTACACTTTACTTACTCTGTCTAATTTTAATAATGAAGTCATTACATCCCGCCTCCAATTGCTTCTAATGCATCAACTTTTAACACTTGATATAACGAAATAAGTGTTCCTAAAATACTAATTACAATAAAGATTGCTGCATATTGTGCAATCATCGGTGTTGTTAATAAGAACGGCATACCCGCTGGTAAAATTTGTTCTAATCCTTGTACAAGAACAATACTGATTATCATCGCAACGACTGATAAGAATAACGCCTGCACGACTAAACTATTCGCTAAATAAGAATTCTTTGTACCGATTGCTTTTAATACACCTAATTGTTGTGTTTTTTGCAGTGTAATGACGTAGAAGAATACACCGATTAGTAACGCAGCGATAACAAGTAAGAACGCGATAATCATCGTTAATGTTCCTTGCTCTTCTTTAAATCCTGGAATACTTTGTAATACTTCTTTTTTGTCGATAACATGTGCATTTTTAATTTCTTTATCTGTATTAAGCGCAATTGCACTATAATCTTTTTGGTTTGGTTGTGAAATAGCGCCCCATACGTCTTCATTTACATAAACGACTGGTGTATGGCTAAACATTTGATCTTTCGTAAATCCAACGATTTTAAATTCTTTCTTTGAAACAGGATCAATAATTGTATCCCCAATATCGATACCTTTTTCTTTAATTGATTCATCGGCAACCATCTCGTTGTTTGCTGTACCTAATTTCTCACCTTTTACAATGTTCGGTTCTAAAAATGTATCGCGTTCACTTGAGAAAATAGCGACATCCACTTTTTTCGAGCTATCTTTCTTTTCATACGTTGAAACTTTCACACGAAACGGAACGGCCTCTTTCTCGCCTACTTGATTGACTACGTTATCTACATCTTCTTTCTTAATTTGTGAACGTAGTAATTTATTTTCCGCATCATCTGCTAAAACGAACTTATTTGCCTCCATATTTTGAATCGATGAAGCATTATCATAGGAGAGTCCATTTGCTAATCCTGAAATAACAAGGACTAAAAATGATAATAACACCATAATGAGTCCGATTAATCCGTATCTTAATTTTGATTGTTTCAATTCACGCAGAGCTAAAAACATTATGCTCGCTCCTTCCTCTTTCTTTCTATGCACTAATCATAAAAAAGAAATATGAACGGAATATGAACAGAAGATTACAGAGCAAAAAAATAAATTTTCTGAAAGTATTGAAAATAAATAGAATCCTTGATACAATTCAGTCAAATAATATTGACCGAGTAATTTAATTCAAGGAGTTGATCATGTTGAAGCCCGTATTAACACTAACTACTTATAGCCAACTAAAAGCATTAAGCGATCCACTACGTGCCGAAATGATGATACGTCTATGCGAACGTCCTTATACTGGACAATTACTATCTGAGAAATTCGGCATTTCAAGGGCGAAAATTCATTATCATTTAAAAGAATTAGAAAAGAATGGGCTTATAGAGATCGTTTATACAGAAGAAAAGAATGGGATTGTTCAAAAGTTTTATCAATCTGTCGCTAAAGGCTTCACCCCTGCCGCAGATCTATTACCTCATTTAGAAATATTAAGCGAATCCGGTCGCCAAATCTTTTTACAAATGATAGAAAGAACGAAAAGCCAAATTCTCTCTGCACCAGAAGAAGCTTTTACATTACAAAATGCAAGTGAAGATCCAGCTAAGTGGAATTACGTTTCATCCTGCTGGGAATTTGATGCAACGCCAGAACAATTTCAAGTGTGGGTAAAAAAGTTTTATGAATTAATGGCTGAATTAAACGAAATCACAAAAGGTGCAGATAAAGATCCGAATAGTAAACCTTATTATATTTCTACTACTGCACTTCAAATCGCTGAGAGAACAATGCAGCAATTTGTAAAAAAAGAAGAAAAATCGTAATGCGATTTTTTTTACATAAACGGTCAAATTTATTTTACCGAATAATTTTTTTATAAAGGAGTAGATAAAGTGGACGTATTAAAAAACCGGAATTTCCTCTTACTATTTTTAGGGAGAATTTTTACAAACATAGGAGATAGTTTGTATTATGTAGCAGCGATGTGGCTCGTATATGAGCTGAGTGGTGATCCTTTTTATTCTGGATTGGCTGGTTTCCTTACATTATTACCTTCTGCATTACAATTTCTTACCGGTCCATTCGTTGATAGATGGTCAATCAAAAACACCCTCGTAATCACACAAGTTTTGCAATGCATTCTTATATTAATCATTCCTATTACACACTACTTCGATCTATTAACAGTTCAACTACTACTCATCATTATGCCCATCGTAGCCTTTATCGAACAATTCGCCTATCCCGCACAATCGAAAGCTTTACCACTTCTACTGCATAAAACACAATTATTAAAAGGGAATTCACTCTTTTCCTTTGCTTATCAAGGCATTGATTTAGTTTGTACAACTCTTTCCGGAATATTAGTAGCATTACTTGGCGCAATCACTTTATATATAATCGACTCTTTCACATTCGCAATTACTGCGATTTTGTTTCTTTCATTAAAAATGCCGACACAAACCGAAACAGGCACATCACTTTCAACAAAGCAATATTTCTCTGATTTAAAAGAAGGCTTTTCAATCGTCTTTCGTTCATTAATGGGCATCTTCTTAATCGGTTCAGTTGTCGCTAATTTTTCAATCGGTATGACGATGGCAATACTCCCTTCTTTCGCCGATTCTTTAGGAGGGGTTAAATTATACGGTTTCTTTTTAGCCGCTATATCCGCCGGTAGTTTAATTGGAGCACTATTCAGTTCATGGATTGGTAAACATAATATTAGCCATGTCTCCATTATTAGCTTTGCGACTAGCGCTTTCTTTTGGTTTCTCTCTACGTTTGTACCGTTTCAATGGTTATCAATTTTTTTATTCGGCTTAGCTTGGATACCAATTGGTGCGACCAACATATTATTTGCGACAATTAGTCAAACTTTAATTCCAAATCAATATCTTGGACGCATCAATTCAGTCACACGAAGCATGGGTACAATCGCTATGCCGTTCGGCTCTTTAATTGGCGGATACACCGCAAATGTATTTAGTAGCCAACTCATTTTCGCGCTCGCTAGCATCGGAATTTTATTCATTTCTCTCGTATGGCTACTTCATCCGAAATTACGTTCATTGCCGAAAACTGATGAAATTACAGCGGATACTTTTGGGCTTCGGTTTAAGGAAGAGCGCGGGAAAGGTGCGGCTTTATAGCAGAAAGAAAATATTATCTAATCCGTAATGTGTAGTTATAATAAAATTATTTAATTTTATTATCTCAAACAAGCATAACCCCGTTCTAAATATAGGACGGGATTATGCTTGTTTAATTTTGTATGTAAGATACTTCACTTCACTAAAAAATATAACAATAAAGTTGTTTAAAAATCTAAGTTTTATTCAACAATAGCGCCCTTTAATGGAATAACTAAAACGTTCAGTTAACGATTTGATGGCCATGCCCTCTGTATCTTCCTTAATTGAATAATTCGGCCTGTACGATAAGCATCATGAAGCATGGTGTCCAGTAATTTACCCTCAAATGAATTTTGTTCAAGCTCTTTTTCGGAAAAGGTAAAGCCTGTATCGTTGATTACCAAGTAATCGTTGATACAGGCTTTTTTAATGTTTGTTCAACTAACTCATGCGTTAGTTCAATAAGATTTTATTAATCTCTGTCCTATATTCATCTTCATCAAATACGAATTGAGGTATTAAATTACATATCATAAGGTTCAAGCTTCAAAATAAATTCTTCAACATCCTTGCCTCTTGCGTTGGAAAAACCCTTATCTTCAGAGATGATTTTAAACCCGCATTTTTCCAATCCCCTGATGGAGGCGAGGTTATCTTTAGCGGAACGAGCATAGAGTGGGCGTATCTTAATATACTCCAGAAACTCTGACAACGCTAAAGTTGCAATACCATGACCCCAATATTCCTTCCCAATCCAGTAGCTTACTTCGGGTTCGCCGAACTGTTCAAAGTTCGAGACGTGTCCAGTGACAATGCCATTGAATAATATAGTCTTAATTGTAATAGTCTCGTCAGCAATATTTTTTTTCCAATGGTCAAAAAATGAGTCCTTATCAGTGGGGTCTTTAGCTGTAAAGGCAGCCATATAGTTCGCCGTTGAATCTAGTTGTTGTTCGAAAAAGATAGGAAGATCTTCCTCTATGATATCTCGTAGCTTCACTTCGCTTTTGCTAATGGATTCCATATAATTGACAAGCTCCTTAACATATTTTTGAATATAAATTCTTCAAAGTTTAGAGAAATTCCTTCTTCAACTATGCCAGTTAGTTGAATTAAAAAGTTTATTTATTGGCCAATGGTATAAAGTCCAAGTTTTCATCCATAAGATAGTACATTGTCCCATTATCTGTTTGTGCTTCTCTAATGAATACAACCTCATGCTATTTATCCTTTATTTTTTTGCTTAAGGGATATTGTAATTTAGCTACTAACTCCTTTAAATACTTAAAGTCAAGGTCCTCGCACCAAGGCTACGTCCTCCACCATAAAATAATATACCTAATATCATAGATTATCTATTATGACTATGTATTTTAAATTTATCTGTTTAGATAAAAAAAGATAGTAGGGGCATTCACCCCTTACTATCTTTACTATTGATATTTATGTGTCTTTAAATATATAAGTGATGTACTTTTTTGATATTATGTGTGACATTGAATACACGTTACTACAATGATAATCATGATGTACATTCACATGTCTTCTTTTTCATTTATTTAGGAAGCTCAACCCGAACAGTAGTCCCTTCCCCTTTCGTGCTATAAACTGAAACGTTTCCTTGATGCAGTTCAACAATTTTCTGCACAATTGATAACCCTAAACCGCTACCTTCTACGTTTCTCGCTCTTGCTGTATCTACTTTGTAAAAACGATCAAATATACGATCCATTTCTTCTTGTTCCATACCGATTCCGTTATCTGATATAGAAATGACAATACCGGATTCTAATTCTTCTACAACAAATTCAATCGTTCCGCCGTCGTTTGAAAACTTAATGCTATTCGTAAAAATATTACTCCATACTTGATGAAGTAAGTTTTCATCACCGTTTATGATGATGTCCGGCACATCAAATTCGACAGCTATATCTTTTTCACGCCATTTCCATTCGAGCATAAAAATGACGTCTTTAATTTGCTTTTGTAAGTGAAACTCTTTAATTTGTAGAACTTTCTCTTCCTTATCTAATGAAGCGAGCGTAAGTAACTGTTTACATAAACTAGACATCCGCTTACTTTCGCCCTCAATAATTTTCAAATAATGTTTTCTTTCCTCTTCACTCATATTCTCCGATTGTAATGTTTTCGAAAAACCTTGTATCGAAGAAAGTGGAGATTGGAATTCATGAGAAACGTTAGAAACGAACTCTTGCCTCATTTGATCTAATTCTTTAATGCTCTTTGTCATCTTTTGAAAATTAGTCGCTAGTGTACCAATTTCATCTTTTCGATTTTCATCTAATTCGATATCATATTCACCACTTGCAATCTTTTGAGTCGCTTTCGTAAATGTTCGAATTGGCCGAACGATATAACCTGCTGCAATCGCTATAAAAATGATACTTAATACAACGATGAAACCGAGTAATACCGC
Source organism: Bacillus sp. RC51 (assembly GCF_044908115.1). Classification (NCBI taxonomy): domain Bacteria; kingdom Bacillati; phylum Bacillota; class Bacilli; order Caryophanales; family Bacillaceae; genus Bacillus; species Bacillus sp. RC51. The sequence goes on along the minus strand of NZ_JBIYCW010000008.1, from coordinate 40,743 downwards.
TAGAAAAATTCTCATTTCGCCGAATTGTTGCTGAATGTCAGGGCGAATGAATAAAGCGTACTGTTTATCATCGTGTTTTAGCGGTACACCGACACTATTAATTAATTCATTATCGAAAAATCCTGTAATAAAGAGGCGAGTTGGATATGTGGAAACGCCATTAAACGTCTCACCTTGCAATACTTTATGAACGGTATCATCACTAATTGTTATCTTACGAAACGCATTCCCAATACGCTTTCCATGATTTTCGTCATCTACAATATAAATTTCATACCCTAACTTCGCAATAGACTGTAAGTATGCCTCTTTATTCTCTTCACTTTGCTTTTCATATAATGATTTTACTTCTTTAGCATACATTAAAATCTTTTCACTATTGTACGGTTTTAACTTCACTTGATAATATACGTTCGTTAATAAAAAACCGATAATGCTACTAAGAAGCATAATACCGACTGTCATAAAAACAAATCTAGAATATAGTGATTTCATTTTATTTCAACTCCAACTTATAACCGAGTCCGCGTACTGTCGTAATTTGAAAATCATCTGTTCGTTTTGAAAAACGATCTCGTAGCCTCTTCACATGAACGTCAACTGTTCGTTCATCTCCTTCAAAATCCATTCCCCATACTAATTCAATTAATTCTTCTCTTGAAAAGGTTCTTCCAGGATAACTAGCAAGTTGTGATAATAATTCAAATTCCTTTAATGGAAGCAAAATCGTCTGACCGTTACACTTCACTTCAAACCCTTTTCGATCAATAGTCGTTCCGTGTAATGTAATAATATCAGCACTAAGCATTTGATAACGGCGCAATAAAGCTTTCATACGGAAAATTACTTCAGCTGGTTCAAATGGTTTTACAATATAATCGTCCGTACCAGAAATGAATCCTTTTTCTTTATCGACTAGCTGATCTTTTGCAGTTAATAAAATAACAGGTATATCATGATACTTCCGGATTTCTTCGCATAACGTATAGCCATCAACAAACGGCATCATAATGTCTACTATCGCAAGATGAATATTTTCTTTCTCTAAAACGCCTTGCGCTACCTTTCCGTCTTCCGCTTCAAAAACTTTAAAGCCCTCTTTTTGTAAATGGTAATGCAATAACTCTCTAATATGTTTATCATCATCAGCTAATAAAATATGTATCATCTTCATTAAACCCTCTCTTGTTCATCCTTCTACATTCTTACATTAAGAAACAATTGTACTTTTTGCAAGAAAAAGAAAAACAAACTGCTATTAGTTTTTTTGAATAAGAGTTGATACATAATACGCTACAAGCCAACATTTTAAGATAAATAAAAAGAATCTATTTTGAAAAAAATTATTCAAAATAGATTCTTTCGTTTTAGTATTAAGATTATTTTAATAAAAAATAATTTCTAAGCCTTAGAAATATCAACAAATCCTTCTCCAAATACATCACGAACATCGTGTATAGCGATGAACGCAGCCGGATCCGTAGTTTGAACAATCCGTTTTAGCTTCACTACTTCTTGCTTATTAATAACAATATAAAGAATTTCCTTCGGCGTTTTCGTGTAATAGCCATGACCTGAGTACACAGTAACCCCTCTGCCCATTAAGGTAGTTACCTTCCCGGCAATTTCATTCGGGTTATCAGAAATAATCGTAATGGCTTTCTTCGGATTTAAACCTTCAATTACAAACTCCATCACTTTCGTTGCTACATATAGCATAATAATTGTTATCATCAGTTTTTCTGCACCAATGATGAAATAAGATGAAAACGCAACAATTAAATCGAAGAACAGTAAACCATAGCTAATGCTCCACCCTAAATACTTATGCGTCATCCTTGCTAAAATCGTAGTACCTGCAGTTGTTCCGCCAACACGAATAATAAGACCAATCCCGCACCCGATAAATATTCCTCCGAAAATGGCATTTACGAGCATTTCATCCGAAGCAATCGTCCAGCCTTCTGTCAAATGAAGAAATAGCGAGTTCGTAACTACAGCGATAATCGTATAAATCGTTGTAATCTTATTTAAAAATTTATAACCGGCTATTAACAAAATCGCATTTAAAATTAAGTTAACTAAGCCCGGTGACCATTCAAATAAATAGTACGTAATAATCGTGATACCTGTTACCCCTCCCTCACCAAACTCATTCGGGATAACAAACAGATTGACACCTAACGCAAAAAGAAATGCACCAATAATAATAAAAATAATGTCTGTCGTTCTTTTTTTCATAAAGTACCTCACTTCTTATGTAAATATTTATTCTGTCATAAACTCTCACCATTATATCGTGGAATATTCAAATCGAACAGTGGTTTATTTTTATTTTAATATAGGGTAATAAATCAACTTCATCCTACATCCACAAGTAATTAAAAAAGTAAAACAACTGTATTTATTATGTGCTACAAATAAAGTTTTGATTTCACATGCAATTCACGCTAAAAAATGAATATGAACACTTACTCGCACAAACTTCGAATAAAAAACAAATAGGCGAAGCTATAGAATAGACTTCGCATCAAGCGTGTGAGCACAGAGATTTATATGAATTTTTATATTCATACATTACAGAAATAAATTTACTTATCTTTCTCCATATATTCTTTAATCTTTCGTTCTTCCCACTTTTTTCCGAATATCCCAAATGGAAAAGTTGTCAAACCGTGTATAACGATACCGATTCCCCAACCTCCAAGTGGATATAAAAACCATAATTTGCTTGAATCAGAGCTTATATTTATAAAAAAAAGCATTAAGTTAACTAGTATATAGACCGTTAAATGAATGTAAAAAGCTTTTAAATTCTCCATCCTTTTTTTAGCTCGTAAATAAACCTCATCTCGCTCCATCCTTAAACACCTCTTTCATTATTGTATTTTTTAAACTCGCTCCGATTTAAACATCATATTCTAATCGAAAATCCCTTATTCTCAAAAAAACACAAAATAAAAAATACCCATCAAATTTTCATACATATGATAATTTAATGGGTACTGCATGATACATTTAGTTTTTACATTTATTGTTTGGAGTAAATTGCAAATAACGACTTATACTCGCCTTATTAAGACCAGATCCATACATCCTCATTATTTTCAACGTTGCTCTTTACTTCATGAATTTTTTCGATATGATCCGTTGTGTTGTAGTTAATAGAAATTCCGCCCCAGCCTACATACTTCATATCAATTTTCACTTTCTCACCCATATTAAATACTTGTCCTTTAGTTAAGTACACTTCAATAATAGCTTTCTTCCCATTTACTGATGGATACTGCACTACAACATATTTAGTAGAACTATCTCCTTCATCTTCCATCGTTCCTACTTTTGATACTTCCCCAATTACATAATCAGGAGAACCATCTTCTTTCATGTGCATACCTAATTTATTTGACGTATTTTCAACTGTATTTGCAATCATATATTCAGTAAAATTACGCATCATAGATCCAGTAGCTTTAACCTCATCCCCTACTTTCACATGTGAAAGGGAATCTATATACACACTAACAGGTTCCTCATATTGCTTAGATTTTACAACAATTACACCGTTATCCACTTCTACTACTCGCCCTTCTAACGTCGAGAAATTTGATTCAATAGAAGCGGCACTCGCTTTTGATAGTTCTAATCCTGGTAAATTCGTTCCTGATAATGCTGCGATCCCTAAAGCACCTGCTAAAATTAATTTTTTCATGCCCATATGTAACCTCTCCATTCATGATGATTATATTTTTTGATTGGATACGACCAACCTGTAACTATTATAGTTACAGGTTATAGAAAATAGCAACCATCTTTCTCATGCAATGATGCATACTGTGATTTTTAAATATAAAGTTTGATAAAAAGATTTATTGTATCTTATTCCTATATTCAGCAATAGTGTTAGATTCATAAATAACAGCAGGTGTATTTGTTAATGGTGGCGAAATTAAATGTCATGTACTATGTTCTTCAACTCTACGGTTTGTATAGTCGTAGTTAATTACATTATGTAGGAGCGGAATTAATATGTTAATGAAACCAAAAAGATTACAGCCAGGAGATATTGTGGCAACAGTAAGTTCTTCATGGGGAGGTGCTGGTGATTCTAAGCTAAGATGGCGATATGAGCAAGGAGTAAAAAGATTAGAAGACGTCTTCGGTCTTAAGGTTGTCCCCATGCCAAATAGTTTAAAAGGTAGCGAATTCATTTATAACAACCCAGAGGCTCGTGCGGAAGATTTAATGACAGCATTTAAAGATACGCGCGTGAAAGCAATTATTGCGAATATTGGCGGTGAAGATAGCATCCGTTTACTTCCTTATATAGATTTTAATGTTATACGCGAAAATCCGAAAATCTTTATGGGCTACTCTGACGATACCGTTTCACATTTGTTTTGTCATAAAGCAGGAGTTTCCTCTTTTTACGGTCCAGCAATTTTAACCGATTTTTCCGAAAATGTAGAGATGGATCCATATACAATTGAAATGGTAAATCGAACTCTCTTTTCAAATGAGAATATTGGCGAGATTCAACCAACTCATGAATGGACGAGTGAGCGTTTAGAATGGATAGAGATAAATAAAGATAAAAGGCGTACAATGCAACAAAACAACGGATATGAGCTACTTCAAGGCTCTATCACTGTACAAGGGCGTTTAATTGGTGGTTGTATAGAAGTACTGGAATTTGCAAAAGGAACGGAACTTTGGCCTGAGAAAAAACATTGGGCGAATAGTATCCTTTTCTTTGAAACCTCTGAAGATCATCCAGAACCAAGTTATATAAAGTATTGGTTACGAAATTACGCAGCGCAAGGCATTCTGCAAAAAGCAAAAGGCATCATTTTTGGTAAACCAAAAGACGAAAAGTATTATGAAGAATATAAACACGAAATACTGAAAGTTATGAAAGAACATAACTTAGAAGATTTGCCGATTCTTTATAATTTAAATTTTGGCCATACCGAGCCGAAGTTTATTTTACCTTACGGCGCGTTGGCAGAAATTGATTGTAAAAATGGGGCTTTCTCTATTTTAGAGAGTGGCGTGGAATAAAGTGAAACTTGAAATAAGTATAGCCATAAGTTTTATTATTATGTTTCCCTGATCCTACAGGAAGAATAGCGTATTTTTTCATTTTTGGGAGTATTTTTTGTTAGCTTGATAGCGATATGGCAGGACTCAAATAAATAAAAACACTCTTATGAGATATGACTGTGAATTGGTACTTTTTAAATGATATGGAGATTACTTATCTAATGATAAAGGGGGATTACGTGTATGGAAGTAACATTTACAGTAAGTAAATGGGATGAAAAACTAATCGATGATACTAGAAAAGATTTCCCTATTAATATTGCCCACGTTGAATATGATATTGATGGTGAATTAAAAGGAAAAGCTTTTGTTGAATACTTATTATATTATTTAGACTCAAATATAAATGATGGTCACTTGGCTACTGCTAAAATTTCTGGATTTTTACACTTTGAAGGAATTTATAAGGGGCAACAAGGGACATTTACAGCTATAGAGCAAGGAATATTTGATAAAGGAAATCTAGATTCCCCAGGAACAATTATTAAAGCTACTGGTGACTTAGAAAATCTGAGAGGGTCCTATAATTATCAGTTTACAGGTCAAACCAGTAAACTAATTTTAGAGTTTGAATTTTAGCAAAATATCCTATAATTTAGTGGAAAGGACATTTCTTGTAATACTGGGAATGTCCTTTTTATTGACAAGCTTATTCAACTATTCTTCTATTAGTTAAGAAAAGAACAGAGTATATTACATAACGTCTTATTATCAGTATTCAGCAATGCATAAAACTTTCGTTATGGTGGAATTAAAAATCTAAGCCCGAGAGGCATGTGCCCCCCCCCACCTATTCATTACTTTTCCTACTAACTAAAGAATAATCCCCGAAAAACTCCCCTTCATAACTTCTTTTTCAACTTGATTTCTACATATAAACATCGCAATAATTTTTGTGCGATGTTTTTCATCGGGTTCAAATTGTTCAATAGTTACGTCACAACGAATTGTATCACCGCTAAAAACAGGACGTAAAAATTCAAAATCCATCTTGCGAGCTAGTACGTTATAGTCACCGCCAATTTTTGTAGGCAGCGTTGATGTTAACAGCCCTTGTACAACAAATCTCCCCTGCTCATCTGGTGTAACATGATGAACACCTTCATCTTTAGATACTTCTGTAAATAAAACAACATCTTCTTTTGTAAACGTTCGTTCAAAGGTGATTTTTTCGCCTACTTGCAATTTCATCCATACCCCTCCTCAAAAACAGTCCACAATTAATTAAACTGACATTCCATTTGTTACAAAAGAAAAACCGAAATTAAAAATCATTTCGGTTTTTCCAAACTGTAGAAGTCTATATTTACTTTAGCGAATGAACAAACAACCCACTGCGCAGTTTCGGTTCAAACCACGTTGATTTTGGCGGCATAACTTCCCCTGCGTCTGCGATTGATAATAAAGCTTCCATTGATGTCGGATATAATGAAAACGCTGCTTTATATTCACCGCTATTTACAAGGCGTTCTAATTCTTCTAATCCGCGGATTCCTCCGACAAAATCAATGTGTGAATCAGATCGTGGATCATGTATTTCAAGTACTTGGCTTAATAAATGATCTTGCAGAATAGATACATCTAAACCTTTAACGAGATCATTCGCATCAAATGTTTCCTCTTTCACAGTGAGCTTATACCACTTCTCGTTTACATACATTCCAAATGTTTTTGGCTCATTTGGTTTATACGGTGAAACCCCTGCTTCTTCCACATAAAAATATTGCGCAACTTGCTTTAAAAATTGCTCTACTGATAAGCCATTTAAATCTTTCACAACACGGTTATAGTCCCAAATTGATAATTCATCATGAGGGAATAAAACAGATAGGAAGAAATTGAATTCCTCTTCTCCTGTGTAATTCGGATATTGCTCTCTTCGCATTAGCCCTACTTTTGCAGCTGATGCAGAGCGGTGATGTCCATCTGCAATGTACAAGTTATGAATATCTTCAAATGCATTTACTAAAGTGGCAATTACTTCTTCATCTGCAATCTTCCACGCAACATGCCTAACGCCATCTTCTGCTGTAAATGTAAAGATTGGCGCATGTTCTTCTTTCCAGTTTGCAATGAAACGTTTCACTTCTTCTTTTGTACGATACGTTAAAAAGATTGGCCCCGTATTTGCGTCACACACATCTACGTGGCGAATACGATCAAGTTCTTTTTCATGACGCGTTCTTTCATGTTTTTTAATTGTATCATCTTCATACTCGTCAATCGATGTACAAACGACAAGGCCTGACTGCGTTCTTCCTTGCATCGTCAGTTCATAAATGTAAAGCGCTGGCTCCTCATCTTGAACGAACACTTCTTCTTGTATAAATTGCTTTAAATTTTCACCCGCTTGTTCATATACGCGATCATCGTACGGTGAAAGTGCCGGGTCTAAATCAATTTCTGCTTTATCAACGTGTAAGAAAGAATATGGATTCCCTTTTACAACCTCTCTTGCCTCTTCACTATTTAATACGTCATACGGTAAAGCTGCTACTTGTGCTGCTTTTCCTTCTACTGGACGAATAGCACGAAACGGTCGGATTTTTGCCAAGTTTCTCTCTCCTTTACACAATCATTCGAACGGCTACAACACCTGTGATTTTACTTATATTTTCCACAATATCCTCTTTCATTATATCATCAATTCCGTTATCAATATCAATCATTGTGTACGCCCAAGAATGTTTACTACGATTAATCATATCCGCAATATTAATATGATGTTCTGCTAAACATCCTGTAATTTGTCCTACCATGTTCGGAACGTTTTGATGCATAATTGTAATTCGTTTTTTTCCAATGTACGGAAGCTCTACGTTTGGATAGTTTACTGAATTACGAATATTACCTGTCTCTAAATACTCACGTAATTGACGTGCAGCCATTACTGCACAATTTTCTTCAGATTCAGACGTAGATGCACCAAGGTGAGGAGTTGCTGTTACATTTTTCATCTTTATCACATTTTCATTCGGAAAATCTGTTACGTAATGTGTAATAATATCTTCTTCTAACGCCTTTTGAAGAGCATTTTCATCTACAAGTTCTCCTCTTGAGAAATTGAATAGACGCATTCCTTTTTTCATCGTCTCTATAGCGTGTTCACCAATAATCCCCTTCGTTTGGTTCGTAAGAGGAATATGAAGTGTAATATAATCACACGTTGCAAAAATTTCATCTAGGCTAAACGCTCTTTGTACTTGCGTAGAAAGACGCCATGCTGTTTCAACTGATATATACGGGTCGTAGCCAACAACGTCCATCCCTAAAGATAACGCATCATTTGCAACTAAAGCACCAATTGCGCCAAGACCGATAACACCTAAACGTTTCCCTGCAATTTCTGATCCAACGAATTGCTTTTTCCCTGCTTCAACAAGCTGTGGTACTTCTTCTCCATCCAACTCTTTCGTCCAGCTCACTCCATTTATAATATTACGGGAAGACATAATAAGGCTTGCGATAATAAGTTCCTTCACTGCATTCGCATTAGCCCCTGGCGTATTAAATACTACAATCCCTTTTTCCGTACAACGCTCAACAGGAATATTATTTACACCGGCACCAGCTCTTGCAATCGCCTTTAAATCTTCTGAAAACTCTTCTTCATGTAAAGAATAGCTGCGAAGTAAAATACCATCTGGATGACCTACTTTGTCTCCAATTTCATAGCGATTCCCATCAAAAATTTGCAAACCCTTTTCGGCAATTTGATTTAACGTCTGAACACGAAACATATCCCCATCTCCCTATCTATTTTCAAGCTCAAATTCCTTCATATAGTCTACTAATTCTTGTACACCTTGGGTTGGCATCGCATTGTAAACACTAGCGCGCATACCGCCGACTGAACGATGTCCCTTTAGCGTCACGAAACCGCGCTCTTTCGATTTTTGTAAAAACTGATTGTTAAGCTCTTCTGACGGTGTTGTAAACGGAATATTCATAAGTGACCGATACGTGGGATCAACTGGTGAAGTAAACAATTTAGATTCATCTAAAAAATTGTAAAGAAGTGAAGATTTCATTCTATTTTGTTCTTCAATCGCAGATACCCCGCCTTGTTCTTTCAACCACTCTAGTACAAGTTTTGCTACATAAATACTAAAGGTTGGCGGTGTATTATATAGGGAGTTATTTTCACTGTAAGTTTCATAGTTTAACATCGTAGGACAAGCACTATTTACACTGCCAATTAAATCTCTTTTTATAATTACAATCGTTAAACCCGCTGGCCCTAAATTCTTTTGCGCACCCGCATATATGAGACCAAACTTCGTAACATCATATTGTTCTGATAAAATATTTGAGGACATATCCGCAACGAGCGGCACTCTTTCTAAATGTGGAATATCCACATATTTTGTCCCCTCAATTGTATTGTTCGTTGTAATATGTACATAATCTAGTTCTTCATCATTTGGTAAATCATCCATTTTAGGAATCGTAGTAAACTTCTCTTTTTCAGAAGAAGCAATCACTTGTACTTCTCCTACTTTTCCGGCTTCTTGCAGCGCCTTTTTAGACCATGAACCTGTCAGTACGTACCCAGCTTTTTTATACGTACTCATTAAATTTAACGGTATCATAGAAAATTGTAATGACGCACCGCCCTGTAAAAATAATACTTCATACTCATCAGGAATGTTCATTAATTCACGAAGTAAGCTACTTGCTTCATCAATAATACTTTGGAAATAAGAAGATCTATGGCTCATTTCCATAACAGACATGCCTGTCCCGTTATAATTTACAAGCTCCTTTTGCACTTTCTCTAAAACTGGCAAAGGGAGTATAGATGGTCCTGCTGAAAAATTATACACTCTCTCCATCACCCAGATAACCTCCCTATTTCTCATTTTTATTATTTTTTAAACTTTCTGAATTATAACCTATATACAATACACGGTCAATTTGTTTTCCGTTATTACGGTGCAAGACGCAATGGAATCGCTTGCATGTGCACCCTGCTTTTTATAAACATACAAAAAAGTGTTAAGTACATAATCGTACTTAACACTCTAGTAATTAAGTATAATAGCTACTTACTCGTAAAGAACCGATCGAAAATTTGATAAATAGCTGAAAGACCAAAGAGCCAATAAATAGTATCCACAAGCGCCGGCATAGAACCAAACCATTTCTCAACTACATTATAATCTAACGCTACAAACAACCAATTCAAACCGCCAAGAATCACCAGTATTACTGTAAGGTATGACAAAAATTTCATTATGATTGCCCCCTAGGTGATAAGATGGTGAAAGGCCTTTCACTAAAATATATGTAATGGATTCTAAAACTTACCTATTTTATAAAATTTATTTTCGATACCAGCCATTAATAACTGTCTCTGCTTCTTTACTATGTATTTGATATGAATGATTACTATCATTAGATCCGATAAACCAAATTGAAAAACCTTTAAAATATGGCTTCGCTTCTAATACATCTCGGTAAGCACACCACCCGTTAAGTTGTACATCTTTTGAAAACACATTCGTAACATCTGGGTTCCACGGGCTTTGTAGTCCAAGTTCACGTGCTGGCACATTAAATCCACCAAAATAAACTGGCTTTCCAGTTGTTTTATGTAATGTCTCAAGTTGCTGAACAACATTTTGGCCCCGATTGTATACTGTCGTCGCAAATAAGCTTTGTTTTACTTCTTCGTATGATGGATTTCTTTTTCCTGAAACTTCAAACCAACTATCAATACTTACAATGTCCACCTTTTTTAAATACGGGCGATTTATTTTCTCTTTAAATTTCGCCTCAAAAGAAGGATCCCAACTTGCAGTTAACCACCAGTTCATTTGATACAAAACATTTCCTTTATACTGCTGGCGAACAAAATTAATCGTATCATTCCAATATCCTTCTGCATATTCCATATTCACGAAATTAGAAGCGATTTTCAGCCCATAAATATTGTACTTACTTGTAATGGAATTAAAAATATCTTGTAAAACAACAGTTTTCCAATTCCAGAAGAAATCGTTAATATTACTAGGGTTCCACTCTGTTTCTCCAATATTTCCTTGCTGAATAAACGGAAACGGCTCCAATATAACTTGTATATTATGCTTTAATAATTCTTGAATTAAAATAATAGCTTGTTTCTTTTGCGCCTGATTAATTACCATATTAGCCGAATTTACATCCGAAATATCTACTTGAATAGGTACATTCACCGTATTTAAATTCAAGCGCTCTACATCTGCTAACACTTTCGCTACATTGCCTACTTCCCATACCGTTACGTTTCCTGATTTTATTTTTCCAGATTGAACAGTATTTACATCCGCCTGTATATTTCCCTGGAAACAAAAAGAAAACAACATGATACACACTCCTAAAATACTTACTAAACTCTTACTTTTCTTCATAAGTTTCCTCCTATAATTTTTGACATACTTGCTTATTCTATACAATGTTTCACATATATTCCACAAGAATATTTAATGAAATTTCATCAATAAAAATGCTATTCAACCTTTATCCATACCTTATTCATACTAACCTCCTAAAAATAGTAAGGTAAATAAAAAAGGAGCGTATTTCCGCTCCTTTTTTATCTTTTCACGATTGAAGTTATTGAATTTTTTCTTATAATCTAACCACATCTATCTTTTCGTATAAATAAATTTTTATACTCATAAATGTATCAAAAAATTTTTATCTATATTCGCTTTTTGTTTGTATTACTTTTACATTTACTTTATTCGTATTACTTTCATATCTTTGAATATTCATGATTACACCTCCATTATATTTGTATATAACATCCGCCTAATTATGATATTTGGTAAAATTCACTATTCGAGACGTAATTATTGCAGTAATTAAGATAATAATAGCGGTTATCAAGCCAGATTCTCCAATCCAAATCTCAGTTTGATATCCTGTACTTGCACGTGTGAAAGGTCCTTGAATAATGGCATTCCAAGTAGCATGGATGATAACCGAAGGCCAAATGCTACCTGTGATAAGTCGTAAATAAGCTGTAATATAACCGAATGGCACAATACAAAGATAGATACCAAGTACTGAAAGAACGACAGATGGTCCCGCTACATATAGGCCAGCAATAACAATTGGAACATGCCACGTTGCCCAAATCAATCCACTAATAAGGATGGGCCGTGAAAACTCTGCATCGACTAGCCTTGTGAGCATATAACCTCGCCACCCCATTTCTTCTCCCAAAGCTGGGATTAAGCCAAGCAAACTTCCGAAAATGCCGCTCAATACTACTAGATAAATGAAACTGAATGGTGCCGTTACATACTGAAGTCCAAGCATATTGTAGATTGGTTCTAACATACCACCTTCGGGATGCTGAAACCCCGCAATTCCGCTCAACCAGGCGATAGAATAAGTAATTCCGCAAATAATCATAGGGATTAGCAGAGCAAAACCAATCCCCTTCCATATCTTTAAGTTACCGAGACTAAAAGATACATCTTTAAACCCTTCTTTCAGTATTATGCGAGTCAAAATAGAAGATAATGCTGGGGTAAACATATATACCACAATAAGCGGCATACTTTTCGTAATTATTACTACTACATTTAGGATAATAGAAGTAATGATTAAGATACTCAGAAAGAGTTGAAGTCCTATTTTAGCACGTTGGATTTTATCTTTATTGTGGAACGATTTTGCGTGTAATCTCATTGTAATCCGCCCTTCCCTTTTCATTCACTTGTTTATCGAATTTACTTCTTGTCATTTCTACAGACACAACTTAGAATAAAAATATTTTTGTATACAGATTCATTCATCTTTAAAATCCCTCCCAAATTCATAATCTAGTTTTACTTGCGACTCATCCATGCAATTATTATTTATAAGTTGTCATAACCGATAGTACAAAAGTGTAATGATTAGCATATGACCTGTGTCAATTAACCTTATGACAATATGTAACTAGAAAATATGATATGGGATAGATAACAATTGAATTAAGGCAATTGATTCGTGCAAGTACATGAATCAATCTTGCTTTTAAAAATAATTCAATTGAGGTGGAAAAAAATGAATAAGAAAAGAATAATTGCAATGGTTAGTACAGCTTTATTAGTCACAGGATGTGTAGAAGTAGGAAAGGCTCAAACAGTAGCAGTCGAAAATTCAGGCCAATCAATCCAAAAAAATATAGTTAAATCAATACAATCACAGGCTTACCAATTAAAAACGATAGAGCCGTCAAAATCATTTGAGGATTTAAAACCACTTAAGAAGATGATTGGGAGTGCACAATATGTAGGATTAGGAGAGAATACTCATGGAAGCTCTGAAATTTTCACTATGAAGTTTCGACTTGTGAAATATTTGGTTACTGAGATGGGTTTTACAAATTTCACAATGGAAGAAGATTGGGGAAACGGCTTAAAGCTAAATGAATATATCCAAACAGGAAAAGGAAACCCTAGGGAATTTTTAAACTTGTTATATCCTACTGATGAAATCATAGCCATGATTGAGTGGATGAAAGATTATAATGCTGATCCATCCAATAAAAAAAAGATCCAATTTATCGGGCTCGACTTAAAGGAATTGGACCAAGGTTGCTTTAATAAAGTAATTGATTATGTAAGGCTGCATCGACCAGATTTGCTGGCAGAAGTAGAAGAAAATTATAAAGAATTGTCGGCTTTTAATGGAAGTACACAGGAATATATGAACCTTGCTCCTGAAATAAAAGAAAAGTTCAAAGCAAACGCTGAGAAAGTAGCTCGATTACTAAAAGATGAGAATAATCAAGCCAACACAGAAATAGTTTTACCCGAGTACATCTGGGCGAAAGCAACGGCAAGTGCAATAGAAAAATTTACCACAATGCTAATTCCTAGCGACTATCCAAGTATGTTAAAGCTACATGAGCAATACTTGGCAGATCATGCAATGTGGGCACAAGAGACATTGGGTGGTAAAACGATGGTATGGGGACACAATATTCATATAGCTAAAGGAATTATCGATGAGAAATTATACCCTTATGTTGCGGGGCAGTTTTTGAAGGAACGTTTAGACAATAATTATGTCACAATTGGTAGTACAACTACGGAGGGGAATTTCACCTTATACAGCGAATATGACCCTTCCACTGGAGGTAAGATTACAACACGTGATATTCCACAAAATGTAAATAGTTTTAATTATACCCTTGGAAAAGTACCATATAACATGTTTTTATTGGATAACCGTCACCTTAAAGGACAAGCAGAGAAATGGGTTAAAGCAAAAAGACCATTACTAAGTATAGGGGGACAAATCTTCCCAAACGAATCGGCATACTTTGATAAATCATTGCTTGAGCAATTTGATATTATTTTTCACATTCGAAAAACAAGTCCATCTCATATTAAATAAAAGTACAAAACAATCCCTTCTTGCATCTGCAAGAAGGGATTGTTTTGTGGAGATTAATAAAAGCAACTTTTTTAACCAGAAGTAGGTTACTCTCCTCTTTTTAACATCATTTAAAACTGTCATATGACACTTTTACACTAGTGAGAATGACAAAAAAAGCAGTATAATCCGGTTATTACATAGATAGGAGCGATGAACTTTATGAAATCAAGATTCATCCAGAATGGTTATTTTTTATTGCTAACTTTCGTTACAGGCTTGTTTTATTTTTGTTTTTACCTAATAGCTCTGCTATTCAGCTTCACCCTTTCATTTACGGTAATTGGGATTCCACTAGTTATACGTGTACTACAGACTACTACACCTTTTATCCAATTCGAGCGTATACAGACGAAAATTTATACAGATATTTCAACAGACTCTTATGATAGAAGTATAACAATAGATACATCGAACTGGACTCAGGTGAAATTAGTGCTTACAGATCGTCGTACTTGGTCTGCTGTCTTTTGGTTAATGCAGAAATTAGTGATTGGCATTTTCAGTCTCATTAGTGCAATCATTTTTTATGTAATGCCACTTATGTTGCTGTTGGCACCACTACTGTATCAATACATCGAAATGAATATTATATTCATACAGATAGATACTTTTGCCAAGTCCCTCTTTGTAATGTTTATGGGTATAGTATTTACCGCCATAAGTATTAGAATAGTAGATGGTTTGACAAAGAAACTTGGGGGCTATACACGTAGCATGATTCGGCAACTAAATCGATAGAAGTTTGCAATCTGTGAGTAGTATCGCAGTTTTAAATTTAAAAGTATAATAGGCATGAAGGATTAAATTATAATATATGAAGTAAAAAGGTAGGCTACTTAGGGGGTAAATGACTTGTTAGATATGGTTAAGTATTGGTTTTGGTACGATTGGATTATGTTAGGAGTCCGTATACTTGTTAGTGTCTCTATCGTCCTAATCACATTAGATTTTCAGGATGGTTTAACATTGCCACTTTGGATTATTATTTTTTGGGAGGTTGTTGCCTTCTCTATTCCATGGGTAGCCTTACTGTTCAATTACAAATATTACTTGTTCACAGAAATACTGCTATATGGTGGACTGTGTATATATTTAACCTCTTTATTTCCGGAAGCTAACAAGACATTTCTTATATCGGTTTTTCTGATTGCTGCGAATAGTAAGCATTTGTCCTATTATTGGACAGCTCCAACAACAGTTTTTATAACAACTGGAATTTTCCATGCGGTTGCACCAAGTAATAGCTATTGGATTTTGGTTACCTACTATGGACTTGCTTATGTAATGGGCTTCGCTTTCCATTTATTAATCGTCAATCATAAGCAAAACGAAGCGATTCGTAAACAAAATGCAGTACTTGAGCAATATATGTCTCAGATTGAACGCATTACACTGGCAGAAGAACGGAACAGGCTGTCGAGCGAGCTTCATGATACAGTTGGTCACGCTTATACTTCTATTATTATGGGGATGGAAACGTTGCGTACCGAACTTGCTACTGAGATGGGTATACAGAGGCTAGATTCTCTGCTTGAAATGGGACGTAAAAGTATTGAGGACGTGAGAGGTTACCTACATCAAATGGATTCTCCGTGTCAATCCCCTTCCTTGATTCAATCTCTACAAAATCTTGGAGCCGAATTTCAGGAGCACGCTCAGGTGAATGTAAGTTTTAGGACATTCGGAGAGGAATATCAACTATCTCGGCAAGCGAAGATCGCATTCATTCGTTGCTTACAAGAGTCCCTTACGAATGCAGTACGTCATGGCCAGGGGACTGAAATTATAGTTTCATTGCAGTTTGAACAACAATATACGAGGTTAGAAGTTCAAGATAATGGAAAAGGAAATATAGAATGGCAAGAAGGCTTCGGTATGAATGCGATGAAAGAACGGGCAATGAATTTGCAAGGTCAATTGTCTGTATATACAAAGCCAGAGGAAGGAATGCTTGTTACATGTACCATACCGCGACAAACTGAAATAAAAGATGGACTTATTCGTTTGTTAATTGTAGACGATCAGCCATTTGTTCGGGAAAGTTTGAGGACACTACTCGATAGATATGAAGATTTAAATGTAGTCGGTTTGGCTGAGGATGGCAATCAAGCCATCGATTTGTGCGGGCGCCTTCAACCCCATGTTATACTTATGGATTTAGATATGCAGCACATGGATGGTGTCGAAGCAACCAAAAAGATTAAGCAACAATGGCCACATATCCGTGTATTGATTTTTACAACTTTTCAAGATACCGAACAGGCGTTGGAATCACTTCGCAACGGTGCGGATGGTTTTCTACTTAAATCTATTGAAACGTTGGAGCTAGCTAATACGATCCGACTTATTCACAAAGGTGGGACACTGATTGATCAGGGAATGTCTCACAAAATATTTGAGAAGTTTGATGAGCAAATCGAGACACCACAATCAAAAGCAAATGCTTATGAGCTAACAGCTAGAGAGATAGAAATATTGCAGTTAGTAGCAAAAGGACTTCGATACACTACCATAGCATCAAGGTTATATTTATCGAATGGTACGGTCAGAAACTATGCTTCCACAGCTTATACAAAGTTAGGAGTTCGTAACAAAGAAGAAGCTGTTCAAAAGGCTCTAGAAATTGGAATTATTGAATAATAAAATGTTATGCGGTGTATAAAAATGAGCAACAAAGAAAAAGAACGCTTTGTGTGGTTTCTTTTGTAACAGAGTAAATAAGCCCCGTTATCGTATAAGTAAATGTTAAAACACTTACTGTTTTGTCATAATAAAATCATTGAATCTTATTCTCTAAAATACAAAAGCCTACTATCAATTTAACTGATAGTAGGCTTTTAAAATGATTTAAGAACTGGGTTATGTTCTAATTTAACAGTTTTCATCAGTGGAAATATTATCACTTCGGCTGTAAAGTTAACACTTTCCCTTCTATTCCCTCCATATTCAGTGTAGTCGTATGATACGTTCCGTTTACCCAATCATCTATTTGATCATGATACCAATCGCTTCTAAAGTTTCCTGATTGTCCTGGCCCTACGATATGATAACCGTTTGACATATCTTTCGTATCAATAACGAATCGCCAAGAAGCTCCGTGATTGACAATACCGTTATCTCCGTAACTTGCTGCTTGAACGGTAACTTGGCTTCCGCCAATTGGAACTGGTTTCTCACGATTAAATGCAAGTAATGCTAACATACTAGATGATCTCGAAATCGGATGTGTAAAAGCAAGTTGATGGTAATCGCCCCACTTCCATTCTCCAACATTCGGTCCATACTCCTTCTGCAAGTTCTTCATTACATTTACGTACGATGTATGTACAACTTCTGTGAAGCCTCCGTACTTCGTAAACCAAGCGCTATTTTCTCCTGCTACTTGTTTACGAATCAATTCATCAACTACTTGTGACTTCCCTTCAAATAACTCCATCACATCTTTCGGTATTTCTTTTGAAAATAGCGTATTCGAAATCTCTTTCATTAACAAATGGAATATTAATGGTGCCGCTTCATCTTTACTATCGTAAAAATTCCACTTTGTTAATTGTTTTACGCCTTCTTTCTCTACTTCATTTAAAGATGCTTTATTTAACTCTTTTAACAATATAGGACTAAACTCTTTCCCATATAAATTTTTTTGATCCATCTGTAAATCTTCTAAATCTTTCACCGTATACTTTTCCTTCTCTTGTAAAAACTCTTGAATACGCATTTGCCTATACGGCTGCGCCCACGTATTACTAATATGGTATGGATAATCGTCATCAACAATTTTATTATTTGCAGTTGAAATAAACCCTTGTTTTGGATTTATTACTTTCGGTAGCTGATCAAACGGAATATACCCTTCCCATTCATATTCATCTGTCCATCCTGGCACTGGCAAACTACCATCACCTTTTTTACGTACTGGTATATTTCCATTCGCTTTGTAAGCAATGGTTCCGTCATTTGATGCAAACACAAAGTTTTGAGTTGGTGTATGAAAATCTTGAAGAGCAGTTTCAAACTCATTCCAGTCTTTCGCTTTATTCATATTTAATACAGCCTTTAATTCAGCTGATGGCTCTAAAGCAGTCCATTTCAAAGCGAATACTGTTTTCGTTTTCTCTTTCCCTTTATCTGCAAACTCTGAAATTACTGGACCATGCCTCGTAACCGTCACGTTATACGGAATTGTTTTCCCGCCTTTTACTTTAATAGATTCATCAACAACCGTAGCTTTTTCCCACTTATCGTTATACAAAAATTCATTTTCATTATTAGGATTTCGCTTCTCAATATATAAATCTTGCACATCAGGACCAGTATTCGTAACGCCCCATGCTATTTTGTCATTGTGACCTAATATAACACCTGGTACTCCTGCGAAAATAACGCCACTCACATTTAAATCTTTCATTTCAAGTTGCGATTGATACCAAATAGAAGGCGTCGCAAGAGATAAATGAGGATCATCTGCTAAAATTGGCTTACCAGACGCACTCTTCTCACCGCTTATGCCCCAGTTATTACTACCGTTAAACTCAGGCGGAATGATCGTTTTTGCAAAACTTTGTGCTACGTCCACATTTGTATTTTTCAGTTCAGCTAGCAATCTAGGTGCATCTTTCGGATATGTAGGAAATAGTTCATTTGCTTGCTCTTCCGGAAGATTTTTCAACGCCCAATATCGAAATGCTTGTCCGTGCCAATGTCCTCCTAAATCAAACGCCATATACTTTCCAATCGTTAAAGAATCCACGATTGACCATTCAGCAGGTTCATAACCTAATAGAGTAAACTCCACTGGCAATTTCTTTTCGGCCTTCGCTTCACGTATAAAAGTATTCACCCCATCCGCGAATGACTGCAGGGCATATTTCGCTTCCCCGTCATATTGACTAACAGATGCTTCTGCCGCTCGCCGTAAACCGAGCGTTCGAAACAATTTATCTCGATCAACAGCTGCTTCCCCAACAACTTCACTTAACATTCCAGAAGCTTGCCTTCTACTTAAATCCATTTGAAACAAACGATCTTGCGCTTGTACATACCCTTGCGAGAAATATAAATCATGCGCATTTTCCGCTTTAATATGTGGTACACCTTTACTATCTCGTTTCACCGCAACAGCATGTTGTAAATCCTCAAGTTTTATCGTTCCATCTATCTTTGGCATAGAACTCAACGTATATATGTTCAAAAAAATCATAGCGCAAATAAACAAAAAAAGAACAATACTACTAGACCAAATAAAAATTCTTTTTCCCCTATTTCGTTTCTTTTTTATGACGACTTCCATACAATCCCTCCTCTCTCAATCTATTCGCTTCTATTGTGAAAGAACCTTTTAGAAAAATTGAAAAACCCCCTTCATTTTCCTATCAATGAAGGGGGTTTTTCTTATCGTCCGCTACGCCAGCTTTCATTATGACCAAGATTTGACTCGGTCGTTAATTGCACATCATATAATACTTCACTAAAGAAGCGCTTATCTACTTGTTTTGGTACAATGCGTCTCTCATCATCAATTTCGTCATATTCATATGAACCACGGTTCACTGTACCGGCTTTATAAAATTGAATCTCAAATACACATACATCTTCTTCACCTTCATATCCAATCGGCGCTCCGCTAAATGAAAGCTCTGCCCCTAATCCAGTGCGAGTATCTTCTTTATAAAACGTATAATAAACACCGCCATCTTGAACAGATCCGCGAGTCCATCCAAGTTTCGTCATCTTACCGAATAATGAGCGACCATTTAGTAAAATACCGCCAAATCTCTCAGCAGCAACCTCATCATTTTCCTCTACTACAAACACTGGACGTTCAATTTGTAGGAATGGCTGGACAATTCCCGAATTGGTCAGTTGCTCTTTCCACAACTCCTTTTCCGCCCCGGATAATTCTAACGGATGAATTAAACCGATAACAGTTCCAGATGAAAATTCATGATTCTCTCCTATCATTGAATAAAACATATCATCCTCCGCACATCGGAACGTTTTTAGCAACTTTCCTTCCGTATATTCACCCCAAATAAGTGAAATGGCAAATTGCTTCATAATTGGATTTTCCATAAATACCGGCTTCCACGTATCGTATGACCAATAGCGCTTTAGTGATAGCGCGGCTTCCAAACGTTGTTTCTGCATGGAAAGAGTACTTCGAAGATCCTTCTTTAAAGAGGTTAACTCTTTCTTAGCTTCTTCAGCTTTTTCTACATCATCTTTTGCATTCGGCTTTGGAAGTGACTTCATACGTTTTCCTTCTTCTGTCGCTAATTCAATTTTTGACTCTGAAGTTAAAATAGCAGTAAAACATCTATTTCCAAAATCAATCTTCTTTTCACCACGTATATTGAAACCAAGGTTTGGTACCAATTGATCTTCCAGCTCTTCTTCCGTTATACCACGTGTTTTCGCAGCAAGACTTAGTGCTTCTTTTGCCGCATTACGCACTAACTTATGCTTATATTTAAATGCCATCGCATGAATAGACTCAAGTGCAAGCTTAGATGAGGACAACCCCAGAGCGCGAACAGCATCCGCTGCAATCTTTCCTCTCATATGAAGCACCCATTCATCAATTTGCTTTTTAAGTATGCCTACCATTTTGTCATCACTAAACATTCCATATAATGAAAGGATTCCCCGTTTCTTCACATCTGCATCTTGAGAAATCCATATTTGATATATTACTTGTACATACTCTTTCAAGTCTTGTTCATTTAAAGTACTACCAATTACTTCAGCTGCCTCTTTCTTCTCAATAACAGAATCTGAAATATACTGCTGTATATAAGCTAACGGAACTGTTGCGTCTGCTATTTCCTTTGAATCGCGAAGACGGATCGTTGGTTCAAACCCAATCCACTGTACAAGTGCATTTCTTTTTTGTTCCGTTACTATACGACTACAAAGTTCTTCGATATTTCTTGAATCTCCTCCTACTTTTCCTATTTCAAGTAATGGAGCAAACTTCTCAATAAAAGGGGCATTCTTCTTTTCTTGTAAAGCTTCCTGTACAAGTTGCATATATTTTTCAATCTTATAATCTATAAGTATTTCCATCACATGTTCACGGACAATTTTCTTTTTATTATTAAGTTCAACTGCTACATCTTCTGCCGCTTCTACATCTTTTGAAAGAAGTTTAACTACAGACTCACGCATTTTTTTAGATGAAGCGCCTAAGCTTTTGATTAAAATTGGACGCATTTTAACCATGTTATCCCTTGCTAACTCTTCTAAAATATATGCTTTTGCCACAGCAGAATACTCATCAAATCGTTCAATTATGTATGCTTGCTCTTTTACAATGACATGAACGAGCGCTTCCTTCGCCTTATTTCTCTCTTCACTGTAGCATGCAGCTTGTTCAACTGCATAAGCGATAAGCTTTTCCTTACTTAACCCATACGAAAGAAGATCTTCTAATACTTGTTTCGGTTCTATCCCTCTGACAGAACATTCGTAAAGAAGTTCATATAAATTCACACTATAATCATCTCCGAATTGTAGTGTAAGTACAGCTTCCCTCTTCGCTACATCATCTACATCCCAAAGAAGTACAACCTCTAACACCGGCATACCCCAATACATACTTCTATATTTCGGATTTTTAAGTATTTGCTTCATATCCTCAAGTGACACTTTCCCTATTAAATAATCACGATATGTATCCCGCACTGTAGACAATTTAATTTGCAAAGCAGCCACAAAAAATTCTTCTCGCATTTTCCCTCTATTTAGCTCATGTCCTTTTTCAGCTAACATTCGTGCGATGATGAGATAATTAATTTTACTTAAATAATGCAAAGTACGTTGAACAAATCCAGGATTTTCTTCCACCATGAAGCATAGTAATTCATATTCATACGTCTTACAGAAATCTTCACTATTCAAATCATGTTGCCTCAGCCGGTGTGCAAAGAATCTTTCCTCAGAAACCCAAAACTGTTTACAAAACATTTGAATCTCTTCATATGTTTTCTTATTTACACTACCTGTTCTTTTGTAGTTTTGAGGCTGGCCGAGAGTGTGACACATATAACGTGTTGCATAGTTTATAAAACTCCACACATTTTTCTTCGCTAATATCTCAACATATCGCCTCGCAACATTTGAATACTTATGAACACTAAATAATAATCGCCAAATATGTTCTGATAAATTCCCACCTATAAATACTTCACTATCATCTTTACCTTTCATATATTGTTTAACCGCTTCAACCTTTTCCTTTTCTCCTGGTAGTCTCAATATAAATTCTGCATGCTCTTCTAATCTCTCATTCAATAAAGAACTATATGTACGAAACTTTTCATAATCTACATCGAATATTACAAGAAGTAATGTTAATTGTTGCTGAGTTGGTAAAGCGTGTAATTGTTCATCTATATAGTTCGGGTTCTCTTTTGTTAATTCTCTAAGAAAAACATCTGCTTCATTCACATAACTTGAAATACTGGATAAATATTTACATGCAATTGCTACAAGTTTGTCTAAAGGAAGTGCACTTTTTTCTAAATAAACCTTCATTTCAGGAAAACTTACATGTGCAAAACGTACTACAAGAACATTTAATAATTGTCCCTCGAGTATATGGTAAAATAACCGAAAGAAATCCGGATCTTGTTTATATACTTTTCTAAAATCATTTATAAATTGCTCGGCAAAATCGCCTCTTTTTTGATCTCTAATTGTCGTTAGTTGAATATTATTTAAAATCTCTTCTTCTCTCGTTTCTAAATAACGTGATGATAATTGTTCCTGTTCTTCTGTCATATGAATATATTGAAACAACTGAGATGTATTAGTAGTCAAACTTTGTTCCCCCGCATCTTTTTATCTATTATAAAAATCCCCTTATTTAATTGTAGTATAGCATACAACCCACCGCATACGAACGTATATTCTGCATTAAATTTATGTAAATTAAAAAACACTACTCAAAACACTTCTCCTTCTCTCTAAACTTCCCATTACACACTTTTCTCCACTATATTCGCTACACCAATTCCTCAAGATACCCTTTACATAAGCAAGTGTCCCCTTATTATGTTCAAACGCAATTTTAAGTGCCTCTAGTACTTTATCTCCTGAAACTCTTTGCATCCATTCCTTTAATTCCTTCGCGATATATGGAGATAGACTACTAATGTTTTGTTCGTAAAATTTATAAACTTCACTATGCGAAGTGGCATCCTCTACTCTTTCTACCTCTTCCTTCTCTTCCTTCTCTTGAATAATTGCTTGTTGTGAATTACTACTAACCTCTTCCTCTGGCATACCAAAATACTGAAGTAATAACGGAATCTTGCATTCTTCTTCAAGACATTTACGTAAAAACTTATGTAGGAACTCTTTACTTTTCACCATTTTCAGCTCACGTAATACACATTTCTCTATGTTCGTATTAAAAATAGGATTATAGTGTAACCAATTTATAATGAATAACTCTTTCGTTTCCGCATCATATAAAATCTTCCCGTATTTCACAAACCGGTTCAATAACTTCTCAACAGTCTCCATACTGTAACCAGTTTCAAGCTCTGCCAAACGCTTCGGTAATATGTAAATACCACATTGCTTCGTTTTCGTACCAGTTAACAAATATATGTAAAAATAACGCTCTTCTGGCGTTAAATCTAATATGAATTCATCTTGCCAAAAGTTCACCTGCACATTACGGTACACCGCCATATGTTTCCCACCTCCTTTTATTCATAAAAAGGAAAATTTCAATCCTTCAATATACATATAGGAATGAGGGGTTTATTTTTGCATTTGAATTCCAAATTTTTTTAACTACTACTACGCCGGTTTTATTTTTTCGCGCTTGTTTTGTTCTTGTAGTTGTTTTTGTTTTGTTTTTTCTTAGTGATTTATTACTTGGTAGGTGCTTATAATGGGCTTCGAAGGGGCTTATATAGTGTTTTCATTCCTCTCTTATCCGATGCCTAATTACAAATGTCTCAACAATCTTCATATATTGCAGACAACCATTATGATTCACCTGCTCATATTTACACGAAAATAAAAAGCACTTGTTGCCTTCGTAGACAATTCAGTGCTTAAAGTTAAAAGTTTATAAATAAAAGTGTCTATAATCGACATAGTTGATTGAAATACGATTCTGTTACATTTATTTTAGTAACGATAATATGATACATACCGAATTATCTACAACTGAACGTTCTGGGCGAGATTTCATTAACACTGTTAATCCAATTAATGAAGTGACTAGCGTTTGTGCCAATGCTTTAGCATTCACATCACTTTGCAGTTCTCCAGACTGAATGCCTTTGGCGATTAATTCTTGAAATATAACTGAAAGATACATTTGATGTTCTCTAGTCAGCACTTCAAATTTTTCATTATGAGGGGCAATCTCAACCA
The DNA here is from genome assembly GCF_044908115.1 of Bacillus sp. RC51. Lineage (NCBI taxonomy): Bacteria > Bacillati > Bacillota > Bacilli > Caryophanales > Bacillaceae > Bacillus > Bacillus sp. RC51. The sequence continues at coordinate 15,822 of NZ_JBIYCW010000008.1, read as the reverse complement.
TTGTGTTAATACAAAAACAGCCTTTATTTGATTCTTTTTTATATTCCTCTTCCACCATATTTTCAAAAAATATACGAATGGCCTCTTTTACAGATTGTTCTTTTTGAAGTTTTGTTCGAATGCTAGCTGCGTGTAAATTCGTGTATCTCCGTAATGCAGCTTCAAATAGCCCTTCTTTATCACCAAATGCCGCATATAAACTCGGTCTTTGTATTTCCATTTTAGCAGTTAGATCACTTAATGAAGTAGCAGCGTATCCTTTCTCCCAAAAAAGTTGCATAGCAGCATCCAAAGCTTTTTCTTTATCAAATTCACGTAGTCGGGCCATTTAATCCCTCCTCTTTTTTCACCTGTTTTCTAAATTATAAATCACGTTTTTATGTACTAATCAGTATATTATATATCGTATTAAATTATAAATGATATGTCAAAAGAAACTGAATTTAATTTACAATTCACTTGACATAGCAACTTATCCCTGATTATATTTAACTTACGAAATAACATATCGTTCGGTACATTATTTTAAAAACAAAAGGAGATGATATTATGGATGCTAAAGAAAAAATGACAACTGCTCTTACACAGAATAATGATCAGTTCCAATCACCTATCAATACAATCATGCCCCGCTATATAACTCTATTATTTTCAATAGCTTGCGGGATGGCTGTGGCGAATATATACTTCGCTCATCCTCTACTTGATTCTTTATCAAATGCGTTTAAGATCAACCATTCAACTATTGGTGTCGTTATTACGATTACTCAAGTTTGTTATGCACTCGGATTACTTTTATTAGTTCCACTTGGTGATTTGTTAAACCAAAAAAGACTTATCATTGTTCAAATGCTTTTATCCGTTTTCGCTTTAATTGTGGTCGGAGTCGCTCCTTCCAGTACCGTACTTTTTATAGGTATGGCCTTAGTCGGAATTCTTGCGACTGTTACGCAGACACTCGTCGCATACGCATCCATTTTAGCTAACCCAAAAGACCGTGGGCGAATAGTAGGTTTCGTCACGAGTGGTGTCGTAATAGGAATTCTACTTGCACGTACATTTGCCGGAACATTAACAGATCTAGCGGGATGGCGTTCCGTTTATCTTACCTCTGCTGTACTTATGCTCTTCGTAATTGGTTTGTTATATCGTAATTTACCTAGTCTTGAACATAAAAAAACAGCTATGACCTATCGTAAATTATTACGTTCTGTTCTCTTATTATTTGTAGAAGAAAGGATCTTACGTATTCGCGGAATATTAGCATTGCTCATTTTCACTTCATTCAGTATTTTATGGACTTCATTAGTTTTACCTCTAAGTGCTGCACCATATAATCTATCACATACAGCTATCGGAGCATTTGGTCTTGCTGGAGTTGCTGGTGCATTAGCTGCTACTAAAGCGGGACAACTTGCTGATCGCGGATTCGGAGAGAGAACTACTGGCATAGCCTTATCCTTATTATTACTTTCATGGCTCCTAATTAAATTAATGAACCATTCTCTATTCCTACTAGTTATCGGTGTTATCCTTTTAGATTTAGCTGTGCAAGCTGTACATGTCACCAATCAAAGCATGCTTTTCACAGTGCGTCCAGAAGCGAGAAGTCGCCTCACTGCCAGTTACATGATTTTTTATTCTATCGGCAGTGCTACAGGCGCCATTCTTTCCACAAACATTTATGCAAGCTACGGATGGAACGGAGTTTGTATATTAGGTGCATCCGTTAGTACTTGTGCTCTTTTATTCTGGACAATGACCTTACGGCGATCATCACAACTAAAAGAAGAATAATTCATTTGTATATTTTTTAATACGTATTTTTCTACAAGATTATAGAATACCATTTACTTTTTAAAATAAATCAACGGCATTTTCATATTAAAAATGCCGTTGATTCCAAACTTTTATGTATGCGATTCGCCATGTCATGATAATAGATCATATACTAGTGAAATACCTCTATTACAAATTACCTTTAACTTGTCCAACAATCTCGTTTATCGTATTTCGATCTAGCTTGTCACTAATTTCGTATGGCTCACGATCTCCTACTAATTGTACGCCTACGATGTCTTTGCGGTCCTTACCATATTGCACTTCAATAATAGATCCGCGCTCTATTTGTTTCCAAATGTGGCTTGCTTCATCTTTATTATCTAAAATAATACAGTCCTCAATAGTTTCATCGATTCCAATTAACTTGTTATCATCCATATATCCAACCTCGTATTGTAGACGTTCTTTCGCTTTTCCGCTTACTAATATACCTTTGCTACCGTATGAGTAATCCGTATAATCCTTTTTCTCCGCTTGTACCGCTTTCGGCTCTTGTGCTTCAGTTTTTTCAGCAGTTCCACAACCCGTAATAAGACATATTGGCATAACCGCCGTTAATACTACTCTAGTAAACTTCTTTATCATTTATAACTAACCTCACGTGATTAAGTTTTAGTTTCATTTATCGCTTTATTAAAGGATAACATGGCAACGCGAAGAAAAAGCCAAACAAAAAATTTTTTTTACATTTCCCACTTATATAAGGGACTAGGCCGTTTAAACCTAGTCCCTACATAACTTTAACTTTTCTTTACATGCTTAATGATGCTTCATCCTTATTTCTTTACTATACCCTGTACAACTTATGTGTTAGAAACTTCTTCTTTCATTTTATCCCGCTATTTGTGGGCAGTAAGACTCCCACCTCAAAATTCGGCTGGAGCAAAGAAGTTAGGCGGGAGAATAACTGCCCGTAAACGCCCGATTGGTGTAGGCTAATAATCAGTGGGGGATGCCCCCCACTGATTAAAGTTTCACTTTATATACCCTATCTCTTTTCTCATCACTTTTGACAAAAACCAGCTTTCCTTCTTTAACAAAACCTTCTAATAGTAAGCATACTTGTCCATATGCTTTCGGCTTATTCGTAGTGAATCTTTCATCGGGTATTTTACCAGCTCGTACTAATTGTTCACATAGCTCAAGTGCACTTATTTCTTCAGAATTAAATAATCCCAATATATCTTGTTGCAATGGCGATAAAGGTACTGGTATCTCAGCTACCTCCACCGTTTCTTTTTCCTCTTCAAATAAATCTTCAAATGAAATTTGATTCATTACATCTTTTCCTTTCTGATAATGAATTTGCTTAACATGAACTGAATCTTATATGTACTAGAACTTTTAAATTTAGTTATTGTTATGTAGTCCTTACCTCTTTACATAAATTTTATAACTCATGTGCATCATTTTAAGTAGTATGTTTCAATTATACCAAATATACGTTCTATCATCTATTGTAGAATTCGTTATTGCAGAAATGAAAGCAATAGTGAACATCATCTGATTTGTTAGTTGCACAAAACATGTAACAAATCTATACTCATCTTTTAGTTTGTCAGCCACTTCTATAAAAGTAAGACTAGAGCCACCTAATCCATGTAAACAAAAGATAACCGGATTTTTCTTATTACCCCATTCTGTGATGTGTACTTTCTTATGTCGATTATTAACAAAATATCTCTTCACCCTATTCAGCTCCTAAAATATTTTCCCTACACCAACTATTTCATCTTAACAAAATTTGTAAGATGCTAACAAATAAAAAACACTACCAATCGCAGTGTTTGGGCTACCTCCACATGTCTATCAAGCTAAGAAAAGCTAACATCCAAAACAAAAAAGATGGCGAGGTTAATATTGTAGCATCTGGAAAGTAGGCAGTCTCTAAAGCCTAGTTAAGCAGATACAGTAAGCAAGTATTCTATGTTACGAATGAAAAAGAATCTGATATGAATATCAGATCCTTTTTCACTGCTTCTTTTATAAATTTAATTTCTTGATACATATATCTTTTCACACGATAACTGGTTCATACGTGCTCAAATTATCATACACCGTTTTCGCAATACTAGGAGGAAGGTTAATACTTCCACCAGATATGGCTTTTTAATAGAATCCAAGTGTATTTTTATTTGCTAGACTTAATTTTTTCGCAATACTCTTCTAAAGTTAACCCTTTTTCTTTTAGATAAACAGCAACTTCTTTTCCTACGTAACGATAGTGCCATGGCTCATACTTAATGCCAGTAATATTCTCTTTATCTTTTGGATAGCGGAGAATAAACCCATACTCTGCAGCATTCTTATCTAACCATTTGAATGCATCGGTAGTTTCAAATTTTGCATTTAAATCTTCTACAGTATTCTGCCATTCAACTGAAATAATGTCTAATGCTAATCCAGTATGATGTTCACTTGCGCCAGGATACTGAAGATATTCCAATGCCTTAGCACTAGCCTCTTTATCCGACAAACCTTGAGATTTATAGCTTTTAACTGAAGCATCATAATACGTTTGTTGTAATTTTATAGCTCGATAACTTGATCTTAAATAAAGATTGATCCCCTCTTTTTTTGCAGCTGTTACCATATCCTGATAGGAAGTTGCAATTCTGCTATCGATTTTCATATTTGGCTTAGCATTTTGGGTAATACTTGTTAATTCAATTCCTAGTTCCTTTGGTAACATATGCTCTCTATTTACAAGGATAATTCTCCAATCATTAAGATCAGAGATAGGTAAAACATCTTTTTTATTCACATTTATCTCATTTTTATTTTTATCGTTATTATTAGTAGTTTCCTGAGATGTTTGCTTTCCACTACAAGCAGCAAGGCTCCATCCCAATGTCAATACCAATGCTAAAATTATAAATTTTTTAATTGTATCTCATTCCCTTTTTGTTTATTAGTCTTTATACCAATTTCCCAACACATCTCTAGGAATATCCTTGAAATCCTTCAAAGAAACGGGACCTACAAATTTTTTAATCCCATGATTTTTAGAATTTTCATCCGAATAATCTTTTAAAAATTGAATTTTAAATTGTTTCTTACCATCAGCATAGTCGGTTACTGTCGGTACGAGTGCCGCTTGTCGTATACCAAAAGTTTTATCTTCATACTTAACAAATTGTATATAGGATAATCCTCCAACCAATGTTTCTAATTTTTCTTGAGCAGAAATAAGATTTCCAAGAGAATAATAGATTAGCGTTTGATGTCCATCTTTATTTTGTTTCCACTCAATTGGTTGAATTACATGTGGATGATTTCCAATTACTACATCTACACCTAAATCTGTTAAATATTGAGCAACTTCTTTTTGTTGTTTTGAAGGTGTAGTGGTATATTCAACTCCCCAATGCACCATAACAATCACCATATCAGAACTACTCTTTGCCTTTTCCACATCATTTTGTATCGCTTTTTTATCAATTAAATTTAATGCCCAAGACTTATCAGCTGGAATTTTAATTCCATTCGTACCATATGTATAATTAAGTAATGCAAAACTAATCCCATTTTTTGTAATCGTTTTTATTTCATTGCGCTCGTTTTGACTCTCATTAATGCCTACCGGGATAACATCCGGATATTTCTTCCAGTATTCTCTTGTATTCGCAACACCTTTAATACCCATATCCATAGCGTGATTTGTCGCTTGAGTCACTATATTGAATCCAGTATCCACTAAAGATTGACCCACTTCTTCAGGTGTATTGAAAGTAGGATATCCCTGTACTTTCAAATTATTTCCTGCAATCGGGGTCTCCTGGTTCACTATAGCAAGATCACTTGATTTAACAGCTTTTTTGATATTTTCATAAATATAGTTATAATCATATGAACCGTCTTTTTGTTTGCCATCTTTAATTACTGCGTCATGGTATAAATTATCACCCGTTGCTATTAAATTCACAACCGATTTTACTTTTTTATCTTCCGTAAAATTAGGAGACTGTTGGATAGGACTTTTATCTACCCAATTTGGTGCTTTTAATGATGTATCTATATTGGATTGAGCCGGTGGTAATGAAGCTTTAGATGTCTTAACATCTGTATTACCACAAGCGGTTAAAAGCACTAAAAAAATAAGACATAATAAAAAAAACTTTTTACTTCTCTGTAAAGTATCTAACATGTGATCCTCTTTTCTGTTTTATTACTTATAACCAGTTCTAACAAATCATTCTTTAAAACAACGTATTTTGGTTTTACCCTTAATTATGGAAGGACACTTTGTTACATTTGCTTTGGAATATACGGATAATCATTTTCCATTCTCTAGCAATCTATCAATTCCATCAGAATTGATAGATTGCTAGAAAAACATGATCCATCAGAATGTCGACTAGATTCTAATCAATCCTCCAGATATTGAGTTTCATATACCTGTTCCAATTGCAGTAACTGATTTAATCTAAACAAGATAGGAGAATAGTTCATATAGCCTCTTCTCTTGCTTTACGTTCGTGAGTGGCTCCAAAAAGAGGGGATCGTTGCTGTAACCCCCTTTAAATATTATGGAAGCTTTGTAACTAATTTCTTTACGTTAAGCGACAAATATTATACCGATAAAAACAAGTAAGACCCAAGAACTTATTTTACCAATATACAAAAAAAGTAGCAATCTTTTCTACGCCCTATATAAAGAAGCCAATTAGGAGAAATGCAAAAGGAAATGGCATTTTATATGTATCGTACTCTGAATTGCACATAATTTTTAGCAAAAACAATAAATACATAATTCCCCGTTTGTTTTCTATGAATTTCCGCAAAAAAAATAGAGGTAGTACCGACATTGGTACCAGCCCCTCATCCAATCATTTCAATATAATTTCACGCTTTCTTCAGCGAAAATAGAATATAGATTTTTTCAATTTCATGCGATTCTTCTAATACCCACGAAGTTTGATTTAAAATCTTCTGTAACCCTTCCAATCCAAGATACCTAATTTGCACACCAATAAACTCCGTAAATCCAAGGTATCCCGGATTTACATGCGCTCGGTCGAAAATTAATGAACCCGTGACACGGGCATCCGCTGGGGAATTTTCAAAGAAACGATTTAAATTCTCAATGATATCTGAATCCGAACCATACTCGAAAAGCCCCCCTTCCGATGAACAGAGCTGAATCCAACCTGAATGTTCCAAGCTCATTTTTAATAATGAATCCGGTTGGCTCCAGTTATAATGAGTTGTATTAAGAGTTATATCAAGACCATGGAATCGTTCCCCCTGCTGCTTCAAGACACCCATACACCTTTTTGCGAAATTAGGGCCGTAAGTATCAATATCTAAAATATTAATCTCAATCTTTCGTCCCTTAAGTAATTCCGGGTCTGATTCCTGTATTAAAATTAAAGTATTGATACTGTCCGTAGCAGCACCACCAGCTATATTAAAAAAACAAAGACCCCGTTCAGGGAATTGCTTAAGCTGAGGCAACAAAATTTCCGACTGGTGTCTGCAAAGATCCCTCAGCCTAATCCGAAGTCCCATAAAAGAAGTTTGCTTCACCGCCCACTTGTCCCGAAATCCTAATTTTATCCCCTTACTTAAACCAGGGCCTAGTTTGTACAGTAAAGTACGCATACCGCTAAGATAGGAATCATCAACATTCGACATTTTCACAAAGATATTTTGAATAAAGCTAGGCATCTTTTTTAACGATTCAATGCTCCGGGCTGATTTGAGGCAATTCAAATGATACGCCTGTTCATCAATACTTTCATTAAAAAGGGGATGAGTGATATCCAGCACCGGCAATTGAATTTCATCCTCAAAAACCGCATAGAGGATTCGCTGATTTTGATTTACTTCCATATTTTGAACTCCACCTCGCTTAAGCGATCAATTTCGAACTAACTAAAATACAAAGCTAGTATAATTCTGCTCTTCCAGAAAGATTTAAAGTTGCGGTTGTATTTACTTGCCATTCCGCACCGAACACAAAAAATGATACGTATTTATAGTATGCTTTTTGATATTACACTTTTCTTCTAGACGACAAAATTGATGGAATACAGATTAACGAGCACTCGGCTAATTCACCTATTTTCTCCTGTGAATTTTTAGTTTTAATTTATTATATTCGCTCTCCAATCCATGTCCGGCCAACTAGTTTCTTTTCGTTCTTCCTAGAAAATATCCATTCATTCTATTCAATTCCTCATCTTCCTATTCCTTCATTGGTCAATAAAAAAACAAGCCATCCAACTCACAAAGACTGAATTGGATGGCTCTATACGATAAAGAGAATTTATTATTTGTATTACTTCAATTTACCCTCAAAAACAATTTTTCTACCACACGGTTCAACTTCTGTTTTTCCGTCTTTCTTTACTTCATGAAAGATTGGCTCTTCCATGCGACGAGACGGTGCATATCCTTCTTGTTCCATACGCGCTAAGCAGTCTGTAATCGTTTCGTTTTCTAGTACTTCAAATTTTTTCTTATTAGGTTGTTTTGTCATGCCCTAACCTACTTTCTATTTTTCTTGATGCGAATTGATTCTTCATGTAGACCATATATACCATTGCGAGAATTCCCATTATAATCATAACCGCAATAAAAAAGCTTGTATACTGTATTTTTTCTATAAATACGCCTCCTAATACAGGTCCCATAATACTTCCTATACTAAAGGCGATTCCGGATAATATATTACCTGCTGGTAGTAAGTGTCTCGGTAATAAATCTGTCATAAATCCAAGCCCTAGTGAGAAGCATGAGCCAATGACCATACCTGCTATAAGCATACATGCAAAGACAATCCAGTAATATTGATCAAATACTGCTGCGAGTAGGAAAATGCCCGTACTTATGCTGAACGTCCACGTTAAAATACGATCTCTTCCGTATTTATCACTTAATATACCGAGTGGAATTTGTGTAATAATGCCCCCAACTGCGAATGCTGGTAATAAGAAGGAAACTTCCGATACAGACCATCCTTTGCGAAGTGCGTATACTGGTAAGTTACTATTTAACATCGCTTCAAGTACGCCATATGCGAGCGGACCAATTAGCGCAATCCAAGCTAATCCAACGACTTGTTTATAACGAGAAAAGGATGATTTACTTTCAGTTTTTGCCTCATCTTGTGCTGGAAATGCATTTTTCGTTGGTAGCAGTAAAAGCCATCCTATTAAGCAAAGTATAGTAGATACGATAAATGGTGTTGCAAGACCGTACTGAACAGTGCTTGCTAAATACGGGCCAACTGCGAAACCAATTCCGAAGAATACACCGTATATCGATACTTGTCTACCTATTTTACTAGGATCTGACGTTGTCGTAATCCACGTTTGCGTTCCGACATGGAGCATATGATCTCCAACACCAACTAGGAACCTAAGAATAAACCATACCCAAAATGAAAATGTTTGTGTAAAAAAGAATAATGAAATAATAACGAGAAACCCACCAATTACGATAATTGGTTTCATTCCAAACTTTTGCATCGGTTTTTCAAGAAACGGTGAAATAAATAATATCCCGATGTATAATGCCGTCGCATGAATACCGTTAATACTTGAACTAACCCCTTCTTGTTCAAAAATCATTGCGATGGCAGGTAAGAGCATCCCTTGTGATAAACCTGAGATTGCCACAATCCCAACCATAATCCAAAAAGTAAAACGCATTGACATCCCTAATCTCTCCCTTTTGTAATTCACCACACTCATTATATATTGTTTACTGTGGAATAAGAAAGAACTAGTGGCTGAAATAATTTTGGTTTTCCCACAAAAAAGAAGCTAGATACATTTCATCTAACTTCTTCCTCAACCTACTTATCTTCTAACCAATCCTCAACATATTTTATAAATACATCTAAACAATCTATAAACGGTGAATGCCCGCAATCTTCTAATATCGTCAACTCCGCATTTGGCAAATGTTTCGCTAATTCCTCGCCAACTACTTGTGGTACCACATAATCTCTGTCACCTTGTATGACGAGTGTCGGAGCTTTAATACGATGAATTTGCTTATTTCCCTCTACAACCCCGTTATGTTCATCCGAAATATTAAATGTAATGAGCGCATAATTCACATCTACGAAATTACGTTGCGTTAACATATCATCTAAATACTTTTCATAACGATCCGGTTCAGGTTGATTATGTGTATATATTAATAGATTCCATACTGTACGGTAATATAATTTATTCATATTTTTTATCGCATCTAGCACTGGAGCAATTTGTACGGGATCTTGCGCGATTTCTTCTTTCGTCTTTACTAAACTTGATACGATCGGTTGCCCGTTAATATCTTTTTTAAAAATTGGATATCCCTTCATTCCCACTGATTCTACTAAAATCAACTTTTCGACAAATGTTGGATGATTCGCTGTAAATTGCATCGCAACACCACCGCCCATTGACCATCCCATTAATGAAAATTTTTCTAGTTTTAATTGATCGATAAATAGTTTTACATCTCTTGCAAAATCTTGTAATGAATCTATCGATTGATTATATGTTGATTGGCCAAATCCTCTTAAATCAAGAGCGTAAATATGGTATTGATCTTGCAACTTTTCAATAACTAAATCCCAGTGTTGTGACGATGTCATGTTCCCGTGAATGAGTACAAGAATTTCTGTATTTTGCCTTCCAACTTCCTGATACGCGATCGTTTCTCCGTTCGATAGTGAAACAAACTCCATTGTTGCAGGCTTAATCATCACAAGTTCCCCCATTCTTTTAATAGAAAGAAAATTCTTTACTTAATTAAAGAATACCATGTAGAATGTACGTTCTCAATACAAAATCTATACGAAATTTCCACATAAAACAACATGTCTATTACTAGACAAGTAAAATAAAAAGGTATATAGTTAGCTAGGTAACTAATTTGAAAGGATCAAAATACATGGACGAAAAACAACATTTTTTTCACATTGTCAGTCAAACTTCTCGTAAGTTTACGAAGAAATTTAATGAACGTGTATCTCCAACAGGATTATTTAGTGCGCAATGGGCTGTTATTTTCCGCATTAATCAAACTGGATCTTGTACTCAAACAGAATTATGTCAATATTTAAATGTTGAATCACCAACGATGACTCGCACGTTAACACGTATGGAAACGATGGGCTGGATTATTCGTACGGAAGGAAAAGATCGCCGTGAGAAGCTCATTTCCTTATCGGAAACAGCAATAGAAATGATTCCAGTATGGCAAGAAGAAGTTGATTCTTTTGAAGAAAAGACGCTAGAAGGTATTAAAGAAGAAGACTTACATGAAGCTTTTCAATTGTTACAACAAATTATCAAAAATTTAGATCATTAATTTGGAGGGATGACGATGCAAAGTGAAAAACTTTGGACGAAGGATTTCCTCGGAACTTGTTTTAGTAGTCTGTTTCTCTTTTTAACATTTTACATGCTTATGACTACTCTGCCTGTCTATGTTATAGACAGCCTAAAAGGAAAACCTGAGGAAATTGGTTTAGTTGCAACTGTTTTTCTTATTTCATCTGTTTTATGTAGACCATTCACAGGAAAATGGCTCGATGATTTAGGAAGAAAGAAAATATTATTTATTTCACTTTCACTATTTTTAGCCGCTACTGTTATGTATTTCGGTACGCAAAGTTTATTTTTATTACTTGCCCTTCGCTTCTTACATGGCATTGGATTCGGAATGGCAACAACAGCAACTGGAACAATTGTAACTGATGTAGCACCAGCTCATAGACGCGGTGAAGCACTTGCTTATTACGGCGTATTTATGAGTCTACCGATGGTAATTGGTCCTTTTTTAGGTTTAACAATTATTTCTCATTTTTCATTTACTGTACTATTTATCGTGTGTTCAGTATTTTCATTACTCGCATTTTTATTAGGATTACTAGTCAATATTCCGCATGAAAAACCAGTAAGTAAACAAACACGTGAAAAAATGAAATGGAAAGACTTAATTGAACCATCTTCTATTCCGATCGCTCTGACAGGATTTGTTTTAGCCTTTTCTTATAGTGGCATTTTATCCTTTATTCCTATTTATGCGAAAGAACTCGGTTTAAGCGAAGTTGCAAGTTACTTCTTTATTCTATACGCACTTGTTGTTGTAATCTCTCGTCCATTTACAGGAAAAATATTTGATCGTTTCGGTGAAAATGTACTTATTTATCCAGCTATCATTATTTTCACAATTGGGATGTTCATTTTAAGCCAAGCGCAAACTTCATTTTGGTTCCTTGGCGCAGGTATGTTAATCGGTTTAGGATACGGAACATTAATTCCAAGTTTCCAAACGATTGCGATTTCTGCCGCTCCAAACCATCGACGTGGTTCTGCGACAGCTACTTACTTCTCGTTCTTTGATAGCGGCATTGGCTTTGGTTCTTTCATTTTAGGTATAGTCGCTGCCAAATCAAGTTATCATAATATGTATTTTATCGCAGCTATTATCGTTGCGTTCACTTTACTTCTATATTATGGATTACACGGACGAAAACAAAAATTCAAGAAACAAAGTACAGACGGACAAATATCTGCTTAACGTTCATAAGGAAAGTAAACTTACCCGTTTACTTTCCTTATTTTGTATTTATTTTAAGACGAGCGTATACTTATAATAGAAACTAAAGGAGGTACATGCATGAATGTAAAGAAATCTCCCCTGCTATTACTGTTACTAGTATTACTATTCGTAGTTACAGGGCTTGGGTTTACTTTTTTTAAAAATAATAAAACGACCCCCACTAAAGCAAATGTCACAAAAGAAAACTGGTTAGACGATCCTTACTTACGCTGGTCGTATACACATATGAAAGAATTCACTTTAATAAATGAAGTAAAAAACATCCCTGACCAAGTTGCTCCCTTCCCTACCGCGTTACAAAACTTAGACGATTTTGCTGTGGAGCGCAGATTTGGAAATACGACTCCTCTAAAAAAACTTTTAGACGAAAACAAAACAGATGCTTTTGTCGTTGTACAGAATGGTCAACTTGTTTATGAACGATATCTCAATGGATATAACGAGAGTGAACCTCATGGAATGGCATCGTTAGCAAAGGTGTTTACTGGTGCAATTATACAATCTCTCGCTGAAGAAAATCGAATTGATGTAGAAAAAACAGCTGACACTTACATAAAAGAATTAAAAAATACACCGTTTGGTAAAGCAACACTTCAACAATTAATGGACATGCAAGTTTCCGCTGAATACCCTACTCACGGATATATGCAGCTAGGACTAGAAAATCAAGATGCACAACTATATTTAGCTAGTAATATTTTACCCCGAGGTAAAAATTACGAGGGGCCTATGAAAATTTATGATATGTTACTAGAAGCAGAAGAAACTGCACCACCCGGTTCCTCTTTTTCTTACAATAACGGATCAACAGAAACACTCGCTTGGATTATCCGAACAATCACAGGAAAATCATTAGCTGAAAATGTAAGCGAGCGAATTTGGTCTCAAATTGGTATGGAAGAAGACGCTTATTACGTTACAGATGAAACAAAAGTAGAACAAGCAAGCGCTGGTTTAAATGCAACTGCTAGAGATATGGCGAGGTTCGGGCAATTACTTTTAAATAATGGTCAATATAATGGAAAACAAATCGTCCCTTCTTCTATTACAGAAGGTGTGAAAAATATACAAGAAGGTGAGCTCGCAATTGGTCGTGGTGCTTCCATTTCTTATCATAATCAATGGTGGATTCCGCACAATGAACAAGGTGCTTTCGAAGTGTTAGGCAGTTACGGACAAACTCTTTACATCGATCCGAAAGCAAGTATGGTAATCGTCCACTTCTCTTCTAACGCTGCGCCTAGTAATGAAATCCATTCGGTTTATTCCGATATGTATATTGATATTGCACATCATTTGGAGAAGCTTCCACAGTAGTGGAGGCTTTTTTTATTTACCCAAATCCTATTCCAGTTAGTACTTGGTTAGCAGGAGTTGCCGAAAGAATTACTATTTAAGCCACGCCTAAACCCCATTTATATTGATAATATTTTAGTAATTTGAAAACACTAGTGCTTAGGAAAGGAGGGATTACGAATGTCTGTGAAAAAGCTATTAACTGGATTAATCATTTCACTTGCGATGATTGTAGTTATGACTACTTTAGGATCACTCCGCGTATTGGCCGAATCCGACGTTGTGAGACAGCCTATTGAGGTTGAATTGAATGATGATTACTTTAATCCGAGTATCATCACTGTTCCGGTTGGGAAAACGACGACGTTGCTATTGAAAAACAAAGGAAATAGAGAACATACCTTTACGGTGAAAAAACTCGGAATTGACGCCGAAGTCCCGTCAGGAAAAGAAATAACAATTACCGTAAAACCTGAAACTCCCGGTACATATGAACTTATATGTCGGTTCCACTACTTGAAAGGAATGGATGGGAAAGTAATAGTCAAATAACGAGCGGTACCGGTCGATCCTTACTTTTTTATAAAGTGAAACTTAAATTCGCGGGGGTTTCCCTCCCCCGCAGATTATGAGCTCTCACTAATCAGTTTTTTACGGGCAGCATAAAATCGTTACGCTGTCGTAGCGTACGAAATTTGTGTTTGGATGGTGCTACCCCACCACCATCAACTTAATATTTTGAAGTATCCCCAAAATGATAAAAATAAACTTCTTTCTATAAATGACACAAATTTTTCATTTTGGGGACATTATAAAATTTAAACTTGATAGCGATGTGGTAATACCAGTTTAGAACGATATCTTTGCCCTAAAAAAAATCGAACCATAAATTTGCCGGCAAGCTTATGGTTCGATTTAAATTATTTACTTTTAGTAACTACTCAGCCCCTCTATGAAAAAAAAGCCAGAAAAGCATCTTTTTAAATGGGCGAGAGGGACTGGCCATGCATAGAAGCGGTCAGGGCCTTTTCCTGCCACGCGTAAAGCTTTAAAACAAAGAAAGGCAGCGAGGTGTAGGTCCATTTTTATCTTCATGGCTGGAATTATACTCCTTACCAAACTTCTAAATGAAATGTATAGCTGAGTAGTTACCTTATTTTTCAAAAAAACATTCTGACTATTTCTTTTTCACTTCTTCTACAATTTCCCATGTCTCTCCGTTATCTTTTGATTGATAAAGTACACTACTATCGCCATTGTAGTCTCCATCTGCCCCTTGTCCAACTAACATATTAAAAACCCCATCTTTCTCATATGGCATACTAGGAGAATCAAAAGGACTTATTGTGGACTGTGTATGATCTAATTTGACTTCATGCGGCGGATATTCTACCTTTTTGAAAGATACCCCCCCATCATCTGTGCGATATAACTCTCCCTCATTACCAGAAGGTCTAACTGCTCCTAAAAACCCAAGTTTATCATTTATAAAAGTGATTCCTGATACACTACCAATCCCCCTATTAAATGGGTCTGGATTGATAACCTCCCATGTTTCCCCTTCATCACTAGTCTTGCTTAATGAATAAAAGGCGCTCCCTAATGCTTTATCTGTCATATTTAGTTTATAACCAACTTCTTTTGATAGGAAAAACTGTTCTTTTTCATTCTTTAAATCTTGTTGTTTCTTCTCTTTAAGCCTATCTTCATTTGGAGGCGTCTTTGATTTACTCCAACTTGCGTCACATATTAAGTTATATCTAGCAGGTACTAGCTCTTTCTCTTTTCCAGGGACAAATATAGATACAGTATATCCAATGATTTCAGAAGCTGCTTCTTTAAGACTCTGCCCCTTACCATCCTCAGTAATATTAATAATTCCCTCTGTATTGGATCCCCAATTTCTTTTTCCATAATAAATCAACCCATACTTACTTTCATTCCACTTTCTAACCGTTTGCTTAACTGGAATCGCCTTAACCGTTTTAATTAAAGGTTCTACTAATTTATCATCATCATAATCAGGCTTTGCATATCCGTCTCGTATTATAGTAATATCTTTTGATTTCTTCTCATTATAAGAGATTAAATAAGTTTCTTCTTTCCCATCAA
>NZ_JBIYCW010000007.1:0-263353 GCF_044908115.1 Bacillus sp. RC51 | reverse complement strand
CCGGTTTTTCTGGATCTGTTGTTCCAGGCTTCTCTGGATCTGTTGTTTCCGGTTTTTCTGGATCTGTTGTTCCAGGCTTCTCTGGATCTGTTGTTCCAGGTTTCTCTGGATCTGTTGTTCCAGGTTTCTCTGGATCTGGTTTTTCTGGACCTGGTGGTGCTAAATGACTCAATTCGTTTAATACTTCTAATTGAACTGAATTTATCATTCCTTTTGTAATTTCAAATGGAATTGGATTAGTTAATTTTTCATATCCTTTTGGTGCTTCTACTTCTACAAGTGTGTAGTTACCTACAGATAGATCTGAGACTTTTGCTTTTCCTTCTTTATCTGTTGTTACTCTCGCTACTACTTTACCTTTTTCATCATGAACTTCAAACACAGCTCCTGATAATATATTCTTGCTTTCAGCAGCCATTTTTGTAATTTCCACTGAACCTTTGTCTAACTGTTCATTCTCTACTTTCAATGATAAAACTTTCGTCATACCTTTTGTAATTTCGAATGATACTGGTTCTGTTAGTTCTTTGTAACCTGGTAAGCTTTCTTTCTCTACTAATTTGTACTTACCTACAGATAAATCTGAAATTGTTGCTTTTCCTTCTTTATCTGTCGTTACTTCTGTTACTACTTTGCCTTGCTCATCTTGCACTTCGAAGACTACGCCTTCTAATGCTTTTTGGTTCTCTTTATCTACTTTTGTAATTTCTACTGAACCTTTGTCTAATAGTTCATTCTCTACTTTCAATGATAAAACTTTCGTCATACCTTTTGTAATTTCGAATGATACTGGTTCTGTTAGTTCTTTGTAACCTGGTAAGCTTTCTTTCTCTACTAATTTGTACTTACCTACAGATAAATCTGAAATTGTTGCTTTTCCTTCTTTATCTGTCGTTACTTCTGTTACTACTTTGCCTTGCTCATCTTGCACTTCGAAGACTACGCCTTCTAATGCTTTTTGGTTCTCTTTATCTACTTTTGTAATTTCTACGTTACCCTTGTCTAACATTTCGTTTTCTACTGTTAAAGTAAGAGATTTTGTCATGCCTTTTTCAATTTGGAAAGTAATCGGATCTACTAATTGCTTATATCCTTTTGGTGCTTTTACTTCTACCAACTTGTATGTTCCAACTGATAAATTAGTAACTTGTGTGTGTCCTTTTTTATCTGTCGTTATTTTAGCGACTACTTGTCCTGCTTCGTCTTGAATCTCAAATACTGCATCAGCTAAAGCATCTTTATTTTCTTTGTCTACTTTTGTAATTTCTACATTTCCTGTATCCACTAATTCATTTTCGACAGTTAATTGTAATGCTGTTACTCTACCTTTTTCAATTTCGAATGAAATTGGTTTTTCTAGCGGTTTGTATCCAGCTGGTGTTTCTACCTCCACCAACTCATACTTTCCAATAGATAAATCTGAAACGTTTGCCTTTCCATCTTTATCCGTTTTTACTTTTGTTACTACTTTCCCTTTTGAATCACGTACTTCAAATACAACACCTTCTAATGGTGCTTTACTATCTTTGTCTATTTTCGTGATTTCAACATTCCCCGTATCCACCATTTCGTTTTCTACAGTGAACGCTAGAGATTTTGTCATACCTTTTGTAATTTCAAATGGTACCGGCTTTTCTAATTTTTTGTATCCTGGTAAGCTCTCTACTTCTACCAGCTTGTACTTTCCTACAGATAAGTCTGAAACGTTTGCTTTTCCTTCCTTATCTGTTGTTACTTTTGTTACTACTTTGCCAGTTTCGTCTTGAACTTCGAAGACTACACCTGCTAACGATACCTTATTATCTTTATCTATCTTCGTTATCTCTACATTTCCCGTATCTACCATTTCATTTTCTATTTTTAATGATAGAACTTCTGTCATACCTTTTTTAATTTCAAATGATACTGGTTCTGCTAACTTTTTGTAACCTGGTAAGCTTTCTTTCTCTACTAATTTGTACTTTCCTACAGATAAATCTGAAATTGTTGCTTTTCCTTCTTTATCTGTCGTTACTTCTGTTACTACTTTGCCTTGCTCATCTTGCACTTCAAAAACTACGCCTGCTAATACTTTTTGGCTGTCTTTATCTACTTTTGTAATTTCTACTGAGCCTTTATCTAACTGCTCATTTTCTACTTTCAGTGATAGGAATGTCGTCATACCTTTTGTAATTTCGAATGATACTGGTTCTGTTAATTCTTTGTATCCTGGTAAGCCTGCTTTTTCTACTAATTTGTACTTGCCTACAGATAAGTCTGAGATTTTTGCTTTTCCTTCTTTATCTGTCGTTACTTCTGTTACTACTTTTCCTTGCTCATCTTGTACTTCGAAGACTACGCCTTCTAATACTTTTTGACTGTCTTTATCTACTTTTGTAATTTCTACTGAACCTTTATCTAACTTTTCGTTCTCTACTTTCAATGATAGGACTTCTGTCATACCTTTTTTAATTTCGAACGATACTGGTTTCGCTAGTTTTTTGTATCCTGGTAAGCTTTCTACCTCTACTAGCTTATATTTCCCTACTGATAAATCTGAAATTGTTGCTTTTCCATCTTTATCTGTTGTTACTTTTGTTACTACTTTATCTTTTTCATCTTGCACTTCGAAAGTTACGCCCGCTAATACTGCGCCACTTTCTTTGTCCACTTTTGTAATTTCTACTGAACCTTTATCTAACTGTTCGTTCTCTACTTTCAATGATAGGACTTCTGTCATACCTTTTTTAATTTCGAACGATACTGGCTCTGTTAGTTTTTTGTATCCCGGTAAGCCTGCTTTTTCTACTAATTTGTACTTGCCTACAGATAAGTCTGAGACTTTTGCTTTTCCATCTTTATCTGTCGTTACTTCTGTTACTACTTTGCCTGCTTCATCTTGAACTTCAAAGACTACGCCCGCTAATACTTTTTGGCTGTCTTTATCTACTTTTGTAATTTCTACTGAGCCTTTATCTAACTGCTCATTTTCTACTTTCAGTGATAGGAATGTCGTCATACCTTTTGTAATTTCGAATGATACTGGTTCTGTTAATTTTTTGTATCCTGGTAAGCCTGCTTTTTCTACTAATTTGTACTTGCCTACAGATAAGTCTGAGATTTTTGCTTTTCCTTCTTTATCTGTCGTTACTTCTGTTACTACTTTGCCTTGCTCATCTTGTACTTCGAAGACTACGCCTTCTAATACTTTTTGACTGTCTTTATCTACTTTTGTAATTTCTACTGAACCTTTATCTAACTTTTCGTTCTCTACTTTCAATGATAGGACTTCTGTCATACCTTTTTTAATTTCGAACGATACTGGTTTCGCTAGTTTTTTGTATCCTGGTAAGCTTTCTACCTCTACTAGCTTATATTTCCCTACTGATAAATCTGAAATTGTTGCTTTTCCATCTTTATCTGTTGTTACTTCTGTTACTACTTTATCTTTTTCATCTTGCACTTCGAAGGTTACGCCCGCTAATACTGCGCCACTTTCTTTGTCCACTTTTGTAATTTCTACTGAACCTTTATCTAACAGTTCGTTCTCTACTTTCAATGATAAAACTTTCGTCATACCTTTTTTAATTTCGAACGATACTGGCTCTGTTAGTTTTTTGTATCCCGGTAAGCCTGCTTTTTCTACTAATTTGTACTTGCCTACAGATAAGTCTGAGACTTTTGCTTTTCCATCTTTATCTGTCGTTACTTCTGTTACTACTTTGCCTGCTTCATCTTGTACTTCAAAGACTACGCCTGCTAATGCTTTTTGGCTCTCTTTATCTACTTTTGTAATTTCTACATTTCCCTTGTCTAACATTTCGTTTTCTACTGTTAAAGTAAGAGATTTTGTCATACCTTTTTCAATTTGGAAAGTAATCGGATCTACTAATTGCTTATATCCTCTTGGTGCTTTTACTTCTACCAACTTGTATGTTCCAACTGATAAATTAGTAACTTGTGCGTGTCCTTTTTTATCTGTCGTTATTTTAGCGACTACTTGTCCTGCTTCGTCTTGAATCTCAAATACGGCATCAGCTAAAGCATCTTTATTTTCTTTGTCTACTTTTGTAATTTCTACATTTCCTGTATCCACTAATTCATTTTCGACAGTTAATTGTAATGCTGTTACTCTACCTTTTTCAATTTCGAATGAAATTGGTTTTTCTAGCGGTTTGTATCCTGCTGGTGTTTCTACTTCTACCAACTCATACTTTCCAATAGATAAATCTGAAACATTTGCTTTTCCATCTTTATCCGTTTTTACTTTTGTTACTACTTTCCCTTTTGAATCACGTACTTCAAACACAACACCTTCTAATGGTGCTTTACTATCTTTGTCTATTTTCGTGATTTCAACATTCCCCGTATCCACCATTTCGTTTTCTACAGTAAATGTTAAAGACTTCGTCATACCTTTTGTAATTTCAAATGATACTGGTTTTTCTAACTTTTTATAACCAGGTAAACTTTCTACCTCTACTAATTCATACTTTCCTACAGGTAAATCTGAAACATTTGCTTTTCCATCTTTATCTGTCGTTACTTTTTTCACCTCATTGCCCTTCTCATCTTGGACAACAAACGTTACTCCCGCTAACGGCGCCTTATTATCTTTATCTATCTTCGTTATCTCTACGTTTCCCGTATCTACCATTTCATTTTCTACTTTTAATGATAGTACCTCGGTCATGCCTTTTTTGATTTCAAATGATACTGGCCCTGTTAGTTTCTTATAGTCTGGTAAACTTTCAACTTCTACTAGTTTGTATTTCCCTACTGATAGGTCTGCAATTTTTGCTTTCCCATTTTTATCTGTTGTTACTTTCTTTATTACTTTTCCAGCTTCATCTTGCACTTCGAAGACTACACCTTCTAATGCTTTTTGGCTGTCTTTATCTACTTTTATAATTTCTACTGAGCCTTTATCTAACTGCTCATTTTCTACTTTCAGTGATAAGACTTCTGTCATACCTTTTGTAATTTCGAATGATACTGGCTCTGTTAATTTTTTGTAACCTGGTAAGCTTGCCGTCTCTACTAATTTGTATTTTCCTACTGATAAGTCTGAGACATTCGCTTTTCCATCTTTATCTGTCGTTACTTTTTTTACCACTTTTCCTTTTTCATCTTGCACTTCGAAGACTACGCCTTCTAATACTTTTTGACTGTCTTTATCTACTTTTGTAATTTCTAATGAGCCTTTGTCTAACTGCTCATTTTCTACTTTCAGTGATAGGACTGTCGTCATACCTTTTTTAATTTCAAATGATACTGATTCTGTTAGTTTCTTGTAACCTGGTAAGCTTTTCGTCTCTACTAATTTGTACTTTCCTACTGATAGATCTGAAACGTTTGCTTTTCCATCTTTATCTGTTACTACTTTTCTTACCACTTTATCTTTCTCATCTTGGACTTCAAATTCGACACCCGCTAATACTGCGCCGCTTTCTTTGTCCACTTTTGTAATTTCTACATTACCTTTGTCTACCATTGCATTTTCTACTGTTATTGGGAATATGCCGTCCCCTGTTACATTTACTTCGAACTCTGTTTCTTTTAATTGGTATCCTTCGGGCGCTTTCGTTTCTTTTAAAATATATTTTCCTGGTGCTAACGGTTTAGAAATTGCCTTACCGTCTTTATCTGTAACAATATGTTCAACTACTACACCGTCTTTTACTACATCAAACTCTGCATTTGCTAATGCTTTACCACCATTTTCCGAATCAATTTTCTTTAATTCAATTTGACCCTTTTGCATGGTATTTTTAATTTCAATTGTTTTTGTTTCTCCAGCTTGAAGTGTAACCTCTACCGGACTTGTTAATTTTTGATATCCTTCAGGTGCTACTTTTTCATAAATTTTATACGTTCCAGGTGCTAAAGTTTGAGGGGCTGAAAAACCTTTTTCGCCTGTTTTCAGTACTGCAACAACCTTATCCTCACTATTTCGAACTTCAAATTCGGCACCTGTTAACTCTTTATTCGGATCCTCAGCATCTATTTTATGAATAGCTACTGTACCTTCTTTTGGAGGTTCCGGCGGCGTAACCGTTACTTCATTCGATGTTAATTTCTTATCATCATAATGTAACTCTGCTTTATTAGGAACCTTCTTATCTACATAAGAAGATAAGTCTGCATCAGCTTTAATTTTCGCCTTAATATTCAAGTTAATTATCTGGTCTTCATACGACTTATAGTCAAAGCTCTCACCGAACGTAAATGTTACTTCACTTTTTTGTTTATCTATCGTTAGTGTTCCTTTAGAAGTAATATCTTGGCCATTTTGATCATATACTTTTGCCTCTAATACTTCTAAAACATCTTCTAAATCATCACTAATTACCATCGATGTATAATTAGGCGGATCTTGTGGTATATGCGTACCAACTTGATATTGAATAGTTTGATCCATTTGTGTTAACTGCTGATTCTCTACCAGCTTACCATTCTCATCAACTATATTTTTTTCAATGCTAGGTGGATTATTGTCACCTGAACCGGTTCCTCCCCCACCACTTACAAATACTTGTCCTACTTTTTCTTCAGTTTCAATATTTTGGCCTTCTAATTTCACTGTATTTTTATGAGGCTTTGCAGCAGGATTTGTAATTTTTGTTTTATATCTTAAAATATAACCTTTTGAGCTGTCTGGAAATTCAATTGTAAATCCAGTCTTCGTTGTATTGATTTTAATTTTAGATAAATCTGCTGGCTTAATATTTGTTGCTGCATAGCCATCTTCAAATACAGCCTCTTCTAAAACGATACTGTCTGTAATTAACTCATGCCCAGGTCCTAATGTGTCTGTTAATTTAAGATCTTGCATTTCTGTTCCAGTTGCATTTACATATACCGTCCAGTCTGCAATTGAAGGATCTTCCTGATTATAAGAACCCCATTTCAATAGATTATCTGTATTGGGCTGTGGCTTCGGTCTCTCTGTCGTATTATTTACACTTACTTCTTTATTTACGATTTGACCATCAACGTTAAATTCTAATGGGATTTTTTGAACACCATCATATGCTTCTAGAGCAAAATAGAATTCTACGAATAAAGAACCTTTAATGTTATTCTTTCCTTCTACATAATCACCCATAGTACACGTCAATAGACCCTTTTTCATCTCACATGTACCAACTGTTTTTCCTTCAGCATCTTTTAAAGGAAAACTCATATTCATAAGATCTTTTCGAAATTCTTTTGGCATATCAATTGTGAATTGATCTCCACTTTTTATCTGTTCTTTAGCTGACCACTTCACTTCTACTTTCATACCATCTGAGGCCTGATATGGTTCAGATGTCGTGCCATCAGTACGGGAAATGCTAATATCATCCACTGGACTTTTCATCACAGCAGCTTGAATAACTGGAGCCCACACATTCAGCACTGAAAATAATACTAGAAAAACTAATGAAACCATTGAAATGTGCCTTTTAGTACTTTTCGCTTGCATATTTTCCTCCTTGAATATTATATTTATATAATAAAAAAGATCGTCCGATTGCATCAAAAAGTGCAACCAGACGATCTTAGTAACCAATATATATTACCGTAGACTCTAAGCTTTGCGGCCTATCCTTTCGAATAGTGTGCTAAAAATATTTTCTATTATTTTTTTGTTTCATTTTCCTTTTGAACCAAATATTACTATACCGTCTGGACGGTTATAATTCAACACCCTATACAATTGTTCTATTATTCTAATAAAAAAAATAATTCCCCGCCGGATTAAATACACCAATGGGGAATTATTTTTCATTCTATAGTTTATATATTCTATTTATAGGAAGCGTTAATAAGGGCTTGAATCACTTTTTCTCTTAATTCAGGGCTTAGTCTTCCGACCCCTAAATATTCCGAATACCATAATCCATCAGCTGCTAATCTAATAATTGTGGCACAAACAGAATCCATTTCATCATTTTCTATTTTAGTTTGCAATTGCTGAAATGCTTGTTGTAATGGCTCAAGCAATTCAGGTTTTAGCATTAATGCTGCCATCATACTACTACACAACTCTTCTGTTCTTTTCTCATTACTTAATCTTTCCTCTATAAACGAACGAACCCACCTTCCTTTCTTCTCTGTGTCTTCCGTTACCTTATTATAAATAGCACCATGATACTCCTCTGTCCCTTTAAGTATCATGCCTTCTATTAAAGCTTCTTTATTTGAAAAGTGATACAATAATCCACCTTTACTTACACCTGCCTCTTTTGCTACTGCTTCTAAAGTTAACTTAGCTACTCCTTTAAATTGAACAATTTGAGAAGCGGCGGCTAAAATCCTTTGCCGTGTTATGCTCGTGTTCATTCCCTTTTAAACCCTCATTTCTACTAATTCTATCTAAATACGTATTTTATTTTTAATATTGTTCAGTACTACTAGGTATTTTTTTATTCAATATAGGCTTCATTATCTTTGAATTGTTAGTTGCTTCTTCTATTAAAAATTTCCATATCACAATATGATAACATCAAATACGCAACGTTGACTATACATCTATACTTTTATGTTCATTCCTAATATATCCATTAATATGAAATAACCTTTTAACAAGTTGATTCTCCTCGTACATTTAATCTATAATTTAAAAGAATTTATATTTTCAAAAAATACCTAACTGAGGCAATCAAAATTTTATAAGGATGATTCCATTGAAAAAATTTTCTATTAGCTATTTAACATGCTTACTAGTTTCCTCTGTCATTGTAAATGTTTTACAGTATACACAAGTTCCCAATTTTGCAGATTCATGGGGACCAATTTGGGTATCAATCATTATGTATATTATTCTTGGCAGTATCCCCGTTCTTATCGGTTGTTTATTAGGTGAATTTTGTTATAAAAAAATAAAAAGAAGTCATGAATTAAAGATCGGAGTTCCTTTATTTATATTGTTAGGTATTTCTTACAATCATTTACTCTTTACGTGGTTTAACGACAGAGAGTTTTTATCCTTTAATTTAAATGCCTTTCTGGAAACTGGCCTTCCTATTACTTTATCATCTTTAGTTTTTTATTTTGTAAGACGGTGCGTTAATTCTTTATTCGCTACATAAAAAAATGTTATTACTCTTATTAAATTGAGTAATAACATTTTCATTTAAAAACTACTTAACAAACTGGCTTCCAACTAGCATCCTTTATATCTTCGTTAGTCGGTTTTCTAACTGATTCAACAAAGCATTCCTCGCAAGCACCAAATACAATGAAATTTCTCTGTGCTTGTCTTAACGAGGGTTCATTTGCTCCGCCTTCAAAGTCATGATCGTTAAACTGAACAGGATCATCTTCCCAATAACATATGTTACAAATTTCATATGTACCTGGTTGTTCTTCTTCTAACGTTTTATCCCGCATTAACGGGCAGTAAAACTCCCACCTCAAAATTCAGCTAGTGCAAAGGAGTTAGGTGGGAGATCAACTGCCCATAAAAGCCCGATTGGTGAAGGCTAATAATCAGTGGGGAATGAACAGAATCCCCACTGATTAAAGTTTCACTTTATATCCGCAGCATGGACAAGTGTATTTCATATAATCACCTTATTTCTCTTCATATGTAGTCCTGCTTACTAAAAATGTAATAGAGCAAATGACAGTTAGTCCCATAAAGTACATCATTACAACAATACGCGTATTTTCATATATTGTAGGGAACCCGTCAGATATAACTTCATAACCAAAAACAATACTTATAGCTAAGAGAATATATAAAATTAAGGATGGAATAAAATGTAGCTTTACAGGTAAAATAACACACCTAAACAATATCTCCCCAAGAAGACAGCCAACTAAAACAACAGGGATTCCAATTATCAAAGTAGCAGCCAACATGTTGGCCATAGCAATAAAAAGATTCGTAAAAATAGAAAATAGCCCTCCTTCAAAAATCCCCTTCTCATCGTATATTTGAACTATCGTCATTGAAATAAATAAGCTTAATAAAGAATGGGAATACGGAATTAAAAATTTGCTCAATCTCATTCACCTCACTTTTCCCTTCACATATATTATTCATTATTTTCTATCATTTTTACATAAAAAAATAACCCTCTATGATAAAACATAGAGGGAAGAGCTTTGAAGTGAACCCGAAAACAGAACACATATCAAAACACCTAAACCGTCTGTTCCCTATATTCTTTAGGGGACAAGTGGTTTAGGTGGTTTATTAGAAAGTAGTACCTTCTTTTTTATAATATTCTTTTGAAATCTCTTCATAAAATGCTGCCGATGTCGCGTAGAAATAAGGTGCAGACCATAAGAAACCGATTCCTAAAGTAAGAATACTTAAAATGAACCAGCCAAGGAAACTTAAGCATAGTAAAAAGTAATCCATTTTATGTCCATTCATCATATGGCGACTTTCGGTAATCGCTTGATTCGCTGTGTATTCTGGACGATCATTCAAAATAAAATACGTCATAGAATAAGAAAATGATTTAATAATACCCGGAATAATAAGAAGTAATGTCCATAGCATCAAGTATACATACATTAGTAAATATGTTAAAAACGACTTCATAATCTTACTTCCATCGCTAAACCATCTAAATAAATCACCAATGCGAGCACTAGTCTCACGGATTACATTTAAAACAAGATAGTAGGCGCCTATTGTTAACGGACCGATAACAAGCATTGCAATAATACTTACTGTAAGCGAATCACTTGCTTCTTCCCAACCCCAAAACATCGAAAAAACACCTGTAATTAGAAGTTCAACAGCTCCAATAAGGATTCCAAGTAATAAGGTTGCCCCTACCGCTAATCCCCATTTTCCTTTTAATGCATCAAGTGCTTCTCTTTTCAACTGACTTATCATATATAGCCTCCTAATACTTTTTCTATATTAGTATACCATTTATATCAAAAATTCCACAGATTTTCCTGAAATAGAAGTATACTACCTTTTTTTCTGATACGTATTGAGAAATGTGAGCTGTATTTGCACCCATATATGAATCAAACTACTCATTTCTCCATAACAAAAAAGCCTGCCTTTCATACTAGGCAAGCCATTTCATTTAATCCTCACATATTCTCTTCTTATACCAATCCTGCATTCTCTCCGCATCTTCTACTCTCGTATGCTCTAGTTTATAATTCGATGATGCACTAGAAAACGTATACGTACATAAATCCGCTCGGCGCTGGAAATATGATTGTGTTTTTTCAATTGATTGGACGTGTCTTCTTCTTACAAGTCCTGTATGTTTCCCAATACTACGATGTATAATCGTAATTTGTTCTCCGTTTACACCGTAACCATTTGTTTTAAATGTTGCGTATCCAAGTGTAAAGATGAGGGTTGCGAGCGGAATTAATGCCCACATGATGAAGTGCTTTTCAAAGTATATACTTATTCCAATAAGCGGGATTGCTAGCATTGCGAAGAAAATGAAACTATCAATTAAATAACGGCGCAAGGCTGCTTTTGGTAATGAAATAATGTTTGTATTCAGTTCGTATGGTAATTGTAAATGTGCAAGTAACTGTTGTACGCGATCTTTTCGAATGATAGGATGCAGTGTAACTTTTTCTTTTTCGTCACCCAGTCCTTTACTTTGAATGACTTCTACTTGCACAGCACAATAACCGAATGGCTGACGTAAAATACTTTCTTTTATCGTAATACCTTGAATACGGTGCAATTTTAGTACAAGTTCTTTCTTTTCAAGCAAACCTTGAGAAATACGAACTTCATCGTTTTTTCGATTTACTGTGAAGTTTCCGTGTTTTAACGCGTAACCAATTGTAGATATAATCCACGAAAGGACGAGTAAAATAGCTACCATGTAAATCCAGCCGTATATATCATGATCCATTACATACGACTCTACGCTATTTTTTATCCACTTCGGAATGTACTCATCTACTTGGTGATACACGAAAAAGATTAATGAGAATAATAGTCCAAACTGACCAGATGTAACAGATGCTAATAAAATTTCTTTCAAAGTTAATTTGTACTCTGTCGCTTGCTTTTCCTCTGTCATAACTTCTTTTTCTACTACTTCTTCTGATGTTTCTTCTGCTTTTACTTCTGGAGTTGGCTCATTTAGTAAGAAAATAAGCTCCTTCGCCTCATCTTCTGTAATACCAGCTAGGCTTACTTCGGCATCATCGCCTCCGCCAGCTGTTTCGATTTGAATTTTCTTTAAACCGAGCATTTGATATAACACGTTTGAACTTGTATTAATCGTTTGGACACGTTCTTTATTTAAGTAGCTCTCCTTCTTCACAAAGAGCCCTTGTTTAACATGTAATACGTTATTTTCAACCCAGTATGTTGTGTAATACCATTTCTCAAACGCTGAAAAAACGGTGAGTAAACCGAATCCAGCGGGAATTAAATACCAAAATGGAAACTTTCCATTTAAACTAAACATGAAAATAAGTAATGGTATAAAGTCTGTTATTTTTAATTCTAATAACATCGTAATGGGATGCTGCCTCTTATACATCCTCATCACTCACTTTCGCTAATTCTGCAATTCTCGTTTTTAACATTTCCGCTTCATACATCGTTAAGCCTGGAATGCTGTGAGAAGTTGCCGCTGTTGAAATATGTAATTCTGCTAATCCATGTTTTCTCATAATTGGCCCTTGTTCAATCGTAACGTGCTGTACACGAATCATCGGTACTAATACGCGCTTTACGACGAAAAGACCGTGCTGAATTTCAAGCTCTTCTTCATTTAATTGATAGCTATAATAACGCTGACGCAGTTTCGGGAATAGGAAGTACTCAAATGGTGCTAGTGCAACTGTTAACCCGATCAGCACATACAAAATCCACGCCCACCAATCAAACTTTATCATAAGGAACAGGTAAACTAAAATGACGAGAATACCGATCCCTTCCTCAATTACAGCACGAACTTTCCACACCTTGATCATGTCAGGATGAATTTCATTTTTCAATGGATCCATGTAACCACTCCAAATCTATTAATCTAATATATGAATTGTCTCAATCTATATTTTACATAACTTTACATAAAATTGAAAATTTATTATTTATCCTCTTTTTTCTCAGGAATAAAATATCCGAACCAAAGCAGCCAAACTAAACTAATTAACGCGAACCAACCTTTATCCGCTTGGAAAGCTTCAATCATACCTGGGATTTTATAAATTCCAATTAACCCCAGAAAACCGAGCCACCAGTTTTTCTGCATTTTCATTTTTATTCTCCCTCCTTCATTACGTTTTTCACATTTTGAATCCAAATTTCTTTATACTTTAACTGGAATCCTATTAATATGTAATTACTCATATTATCAATAACGAGCGCTAACGTATGGGCGTTTTCTTCAGTTGCATGTCGTGACACAACACCAAGTTCCACACCTTTCTTTAATAAATCGTGGAATCCATTTAAAAACTCTTCTTGTATTTCAAATAAGCGTTTCTGGTACTTTTCATTTCGCGTCGCAGTTACGATGAATTCATTTATAACGCGTAATATGCCTTCTTGGCCTCTATACTCAGACAACATATGTAAACCATCTGCGATTAACTTTTCTGCAAAGTTTTCTTTCGTATATTGTTCTTTATCGAAGTAATTAACGAAATAATATCCAGAAAAAATCTCTTCAAATAAAAAATCAACTAGCGCTTCTTTAGACGGAAAATGATAATAAATAGCTGGCTTTGATATACCTACTTCTTTCGCAATCATTGAAAGACTCATCTTCTCAATGCCATGCTCTGCCATTAGTTTAAATGATGCCTCTACAATGTGCTGCGATGTTTGTAAATTCTTTGTCATACTATACCTCACTTATTTTTACTTACCGGTCGGTAAGTGAATTGTAAAATGAAAATGAATGATTTGCAAGTTAATTAGAGTTTTAAAAGGAACTTCTTGATGAACCTAGAAAAATATAAAGTAAAAACAATGTATAACGATAAGGAGGGTTTTCATATGGGATCTGGCGGTAAGGGTGGTAGCGGCGGTGAAGATGGCAAAGATGGTAAGAGCGGTAGTAGTGGGCTTTTATTAATCATTCTGCTCTTTATCGTATTCATTATAATTGGAGCTAGTTATAGTGTGTTTAGCTTCTAAGAAAAGACACAATTCAGTTAGTTATAGTAGCGTAGAAAACTGAAACAGAGATTAAAATTTTCCTTCTTAAGGTTTCTTCACCAGTAAGGGCACGCAAAATAAAAAGCCCCGGTTATATTTAACAGCCAGCGCTTTCTATTTTCAGTACTCTTATAATGTTTCATTTATATTTCCAACTCGTATGCGCGGGCGCTCTGTCGCACACGTAAATCATTATTGATCATCCACAATAATATACGCTGTTCTAATTGGCCCGTGTACACCTACGACAAGGTTCATTTCAATATCTGCGCTATTTGACGGACCAGAAACGAAGTTCACACAAGCTGGCAAGTTTTCTCCCGCTTTATTTTGATCATGAATCAGTTTTGTAGCTTGGGTTAATCTTGGTACAATCGTACTTTTCGGAACGATTGCAATATATGACTCCGGAAGAAGACTCACATGTCTTCCTTTTAACCCGTCATTAAATAGTACAACGGTTCCTGATTCTGCCAAAGTCATATCACTGAACGTAATGCCAAGGTCAGCAGCTTTCGCAAATGCTATGTCCTCTTCTTTATGATCTAATCCCCATGTACGAAAATGTGTTGTTCCTTCATTGCTGAAACATGGTGTAAGACCATACTCATTAAAGCGCTCATCATTCGAACATATAACAGATTCGATATTCCAATCTTTTATAAAAGACCCCAATGTTTCAACAAGATTTTCCTTTGTTGTTCGCTTTACTTCTGTATGAATGACTTCGCAGTGCTCTATTAACTTTAGTACAAGTTCGTCTTGCGCCAGTCCGTCAAAAACAATCCACTGCGGGGAAAAAGACCATTTCGGTTTTTCCACTGCTTCTGGACGTTTCCTACCAAGCTTTTCTGATAACTGGAGTAAAAATTCCTCACGATTTTGGATGGCCATCATTGTTCTCCTTTTCGTGTTTTTCAAACCACTCTCGAAACGGTTGTTTTTTCGGAACTGGAAAATCTCTCGCATCCGTCCAAGCTTTTAACGGTCCAATTCCACGCTCGATCTTATCCCCTTTTGCAAGAGGTTTTAATGCATACGGAGCGCTCTTCGCTGCAAAAGAAAATAGTCTAGGACTCTTCACCGCTTTTTCAAAACCTTTCATAGCCACGTTCCAAGCTACAGGTGATCGTTTTTCTTCTACAATGCGGCTGCGATGTTTAATTAATAAGTCATGTAACGGGATTTTCACTGGACACGCTTCTGTACAAGCACCACAAAGGCTAGATGCGTAAGGTAAATCCTTATATTCATCATATCCCCCTAAAAGCGGTGTCAACACAGCTCCAATTGGTCCTGGATAAATAGAGCCATATGCATGTCCACCAATATGCCTGTATACAGGACACACATTAATACATGCCGCGCAACGAATGCACTGAAGGACACTTTGGAATTCTGTTCCTACAATATCGGAACGACCATTATCAACAATGACTAAATGAAATTCCTCAGGTCCATCTTCCCCGCCAGGCTCAGTTAACCCTGTAATATAACTTGTTAACTTTTGTCCTACAGAACTTCGGCATAGAAGTGTTACTAAAACATCAAGCTCTTCCCATGTCGGAACAATACGCTCCATCCCCATAACTGTAATCAACGTTTTCGGAAGTGTCGTAGTAAGTCTTGCATTTCCTTCGTTTGCTACGATAGAAATTGATCCAGACTCTGCAACAGCAAAGTTACATCCAGTCACTCCTATATCCGCTGCAAAAAAATCATCACGTAAATAATCTCTTACAAACCTCGCCATTTCCGTAGGATCAGATGTTCCAGTATAATTTAACTTTGTTTTAAATATTTCACAAATGTGTTCTTTATCTTTGTGAAGGCACGGAACAACAATATGTGACGGCGGATCGTGGTCGTTCACTTGTAGAATAAATTCAGCAAGATCTGTTTCTAACACTTCCGCTCCAGCTTCTTCAATCGCTTCATTTAAACTAATCTCTTCCGTTACCATCGATTTTGATTTCACAATTTTTTTCGCATTTTTCTTTTTTACAATCTCTTTTACATATTCCCTTGCATCTTCTGCAGTCTTTGCGAAATAAACGAAACCACCGTTTTTTTCAATATTTTCACTTAGCTGATGTAAATAATAATCAAGGTTTTCTAATGTATGCTTTCGAATTTCTTCTCCTAAAGCTCGCCATTCCTCCCAATTCCCAAGACTCTCAGTAGCTTTTAATTTCTTAACTCTAAGACCGTCTTGCGCTTTCCTGACAGCCTGTCGCATAAATTGATCCCCAATGCCTGTTTCAGTACGCTTATGAAAGGGATCGTTCCCTATTCTCATTCCCATCTCTATATCCCCCTCTTATTTTCGATCTTCATTTAATACTTGAGCAATATGTTTTACATCAATCTGATAACCATTACGTGTTAAACGTCCTTTTATATTCATTAAGCAGCTACAATCCATCCCAATTAACAATTCCGCACCGGTTTCCATAATATGCTTTACTTTTTCCTCAACCATTTGCTCAGAGATTTCTGGCATTTTCACCGAGAATGTCCCTCCAAATCCGCAACAATCATAATTATGCGGCAATGAAACAACTTCCAGTCCCTTTACACACTTTAATAGTTTTTGCGGTGGTTCCTTAATCCCCATTAATCGGCTCATATGACAAGATGTATGAACCGTTGCTTTTTTATGAAGCTCTGCACCTAAGTCTTCTTTCCCTAATACTTCCACAATAAATTGTGTGAATTCGTATGTTTTATTTCCAAGTTCAGTAGCTTTTTTCTTCCAATCCGCTTCACTTTCAGAAAACAAGCTAGAAAACTCGTGAACCATCATAGCGCAAGAGCCCGATGGTGCCACAACATATTCTGAACTAGAAAAGGCTTCAATCATATGTTTTGCAGCTGTTTTTGTTTCTTTCACATACCCGCTATTATAAGCAGGTTGTCCGCAGCAAGTTTGAGTTTTTGGAAAATCAACTTCACACCCTAAATCTTCAAGAATTTCCACAACATCTTTCCCTACTTCTGGATAAAAAACATCTGCAACACAAGTAATAAATATTGATACTTTCATATTTTGCACCCCTAAATACAGTAAAGTAAGCTCAAGTAACTTTATCTGTATATTATTGGTAAAAAAATTAAAAATATGAATAAAAATAAAAAAAAGCATCCTAAATGTGTAATTTAGGATGCTTATTGTAAAACAAATCAATTTCTATTAAGCAATCGCATACGATAACAATTCATCGTTACTTCCCCAAGCCTTTGCAACAATTGATAATTCGCATATGCGCCGACCGGGGCACCGATGATTGGAACGAGTTGAAGCATTTTTGCTAAATCGATATAGTCTCGGTATTCTGTTTGAAACTTTTCCCAGTCCATATGATTTTCTTCTTCTGTATCCCACGTTTCAATCGCTTTCCATACTTCTTTTCGGTAATCGTCACTTGAAAAAGCAAGCTGGAAAACGTGAAGAATAAAAAGACGTTCTTCTTTTTTACTCGTATCAAATCCGTACAATGTTGCTGCATCAAATAAAAATTTTATTTTAATGGTCAGTAATAACGGGAAATCGGCAAGGCCAAGAAGAATACCACCTGCTCCTGTTCCTGCCCCTTCTGCCGCTGCAACTTTTTTGTACTCATCCATTTTTTTACGTACTTCATCATCTCTTCTTTGCAGTGACCAGTTCGTTTCTTTTAGCTTCGGTTTTATGAAGTTTGATCCAGCACTAATTGTTTGCACCATCATCCGAATCGTTTCTGTTAGTGCCTTTTGCACTTTCGCGGGCACTAGTTGTTGCACTTTCACCTGCACTTTTTTAGAGAACCGTGTCATCATAGAAGAATCTTTCATGAATGTAGCTTTCCACTGCTCCAATTCTTTTATAACCTTCTCTTCATATGTAATCATAGGTTCATTCCTTTCAGTTTAAACGCTCAATGCGCTTTGCACCGTATTGATAAACGAAACCAATACTAAATAATATGCTTACTACAAATAAAATGCCGGTCATAATGAAATCTTTCGTCGCAAGTGCAAATAAAATTGTAAATACAGCACTGCCGATAATAAGAATCGCATTTAATAAAGTAAGAAAATCGTTCTTCTTCTCGTCTCCCCCTACCGGATATAAATCAAGCCAAACTTTCATGCGGTGATGTTTCCAAAGGGTTAAGAGCTGGTAGCCGATTAAGTATAAGAAGATAAGACTAACGATAAATCGGCCATATAAAAACGGAATGAAGTAAAGAATAATCCCGCCAAGAGCAAGTAAACGCACATATAAGCCAAAATAGTTACCTGATCTTAAAAATGTTCTCGTATATAAGTATAAATATGTACGCTTCTCACCGATCATCGAAAGAATGAAATCAAGCCATTTTCGGCGTGATACTCTCTCTTTTAACGCCGGTACATCAACGAACATATTCGCAATGCGGTACAGCAGCATCATTTTTTTACCTTCTTCAGAAATTAAATACTCCCAGTTTAGCGGCTTTCCCTTCACCTTTTGGTGCATAACGGCAAGGTATAGCGCCATTAAAAAGACAATCACACCGGTAAAAATGACTGAAGTACGTTCTACAAGGACGTACACAAATAAGCCGTTTAAAATAAAACGAATAAACCAATCCGCTCTTTGTACATTTTGATCTGTTAAAAATGATTTTTCCCACGCTACGAATAAATTCCACGCTTTTACAATGACAAACGCAATTACAATCCATATGTAATTGGCACCTGTTTGTTTCATTTGCTGGAAGTATAACGGGGCAAGCGCAGCTGCTACCATTGCGATTATGTATAACTGAATCATAAACGTAAAAAGAAATGCCTTCGTAAAGTAAGGCTTTAACTTTTCTTCAACTGGCAGCAAATACACGAGGTCTGCTTCTTTTAATAACGTTTGGACTGACCCAGCTGTTAATACGAGGCCAAGTAAGACTGCCATAACAAGCGCCGCCTCAAACGAAGGTGTTAACGTTTGTAACCATTGCTGGTAATAATACGCTCCTGCACCGATGATAAATACGAAAATAAATTTCAAATGATCATTAAATACGTATTTACTATATGTACGAACTTCTTTTAGAAAGTGCCGAAATCGTTCTTTCCATAACGCTGTGCTATTCATAATCTTCTTCCTTCGTTAACGCAATATAAATATCATCCAGCGTTGCACCAGGCATATTAAACCCGGATTGAAGTTCTGATAATGTTCCCATCGCTCTCACTTCACCTTGATGCAAAATAATGAATGAATCACAATAGCGCTCTGCTGTCGCTAAAATATGTGTACTCATTAAGATGCCCGCACCACTCTTTTTCATTTGATCCATCATTTGAAGAAGTGATTGAATCGCTAACGGATCAAGTCCAACGAAAGGTTCGTCCACAATGTAAAGTGATGGCTCAACTAAAAATGCACTCATAATCATCACTTTTTGTTTCATCCCCTTTGAGAAATGAGACGGAAACCATTTTAAGCGATTTTTCATGCGAAATTCATGTAATAATTGTCCTACGCGTTCTTCATATTGTTTTTCATCTACACCGTACGCCATCGCTGTTAATTTCAAATGCTCTTCTAACGTTAACTCATCATATAATACTGGCGTTTCTGGAATGAAGGAGAAACTAGAACGGTACGCTGTCATATCATCACGAATTGTTTTCCCGTTAATTGTGACAGTTCCTTTTTTCGGCTCCATTAAACCGATGATATGTTTAATTGTCGTACTTTTCCCAGCCCCATTTAAACCGATCAAGCCGACAAGTTCGCCTTTATTAACAGAGAACGAAACATTTTGCAGTACAGGTCGTTTCGTATATCCTCCTGTAACATTTTCTACACGCAATAACTCGCTCATACGACACCACTTTCTTCATTAGTATTCATTCTATATTCATCTTACCAAAAATTGTGCTGTACTACATAGTATCGATGTCTCCAAAAAAAATTAAAATTTCTTCGCATATATTTTTACGAAAGCGGACATCATAATTAAGGAAGAAGGAACACACTTGAAAAAGCAACCACCAATTGATGAGTACAACAACATAGTGAAGTCATCATGAAATGGGGTGTCCAAGTTGGACAATGAAATTTACACATAACCAGATAATTTGTTTCATTTTCGAAACGGGGTGTCTCCGAAAGAGCATATACTGTTTTAAAAAATAAACAATTTCATTTAATACAAGATTGCAATTCATTTCACTTGAAAATGGGGTGTCTACGGCAGAGACTTTAGCCGATTTACCGTGCATTTCTTAAATAAATGAGGTGTCTGTGAAAGAGCATATACTGTTTTAAACACTAACAATTTCATTTAATACAAGATTGCAATTCATTTCACTTGAAAATGGGGTGTCTACGGTAGATATTTCAGCCGATTTACCATGTATTTCTTATATAAATGAGGTGTCTGCGAACCGTAAATTATAAAAAATGCTTTTTCAATCCCTCTTCAGAAAACAGGAAGCTGAGTCAGCTTCCTGTTTTTCGTGTTTGTTCTCCTATGTAATTATGGTAAAATACGGCTAAGACCATTTGAAAGGATGAGATCGATGAATCATACAGCGGACAATTGTATTTTTTGTAAAATCATTGACGGGCAAATCCCTTGCTCAAAAGTATACGAAGATGAACATGTACTTGCATTTTTAGATATTAGTCAAGTAACAAAAGGACATACTCTTGTTATTCCGAAAGTTCACAAACAAGACATTTTTGCGTTAACGCCAGAAATCGCATCACATATTTTTGCTGTCGTTCCAAAAATCGCAAATGCAATGAAAGCAGAATTTAATCCAGTTGGCTTCAACCTACTTAACAATAACGGCGAGAAAGCTGGACAAACTGTATTCCACTTCCACCTTCATTTAATTCCACGCTACGGTGAAAACGATGGTTTCGGTGCTGTTTGGAAATCACACCAAAATGAATATACAATGGAAAATTTACAAAACATCGCAAGTACAATTGCAAATAGTGTGAAATAGTGCCACTATAATAAGAAGTAATACATAATAAGCCGATTCCTCTGGCATTTATTGTACGGCTTCTTTCTTCACAAAAAATGCCGGGGATATGATTTTTTGTGCATAGCATGTACAAGAGAGAAAAGCTCACTTTTCTTCCCCTTGTCTTAAAGATATGCACACTTTTATACATCATGAATACGAACGAAAAATAAGGAGGTTTCCTTTTATGTCAAAAGCTAAATCCTTTATTACAGGTGTACTTTGCGGCGGAGCAGTTGCTGGGCTAGCCGTTCTTTTCTCAACTCCTTCTTCTGGTAAAGCTATGCGCGGTAAGCTGAAAGAAAAAGGAACTGATATTAAAAAAACATTAGCTGATATTACAGCTGATACGAAGTTATTAAAGCGTCAAATCGTTGAAACTGCTTCAGAGGGTAAAGAAGTATTCCAAGAACTAAAAGACGATATGCATGACACGCTTTCTAACTGGAAACAAGATATTTCTCAAAACAAACGACATATTGAAAAAGAAATTTTAGACATTCAAAAGTCAATTGAGAAACTACAAGAAGCCGTTCCAGAAAAAGCGTAAACATATTCCTGCTTAGTTTTTTGCATATAACAAATATTTTTCATACGAATTGACCTTAACACGGCATATCACATAGATATGCCGTGTTTTTATGCATTTACAATATATGTTATCCCTTAACATGTAAAGACAACACATGTATTCTCGACTCATAAAACGCTTCCATAGTTATGCATGATTTGTATAGAATGTTATTTTTCCGAAAAATTTTCACAATTCTCACAAAAAGACTTTATTAATTTTTATTTTACTGGCATAATAGATAATAATGAAAAAAGAATGTTAAAGTGGGTGAGTAAATGAAAAGTGGAGAAAAAAATTACTCGGTAAAAGAAGCGATGATTTTCAGCCAACGTATTGCTCAATTATCGAAAGCGTTATGGAAATGCGTAGAGAAAGATTGGCAACAATGGATTAAACCTTACGATTTAAACATTAATGAGCATCACATTTTAACCATCGCTTATCATTTAAAAGGGGCTTCTATTTCTGAGATTGCTAAGTTTGGAGTTATGCACGTATCAACGGCGTTTAACTTCTCTAAAAAGCTTGAAGAACGCGGCTATCTTATATTCTCAAAAAAAGAAGATGATAAACGAAATACGTACATTGAAATTACAGACAAAGGGGAAGAATTACTACTTCGCTTAATGGAGGAGTATGATCCTGAAAATAATTCTGTTTTTAATGGAGCACTTGAACTTCGTAATTTTTATGGTAAGTTCCCAGAAAATATCGAACTGATTGCAATCCTGCGTAATATTTACGGACAAGACTTCATCGATATTTTTGAGAAATCATTAGAAGATATTGAGGAGAACTTTACGGAATCCGATCAAAAGTTAGTTAAGAAATAATCTATTTATTTTTTCGCAATCATGCTTAAGAATTCATTCATAAGCGGCTTAAATAAACCTTGTTTTGCTAGCGCTTCCGCAGTTTCGTGTACTTCGAGCTGATGTGGAAGCGCTTTTTCAAATTGATCTAATAGCGCATCAAACAATAGAAGGCCTTCTGCTTTCTCCACTACATATTGTTCGTTCAGTTTTTCACAAAGTTTTAGTATACGTTCAATGTCTTTTTTACGAGCTTTTTTCTTTATGATTAAAGAATAAAATGGACACTTTTCTTCATCAATCATTTTAAATAGTAGGTCTACGTAGTATTCAGCTTGTTCTAGTCTTCTTACAACGTCCATTTTCTCCCTCGCTTCCTAACACAAAGTCTTCTATTTCTGAATTTTGTAACACGAATAAAATATCGTATGATACAATATATAAAGTATATGTATTTTAGCCAAAAGGAGGTCTCGCCTCATGACTCTTATAACCGTTGTTTTTGTTGCATTCGCACTTCTTGTTATATTTTACACGAATTTCATGACACATACACTGTGTGAGCGAAAACAAATATCTGCGAGCCGCCAGCCCGGTGTCTTTCGAGTTATTAATGTATGTATTACCATTCTATTAATTTCTAGTTATGTAGAAATTATATTTCATGGAAAGTGAGGAAGGAAGCCCCTTCCTCATTTTTTTCCTCTATAAGCAAATTATACCTACTATAACTAATAAAATAAACAGTACAAGTAATAAAATAAGTTTTGAATTCATCCCCCATCCCCTCCTCTTTTCTGTATATGCGACATGCGCCCAATATGGTACCCTTTCAAAATCTGACACAAACTGGTTAAAATTTCTTTATCAATAGGAAAACCCGTCGAAATATGATATATTAAATTTTGTACATATTGCTTATACTATGAAACAAACGACACGCATCTAAACTTTATCCTAAAGCCTCGGTAAGCCCTGTTAAGCGTGCTTTTACATATAAAAAAAGCAAAGACATCAGTGAGACTTAATCAGGTTCTTATGAACGAAAATAACCTATCATAAGGCGTTTCTTCATTCGTATGGG
The DNA here is from genome assembly GCF_044908115.1 of Bacillus sp. RC51. Taxonomy (NCBI): domain Bacteria; kingdom Bacillati; phylum Bacillota; class Bacilli; order Caryophanales; family Bacillaceae; genus Bacillus; species Bacillus sp. RC51. The sequence goes on along the minus strand of NZ_JBIYCW010000007.1, from coordinate 239,783 downwards.
ATAAATTAAAAATACATAATAGTAGGAGTGTTTATTGAATGAAGAAAGCTATGCTTGCCTTAGCCGCAACAAGTGTAATCGCATTATCAGCATGTGGAACATCATCATCATCAGACAAAATTGTTACATCTAAAGCTGGTGACATCACTAAAGAAGAGTTCTACAATCAAATGAAGACACAAGCTGGTAAACAAGTACTAAATAACATGGTTATGGAAAAAGTACTTATTAAAAACTACAAAGTCGATGACAAAGAAGTAGACAAAAAGTTCGATGAAATGAAAAAGCAAGTCGGTGACCAATTCGATACACTAATGAAACAACAAGGCCTTAAAGAAGAAACAGTTAAAAATGGCGTTCGCGCTTCATTAGCTCAAGAACAAGCTATCGAGAAAACAATCACTGATAAAGAATTAAAAGATAACTACAAGCCTCAAGTTAAGGCAAGCCACATTCTTGTAAAAGATGAAGCGACTGCTAAAAAGGTTAAAGAAGAACTTGGACAAGGTAAATCTTTCGAAGAGTTAGCGAAACAATACTCTGAAGATACTGCTTCAAAAGAAAAAGGTGGCGACTTAGGATTCTTCGAACATGGTAAAATGGTTAAAGAATTCGAAGATGCTGCTTATAAACTGAAAAAAGATGAAGTAAGCGAGCCTGTAAAAACACAATTTGGTTACCATATCATTAAAGTAACAGACATTAAAGAACCAGAAAAATCATTTGAGCAATCAAAAGCTGACCTGAAAAAAGAGTTAGTTGCGAAGAAAACACAAGATGCTCAATTTATGAACGATCTTATGATGAAAGAAATCAAAAAAGCTGACGTAAAAGTTGACGACAAAGATTTGAAAGATCTTTTCGAAGAACCAAAAGCTGACGCTAAAAAAGAAGAAAAGAAATAATGAAATAAAAAAAGCTTGGGTAGCCCCAAGCTTTTTTTATTTTGTAGTAGTTTTTTACCGATAAATCGATATACTCCCTCACCTTACTCCATTCAACACAAAAAAACCTTGGTTTCGTGCAACACGAAACCAAGGTTTATCTTATTATCATTGATTAAATTAAAAAACTATGGTAAATTAGTACAGAAACGCATTCGCTAAAAATAAAAGAATGTATTTATCCGTATCTTAATTGTACACCAAAACACATCTTCAGTCAACCTCTATTTTTCACTTTTAAAGGAGTGCTTACGTATGAACAAAAAACTTGATCAAGAGCAAAAACGATTGGATACCGTAATAGAAACGATTACGGAGCAAATTGATAAACTGGAAAACGAAACTGGCAGACGCCGGGCGGAAGTAATCCATATTCGTAAACACTTTTGGGATGACGTGAAAGTGAATACTGATACTTTTGATGATTATCTTGAAACAGTTATCAACTTAAGACAACAAGCTCAATCACTAGCTGTCACACAAATTACCCATAAGCACACCTTTAATCGACTTGCCGCACTACGCCGTATGCATAAAGCACCTTACTTCGGACGAATTGATTTCAAAGAAGAAGGTGAATCTGGCGCAGAACAAATTTATATCGGGGTGGCTACACTTACAGATGCAAGTGGAGAAAACTTTCTTATATACGATTGGCGCGCACCAATTTCAAGTGTTTACTACGATTATCCACCAGGACCGGCTGAATACAGCACACCAGGAGGCGTAATCCACGGCAACGTGGAGAAAAAATTACAATATATAATTCAGAATGGCGAGATTGATTCCATGTTCGATACGAGCCTTACAATCGGCGATGAAATCTTGCAACAAGCGCTCGGAAAAGGAACAAACAAACATATGCAAAGTATCGTTGCTACTATCCAGCGCGAGCAAAATGAAATTATCCGTCACGATGAAGGGCGACTACTTATCGTTCAAGGAGCTGCTGGTAGCGGTAAAACATCAGCTGCCCTGCAGCGAATCGCCTACTTACTATATAAATATCGTGAATGGCTAAAAGCAGATCAAATCATTCTCTTCTCCCCTAACTCCATGTTCAACAGCTACGTATCTAACGTACTGCCAGAACTCGGCGAAGAAAATATGCAGCAAGTTACATTCCAAGAATATTTAAACCATAGACTCAGTAAGTCATTTGACGTTGAGGATCCTTACGAGCAATTAGAATATATGTTAACTGAAACGAATAGCGCAAATTATAAAACTCGAAATGCGAGCATTCGCTTTAAAGCATCTACTCAATTTTTCGAGATGATTAGAGCGTACAGACAATCTCTTGAATCTTCAGGCATGCTATTTAGAGGAATGAAATTTAGAGGAAAACTGATTGCCTCTGCTAAAGAAATTACAGAGCAATTTTATAATACTGATTCCTCCCTCCGCTTCCATAATCGAATTGAGAAGTTAACGGATTGGCTAAACAAACAAATAGACACAATTGAAAAAACAGAACTGAAAAAGCCTTGGGTAGAAGAAGAAATTGAGCTACTTAGTAAAGATGAATACCAAAAGGCTTATAAATATTTACAGAAAAAAGGCGAGTTTGACGACAACTCCTTTAATGATTTTGAGAAAGAAACGAAAGTACTTGGACGTATGATTGTCCGTAAAAAATTGAAGCCGCTTCGTAAAGGTGTTCAAACATTGCGCTTCATCAACTTCACAGGCATATATAAACAACTCTTCACAGATGCATCATGGGTTGCTGGGGAAAAACCTAAAGAATGGGACGACATTTGCTCATTAACTGTGAACATGCTTGATGAAGGAAAGCTACATTACGAGGATGCGACTCCATTTTTACTTTTAAAAGAATTAATTGAAGGCTTCCAAACGAACAGATCGATTAAACACGTACTTGTAGACGAAGCACAAGATTATTCTCCATTTCAGTTCGAGTTTTTAAAACGTCTCTTCCCTGCCGCAAAAATGACAGTACTCGGAGACTTTAACCAAGCGATATTTGCTCATGCGAGTGAGACAGTTAATTTCAATACACTTACTAGCTTATACGGATCAGATGAAACGAACGGCATCAACTTAACTCGTAGCTATCGTTCAACAAAACCGATAATTGAATTTACACGGGACCTCGTACCTGAAGGAAAGAACATTAATGCATTTGAACGTGACGGTGAAAAGCCTACAGTAACTAAAGTTTCGGATTACAGTGAGCTGCATGAGCGTATCACTTCCAAAGTTGCTGAACTACAAAAACTACAGCACAATACGATCGCAATTATATGTAAATCCGCGGCTGAAAGTGCCGCTGCATACGAGGCACTCAGTCATATCGAGAATATTAAACTTGTGAAAAGTAACTCAGCCGAGTATGAGCAAGGCATCGTCGTTATCCCTGCTTATTTAGCGAAGGGTATCGAATTTGATGCTGTTATTATTTACGATGCTTCTAAAGATGTGTACAGCGATGAGAGCCTACGTAGATTGTTCTACACTGCTTGTACGCGCGCAATGCATGAATTGCAGCTTTATAGCGTTGGTGAGGTTAGTCCTTTTGTAACAGGGGCTGCTTCGGAGAGTTTTGAGCTTGTAACGAAAACACCTTGATGATTGAAGTGAACCCCGAAAACGGGACACATATCAAAACACCTCCTGAATTCGCATACTAAGTATGCAAATTCAATGGAGGTGTTTTTTTATCATTTAGACTTGTAAAATGCTTCGTATTTCTTCTAAGCGTAAATTTGTAAACCTTGCAATATCTTCGATTGGCATTCCATTTTTATGCATTCCACGAATTAATTGAATCTTACCTTCTTCAATCCCCTCTTTCTTTCCTTCATTACGAGCATGAGCGAACTTTGCGGCTTCATCCATCAAAGCTTTTTCTCTTGCTTCATATGCTTGTCGGAAAGAAGAATCTTGACTCATACGCTCCCATTTATTCATCGCTTTTTGTAAAATCGGGTCTTGGTTCATCGCAATGTCCTCCAATGTTTTGGTTAGTTGTTCATCCTCGTTTGCCGGAAGTAATAATAACCAACGAACAAACAAATCTTCCCAGGGATTTACTTGTTCATTCCGCCACTGTTGCATAAGTTTCGGAATCTCTACGATGTGAACTTCGATATCACTACTCAATATTTTATGTTGTTGTCGATTCCATAAGACTCCTGTTGTATGGAATGCCTCGTATTCAAGAAACATAACGAAATTTAACAAATTGATTATAATTGTTTTATGAACAGAGCTGTATGGCATTCCTTTTTGAAGTTGAGATGTGTATAGCCTTCCCCAATAATATAAACTGCGTTTAATCATATCATGATTATTATTGAGCTGTATTTCTACGTTGACTTTTGTTCCTGTGTCTAATATAGCTGAAATATCTAAAATAGATAACTTATCTTCTTCATGTTCCCTGTGTAAATGTGAATCTGCTAATTGTAACGAAACAATGGGCGATTCTAAAGAATCCTGTAACATCGCATTTAAAAAAGCACTTAAAATATCTTCATTTCCACTTGTGCCAAATAATTGTTTAAAAGCAAAATCAATGCGTAAATTCACTAATTGTTGGCTAGACATGAGTTTTCCTCTCCCCATCTCATAAGAGGCTTTTCTTTTATTGTAGATAAAATAGTGATACGCATGCAAACAAGCACTTACTTAAATTTCTTAAAACGACCTGTATTTGCAGGTTATAACATCACTTCTCATGATGCAGACATACTTACAATTGATGTACTTCTATCTTCACCTTTATTAGATCCTAACACTTCCGAAAAAGATGCGGAAGAATACTTCTATTTACAACAACTAACTGAATCAATCTGTCGTTCTGAATTATGTATTTCTATTAAAGAAAGTGCGCTTATTTAGACACGAAAAAGAGGGTTATTTATCATAACCCTCTTCTACTATCTATTTACGTTTGTACTTAATCATAATAATGCATTCTTTTATATGCAACTTATATAAGTATCAAGGTGTTTTTCTCATTCTAAACGACATATCTTTACGCCGATATACACTCAGCACGATCCCCATTATAAATGCATGAAATAGAGTTGGTATCCATCCGTAACTAATAAAAGGTAATGATATAGAAAAACGTGGTAATATCCCGAGGATCATGCCAACGTTACAAATAAAATGGATTACAAAAAGAGTCACTCCGCCAACGAGAAGCAATTTACCATAACCATCATTTATTTTATAAGCTATGTTCATTATTCTTACTGCAAAAAGAGAAAGAATAATGACAAGAACTAGCGCAAGTACATATCCATAATAGTAAGTCAAACTCGCGAATACAAAATCAGTATGGGCAGCAGGGATAGACTTTATATTTCCATATGTACCAAACCAGCCTGCTGAAGACATCGCCTCTTGTAAACGTAAATCCCATTGATCATGCGCTGGGTTTATAAATCCTAAAATTCTAGCTATCCGGTATTCTTTTACAGCAGACCAGGAAAATAGATCCCTAATAATCAATGGTAAAATAGGCAATATTGTAATGAGCCATGCCGTTTTCTTTCCTAACTTACTCCACCAAAGCATAACAAATACCATCGTAATGTAGATGAAAATTGGTAAAAGAATTGATATAGTCGAAAATAGATATAAAGAAAATACGTACAACATGAGAAGATGCATAAACTTTAACCTACTATTATTGAAAAAAGAAGCCCAAGCTAGAAAGAAGAATGGTATCGTCATTAAACAGTCAATTTTGATGGGGCCAATTTTTATTATTGCTTCCCCAATCACGTAATCAGTCGGAAAACATTTTATCATTAACAAGATAAGTACTCCGATTGTATAAAACAGCCACCCGAGCCTCTCTAACTTTCGATAATCAAGTAGCATTATCCCAACAGCTGTTGCAATACCGAGAATAACAAAAATCACTTTGTTCATTAATAAATCATTCGTATGCCCAAGAGCTATTATTGGCAAAAACCCTAATCCCATAGCAGCCACTAATAAAATAATTAAGAACCAATCTACCTTCGGCTTATGAAGTTTGTTAAGTTCCTGCCCTAGTTTAATCGGACTTCCCATTTGTTCCACAGCTTTATTTTCAGCAATTTCCTCACCTAAACCTTTTTCTATCCACGTGTTCTTCGCCTGTTTTAAGTGAAACTCTAGTTCAGTTGCTACAAAGCTCTTTGCTTCTTTTGATTTAATATGATTCGTAACTTCGCTTAAAAAACGCTCCCCTTTTTTGTTCAATTTTATCTCACTCCTGTACTAATCCTTTTAATATAAACCGTGCCTTCGTAGAATCTTTTTCTGCCTTTCGCAGCATCTTTCTTCCCTTATCATTTAATTGATAATATTTAGCTCCTGAATGATCCCAGCTTGATTGGATAAAACGATTCTGTTCTAGACGATGTAATACGGTATATAAAAACCCTTCATTTCCTTCGAATTTCCGAATCCCTCTCCCTCGTAGTAGCTGTGACAATTCGTACCCTGTTTTTTCATTACTGAGGAGCTGTAAAATCGCTAAAGAGATGTCCTCTTCCTTTTCGTGTGAGGCATTGATTTTTTCGCGCACCTGCTTTCGATGCTGATCAGAAAAACTCAAATGTTTAAACGTTGTATTCTCCATTGATTTTCGCAGGCCTTTTAATCGATCTTCCATTTGATTATTCCTCCAATCCTTTCTTCAAAAGCTCCTTCGCTTTTTTCAGTCTCGTTTTTATCGTGTTTTCTTTCACTTCTATTACAATAGCAATCTCTTTAATCGGTAATTCTTCATAATAAAATAGATAAATGACTTCTCGATATTTTATCGGTAAATTCATTACCGCAGAAGCCAGCTCACGGTCCTCCGCATTTTGAATAACAGTTTGCTCGACACTATCATTTTGAACCCCAATATAAGCAGCTTCATCCTCTGTCACGATCACCTTTTTGTTATACCAACTTTTTATGTAGTCCTTACATTGATTAATCGCAATTCTCCACAACCACGTTTTCACATTCGATTTCCCTTTGTATGTATGAAGAGATTTATAACATTTCACAAATATATCTTGCGTTACATCCTCAGCAACCTCTTTATTGTTCACATATGAATACACAAGCTGTAAGACTTCTTGTCCATATTTGTTCATTATTTCATCGATAAGGAGTTCCTTATCTTCTATTTCAAACGCTTCTACCGTTAATTCATCCACATCATTTCCTCCTTCCCATATATTAGACGACGCACTGTATGGAAAAGTTTTATAAATTCATAAAAAAACGATTGGAAATTTCCATACCGTTTTGCTCATCCTCTACTATTTAATTTTTTCTAAAACAAAACTTTTAATATTCCCCGCACTTTTATAGCTTGCGATACGTCTGTTTTATTAAGTTCTTCAAAATAAGGCTATCTGACTTCGATCGCATAGCTATTTAACTCTGCACAATCATCTATTAAATCATTGAACTCCATATTAAATTCAGCACATTCCTTTACTAACAGCATTAAATTATGCGTTTTAGGCGGATGAGTTCCTTTAAACGTTAAATACCCCTTTAGATATTTCTCAGCACACTGTTGACAATGATAACAGATAACAGATAACAGATAACAGATAATTGCAAAAGGAATAGGCATTAAAGACAATAAATGATTAGAAGCTCTAAGATCTGAATCTGCAATTTCAAACCATAAATTTGCCTCACTGAAATTTTTCATACAATACCTTACCTTCTTCAGCAATTTTGTATTCCATTGTTACAGGATTACCAGAACTCTCATTAAATTCTTCAGAACCGTAAACAAGTAAATCGACCGGTGTTTTCATTACATCGAATATACTTAAATTCAATTTCTTTAAGGCTTCTCTTTTCCTCTTACCAATACCATCAACCACTACACACAAATCAAAATCACTATCCTCATTAGGCATACCGTAAGCATGAGACCCAAATAAAATAATTTTATTAACATCAGAAAGAGAGGAAGTCATTTTATCTACTAATTGATTTAACTCTTTTTGAACATTAGTATTCATTCCATTCACCTCTTTAAATTAATCCTTCTCAATACATCCTAACTGTAGAAGCAAATTAATAAATTGATTCATTTCAACTCCAATACACTACTACAATTGTTAAGTTATTCAAACGGTATAATAATACTTATTATACCTTTCGTATTCATATCCTGTTAAGCAACAAAAATCTACACTCAGCTAATTTCAGTACACTCTGTACAAATATAATAAAACAAAAAACCGCATGAAGGCTCTCCCTCACGCGGTTTATTTTTAAGCTAACGCAGCCGCCTGCTCTTGTTGATCCACAGGAATTACAGCATCGCTTAACGCTTTTTCTAATTCAGCTGTGTATTTCATTTCGACGCTATCATCATTTATGGCGCCAATAAAGACAGATTACGCAACAGTTTCATAACAGTATGAATAAATAAACACCTATTACGAGTATAAAAAATTGGCTCACTACATAATACCTATGTTTTCAGTGATACTCTATTACCACCGAACTAATTTATATAATTTTAACTACATGATAGCAAGTTAATTTTCAAATATCTTCTTGCGCATAACCCTAAATTTATTATCCATTTGTATCATGCTTATAAATAAAAGATATCCTATCGATGCACCGAGCATATTTATAGCAATCCGCCACACATCAAAAACATCAGATAAAGTTAGTAAATGTAATAACTCCCAAACAAGAAAGGTCATAGCATACCACTTACAAGCTTTCTTATAGTTCGTCACTTTATTGATCAACACTGGAACGAAAAATCCAAATGGAACTACCAATATTATATGTTGCAAAACAGTTAACCAATACGTTGAGTTCCCCCAAGGACCTGGATGTGCAATAAAATCTTTAATTTGCCAAAATGTTATTCCAAAAAGTTGTAACAGCGTTTCTAAATCAGATATATGTAAAAATTGCTGCCAAAATTCAAGAGGATGATAGACAGTTCCACCTGTCAAACTACGAATAGAGTCAAATGTAGAATTTGAAATAAACGCTCCTAAAAAGACAATAAAACAAATGATTATATAAGGAATACATAAAATTTTTGATACTACCTTTAATGGCCTAGGAACTTCGTATACCGATTGATTAATCTCTAAACCAATAACTTTTGATTCGCCAAAAGTTTGAATCGCTTTATACACCGCTTCTTTTTCATTCATACCTTGTTCCATATATTCTTCTTTCAAGCTGTTCAAGTGATCATATATTTCTAGAAATAGCTCATCCTGTTCAATATTACTAAGTTCTGAATAAGCTAAAATGGACTTAATATACTCATCAAATTCACTCATAAATAACTCCTTTCTGACAAGTTTGAATTAATGATGTTACACGCTCCCAAGAGTTCACTTTCTTCTGCAATTCTTTTTTCCCTTTACTTGTAATAGTATAAAATTTCCTTTTCATCCCATTCTCAGATTGATTCCAATAAGATTCAAGAAATTCCTTTTTTTCTAATCGCTTTAAAGCTGGATACAAAGTTCCCTGCCCCATACTATACAAATCTTCACTTGCATCCTTTAAACTTTGGGCTATTTCATATCCATATGTATCACGTTTTGCAATGATAGAAAGTAATAAAATATCTATACTTCCCTTCAAGATTTCTTTGTCCAACAATACCACCTCCTTATATACATCGTATAACAACATATGTCGTTATGCAACACAATTGAAATAATCCCCCATAAAAAAAACCACCTAAAGGCTCCCCTTCAGGTGGTTCTCTATTTTATGCTAACGCAGCCGCCTGCTCTTGTTGATCTACAGGAATTACAGCGTCTGTTAATGCTTTTTCTAATTCAGCTGTGTATTTCATTTGCTCTTCTTTGCTCCAGCCTAGTTTCGCAGCCATGTAGTTGATTACTGCTTCTTTCCACTCGTATACCCAGTGGATGTTGAAGAATACAGCGCCTCTGCGGCGTACGAAGAAGTCAACTGGTTTCGCTGTCATTTCGTAATCCATTGCGTATACAAGTGGGATTAGAACGTCTAGCGGCATGTTGTATTCTTTCGCTTCGTCTTTATGTTTTTTCGCTAAGTCAAACAGTACGTCAACGTTAGAGCCGTAGAATTTCGCGAATTTTTCCGCTTGTGCTGTCGTTAAACCATATTTCGTACCTTCGCCTGCTTTTTTCGCAACAAATGCCGGGAATCCGTGTGAACCACTTACATGACCACCAGAGATTGGCATATGTTTCGTATCGCTCTTCTTATATGCGCTATGGCCTTCTTTTTGTAATAGATTCGTTACGTAGTCTACTACCATTTCAGCCATTTTGCGGTATCCTGTTAATTTACCGCCCGCGATTGTAATTAAACCAGATTCAGAAGTCCAAATTTCATCTTTACGAGAAATTTCAGATGCATTCTTACCTTCTTCATAAATTAGCGGACGTACACCAGCCCAGCTTGATTCCACATCTTTTTCTGTAATTTTTACACTTGGGAACATGTAATTAATCGCATTAATGATATATGTGCGATCTTCTGTTGTCATGTGTGGTACAGCTGCGTCTTTATCATAGAACGTATCTGTTGTACCTACGTACGTTTTTCCTTCGCGAGGAATCGCGAACACCATACGTTTATCTGGTGTATCAAAGTAAATTGCTTGCCCTAATGGGAAACGTTTTTGGTCAATTACTAAATGCACACCTTTTGATAACTGAAGTACTTTCCCTTTTTTAGAGTTATCTTTTTCACGAAGTGTATCTACCCAAGGACCAGCTGCGTTTACAATTTTCTTACCGTAAACTTCATACACTTCTCCGTCTAGTAAATCGATTACACGTACACCGCATACTTTTCCATCTTTATATAAGAAACTGTCTACTTTTGCGTAGTTAACAGCTTTCGCACCGTGTTCAATCGCTTCTTTCATTACTTCAATTGTAAGACGCGCATCGTCTGTACGATATTCTACGTAGTAACCGCCGCCTTTTAATCCTTCTTGTTTTACAAGAGGCTCTTTATTTAGCGTTTCTTCACGGTTAAACATCTTTCTGCGCTCGCTTCGTTTTACACCTGCTAAGAAGTCGTATACACGAAGACCAATTGATGTACTGAATGACCCGAACGTGCCGCCTGTATGGAACGGAAGTAACATCCACTCTGGTGTTGTTACATGGGGACCGTTCTCATATACGATCGCACGCTCTTTCCCCACCTCTGCTACCATTTTCACTTCAAGTTGTTTTAAATAACGTAAACCGCCGTGTACAAGTTTCGTTGAACGACTTGATGTACCTGCTGCAAAGTCCTGCATTTCAAACACAATTGTTGATAAACCACGTGTTGCCCCATCTAATGCAATACCAGAACCAGTAATACCTCCACCAATTACGATCACATCTAACTCTTGTTTATTTACTCCGTTTAATACGTCTTTACGTTGTTTACTTGAAAATTTCATGGTAATTCCTCCCTTTGATAACGAAAAAAGAGACCACAAGCTCCGCTATAGATTTCGCCTCTACAGCGTGTTGTGGTCTCTCCAAATCTCCTACCGAATTATTAACTTGTCATCATTATAACACTGTTTATGATTATTTGAAAGCTTTAGTTGCTTCAATTGCTTTTTTCCATCCAGCATATAACTCTTCGCTTGTTTCCGCTTCCATTGCTGGTGTAAAGCGTTTATCCATATGCCACTGCGATTTAATTTCGTCTTGGTTTTTCCAATATCCAACCGCAAGACCTGCTAAGTATGCTGCACCTAAAGCTGTCGTTTCATTGATCACTGGACGCTCTACAGGAACGTCTAACATATCGCTTTGGAACTGCATTAAGAAGTTATTCTTAACTGCTCCGCCATCAACACGTAATGTATTCAGTTCAATACCTGAATCTGCTTCCATTGCGCATAGTACATCTTTCGTTTGGTATGCTAAAGATTCTAGCGTTGCACGAATGAAATGCTCTTTCGTCGTACCGCGCGTTACACCAAACATAGCGCCGCGTACTTCACTATCCCAGTATGGTGTGCCTAGTCCAACGAATGCTGGTACTATGTATACACCTTCAGTTGATTCAACACGGCTAGCGTACACTTCACTCTCACTCGCATCTTTAAACATGCGCATTCCGTCACGTAACCACTGAATTGCAGAACCTGCAACGAAAATACTTCCTTCTAATGCGTAATTCACTTTACCATCTAAACCCCATGCAATTGTTGTTAATAGTCCATGCTCAGAAGCTACTGCTTTTTCGCCTGTGTTCATTAACATGAAACAACCAGTTCCGTAAGTATTCTTCGCCATACCTTCACCGAAACAAGCTTGTCCAAATAATGCTGCTTGCTGGTCACCAGCTACACCTGCGATCGGTACATTTTGCCCGAAGAAGTGGTAATCAATTGTTTCTCCATATATTTCAGATGATTGACGTACTTCTGGAAGCATGCTCTTTGGTACTGTTAACATGTCTAGAAGCTCATCATCCCACTGTAAGTCGTGAATGTTAAACATTAATGTGCGTGATGCATTTGAGTAGTCTGTTATGTGCGCTTTACCGCCAGACAATTTCCATACAAGCCATGTATCAATTGTTCCGAATAATAACTCGCCGTTTTCTGCTTTTTCTCTTGCACCTTCAACGTTATCTAAAATCCATTTTACTTTCGTACCAGAGAAGTATGCATCAATTAAAAGACCTGTTTTTTCGCGAACCATCTCGCTATAACCTTTTTCTTTTAACTCATCACAAATTTCAACTGTTTGACGAGATTGCCATACGATTGCGTTATAAATTGGTTTTCCAGTCGTTTTATCCCATACAACCGCTGTTTCACGTTGGTTCGTAATACCGATACCAGCGATTTGTTCTGGCTTCACATCTGCTTCACTTAAGCAAGTTGCGATAACTGCTAAAATAGATCCCCAAATTTCTTGTGCATTATGCTCAACCCAGCCTGGCTTTGGAAAATGTTGTGTAAACTCTTTTTGAGCTGAATGAACGATTTTTCCTTCTTTATTGAAAAGAATTGCGCGTGAGCTTGTTGTTCCTTGGTCTAATGAAAGAATATATTTTTTCATATCGGTTTCCCCCTATGCTACTTTTCTACTTTTTGTAGTAGTTCCACTTTTTTTACTTGTCATATAAGAGATTGCTAGTACAATCACAGTTGCAATAATTACATAAATAAGTGCTGAATTTTGTTTTCCTTCAAATACAACTTGATGGAATAATCCTGCAAGTGATCCACCTAAAATTGGACCAACTACTGGAATCCATGCATACTTCCAATTTGAACCGCCTTTTCCTGCAATCGGAAGGAAGAAGTGTGCAATACGCGGACCTAAATCACGAGCCGGGTTGATTGCGTATCCTGTTGTTCCACCTAATGATAAACCAATACTTACAATTAAGAAACCTACGATAAATGGATTTAAACCATCTGCAAATTTATTTGCTCCAATTGCTAATATACCAAATACTAAAACGAATGTTCCAATCATTTCACTTAAAAGGTTTGTAAATGTGTTCGGAATTGCTGGACCTGTTGCAAATACACCTAACTTTGTTCCTGGATCTTCTGTTTCTTTCCAGTGTGGTAAGTAATGTAAATATACAAGAACTGCCCCGATAATTGCCCCAATCATTTGTGCTGCGATATACATAGGTACATCACTCCATGGGAACGCTCCCTTAAAAGCAAGTCCTATCGTTAAAGCCGGATTCAAATGTGCCCCACTAATTGATCCAACTGCATACGCTGCCATAGCAACCGCTAGACCCCAACCCATTGTAATTACAATCCAACCAGAATCTTTCGCAAACGATTTCTTTAAACTTACACCAGCGCAAACACCGCCACCAAGTAAGATTAACAACGCAGTCCCTATTAATTCCCCTAAAAATGCTGACATAAAATCCCTCCACAATCAATTTAAATGCTTTCGAAAAGTGATAGAGGTAAAATGAATGGCCATTCGTTTTTTTCAAAAGAAAAAGATCCACAGCTTACATGCTTCTATATAATATATATAGAAACAATAAAATGTGGATCTCTTCTTTTCTCCGTCACGTTTATTAACTTGTCTATAATGTTAACCTCTAATGAAAGCGGTGTCAACAGAATTTTTTCACATTTTCGTCACTTTTTTTGGTAATGTTTCCATAATTCTTTTTTCGATGTCGTAATTGCTGTCGCACCAGCATTTAACGCCCTTTCAACATCCTCGACAGTTCGAATAAAACCACCTGCTAAAATCGGTACACCTGTACGCTCTTTCACCTCAGCAATGACACCTGTTAACGCACCAGGAAGCACTTCTATATAATCCGGCTTCGTCTTTTCTAGCAAATTACAGCTCTTTTCCATTGCGCTAGAATCAATTAAAAAGATGCGTTGAATGGAGACGACACCTTTTTGCTTCGCCTTCATAATTACGCTCGCCTTTGTCGATAATAACCCGTACGGTTTATATTCTTGGCATAAAAACTCCGTCGCATGCCCATCACTTTGTAATCCATGGATCAAATCAACATGTAAAAATACTTTTTTATTATGCTGCTTCGCAAGCGACACAACACTCTTCAATTGACCGACATGAATATCTAAAATAACAATATACTCATACGAACTATGTAATAGCTTCTCCAAATCTTTAATTTGCCTCACTGCCGGCAAAATCTTCTGTTCATGAAATTCCATGCTAAACGTCCCCTTCCTATCTATCCTTTATAGTACACAATTTAAGTGGAAAGAACAGCTAGTGCCGGGAATTTCTTTCAAATCTTTCTTTTACCTATATATCTTCTTCAACTTATCAGAAACCGTACCACCTATAACCATTAATAGGAGGGGTAAAAAATTCATTACATATGGTGCATCTGCTACAATTGTAATGCTCACTCCTGCAAACTTATTTAACGCCCATACAATGATTTTTGTAATAAACAAAAATACTCCCATCATAAATAGACTATCGAAAAACACCTTCCATTTTGGATACGCTAATTGTTTACTATCTTCAATTACCTTCTGCGTCAACTCTTCGTCACTCCTCAACAACTCATCAATCGTAATACCGAACAGATCGCTTAAATGAATAATAATTTCAATGCTCGGATAGTTCTTTCCCGTCTCCCATTTCGAAACAGATTGTCTACTTACATGAATTTTTTCAGCCAAATCATTTTGCGACCAATTTCGTTTCTCTCGCTCTTCTTTTAAACGTTCGCTAAAAATCATACTGTGTTTATCACCTCTCTACGTCTAGTATGGGCAAATAACTGATGAAGAGTAAAGCTAGTTATCGTTGCGTAACCTGTGCAACTTGTGCGTTACACTTTAAAATGGCGCCATTTCATACTCTATGTCATGCAGATTTCATATGTTTTTCTTCTATAATAATTTCCCGAACAATAATACAAATAACGAATACTAGTAAAGACAGGACTAGACATAAAAAATACGCCATTCCTTCCTATAGTTCTCCAGAAAGAATAACGCATATATCCATGTTTACTCATCCGTTTTCGGTTTATAAGAAAAACCCGGATATTTCACAACAGGCCACTTTTCTTTACGTAAAGAATCCATCAATTGCGGGCCAACATGTACATTACTTTCCACTATTTCTTTAGGAGTCAGTGCCATCCATTGATTTAACGATACATCTTCAAAACGGTTACTTTTAAACATCTCTAAAAACCATAATGTTTCATTGCCTGTGTTTTGAATATAGTGTCCAGTCGCAAACGGTACATATCCAACATCACCAGCTCTATAATCAAATGTACGAGCTGTACCATTTCCAAGAAACACCGTCATTCTCGCTTGCCCGGTAAGATAATATTGCCACTCATCATTATTCGGGTGCCAGTGAAGCTCTCTCATTCCACCGGGCTCAACCTCAACGAGCGCTGCTGCGATTGCTTTTGAAATTGGAAAGTTCGTAGAATCTACAATTCGAACGCTACCACCAGGTGTCTTAATCGGTTTTTGTTTTAACAGTTCGTGTTTAAATGTTAAAGGAACTTCTCCTTCTGGCGACTGGACTTCCTGACTCTCAAGCGAACCCGGTACCTCTCCTTGATAAATATAAACTTGATCTGAAGGAATAGAGCGAAAAGCACTCTCCGGCACTCCGAAGTTAGCCGATAGAACTTCTTTTGGCGTATGTGCAAACCAATCAGAAATAGCTAAAGTAGATAAATCAGAAAAGTGTCCATCATCGAATACGAGTAGAAATTCACAATGTTCCAATCCTTGAATAGAATGCGGAATGCCAGGAGGAAAGTACCAAAGATCACCTGGACCAACATCAGCAATAAAATTCCGTCCATTTTGATCAACCGCAGTTATGCGCGCCTTTCCTAAAAGCATATATGCCCATTCTGCTTGTTTATGCCAATGAAGTTCACGCACCCCACCGGCCGTTAAACTCATATTTACCCCAGCAATCGTAGTCGAAACCGGAAGTTCTCTAACAGTAATCTCCCTGGACCACCCACCGTGTTTTAAAATCATAGAAGTGTCTGAAAATGAAAATTTCAAGTTAGGAACTAAGCCAGCATCAGTTATAGGCGGAACGAGCATATTCGGATTTTGAATATCCCGCATAACATTACGAGGTCCAGAATCTATCGCACCAGCTCCATCGCTACGGATTGGTTGTGGTATACTCCCTCCCGCTTCATTAACAGTACGTTTTTTCATCATTACACTCCTTTTTCATCCGATTATTAAGTAAAAAGCCTCCATCATAGTGTATGAATTGGGATTTGGATGGTTACTGTGACTATGGATACAAGGGGTTCTGCCTTAACAATCCACTAAAGCTTGATGCGATCTTAATTTAAAAGGGAGTATCCAACAAACTAACATATAAAAAAGAAGAGAAATCCTTTTCTCTTCTTCAAAAGTTTCTATTAAAGTAATACCGAATCTTTATCACTATCCTGATTCCGTTTCTCTCGTTCTTCTTCTAAGCGCTTCATATATACTTCGCCTTCTTTTTCGATAAAATCATTATCCATCTCTTGCTCTTTTTTCGAAGTATATAAAACCATGTAGCCACTTAGTACAATCCCAATGATTACAAGATAAATCCACCATGGTAAAGTTTCCACTTTCATTCATCCCTTTCCTTAGACAAGCCTTATTAGTTTCACTTTATGAGGAAAGAAGTGGTTTTATGCTTAAAATTTTATTGTGGATTCTTCGCGAAGAACGCTTGTACATATTCCATAAACTCTATTGGTTCCTGGCGAAACGGTGCGTGGTATCCTTTTTCAATGATATGGAACGTACTATTTGCAAATAGCTCATGATACAGTTCACCATTTTTCCAAGAAACACTCTTATCGTGTCGTCCCCATATAATTAAAGTCGGTACCTTAATTTTATCTGCTTCCATCGCAATGCGGCGCTCTCTCATTTTCGTAAGCTGATCGTAATGCTCTTTATCATCGCGACTATTTTTCACTTCATTTTTATTATAATCCGTAATCTCTGTTACAGTTTGTAAGTCTGTCGATAGTGGCGGCACTTCATAACTTTCTTTTTGCTGGAAAGACTCTATCCCTGTAGAATCCGCTAAAACGAGATGCGTTACTGCATCCGGATATAAATACGCTAAATTTAGAGACATCTCTCCGCCCATCGAATGACCAAGTACTGCGAATTGATCGTATCCGAGTTTCTTCATTAACTTATAATATAAATTCACTTGCGCAGGAAACGAATACTGAAAATCAACCGGCTTAGAAGAACGCCCAAACCCTAAAATATCAACTGCGATAATCGTATGATCCTTTACAAGTTCCGGATAAATATCATTAAACCCATCTGAAGAACCACCGAACCCGTGAAGCATAAGTAAAGGCGGTTTCCCCTCACCAATTTGCTTAAAATAAATCGTCTGCCCATCAATCTGCGCCATACTCTCTTTCGTATTTATCTTCATCATAACAGTATCTTTCACTTCTTCAACCTTCGCAATCGGCTTATCAACGAAGTTACATACTATTAACAAAACGAGTACAATACCGCTAATCATATAAAACTTAAAACGTTTCAAAATTCCCGTCTCCTTTCTCATGCTGCTATTTAAAGTTTTTACATTTTTTGGTTGTTTTATGATTAATTTTAATTGTAACCAATACAGTTACAATTATATTAAAAAAATATAACTCATTTCTATTAATGATGGCTATTTTGTAACTATTATAGTTACATATGAAAAGTAAGTCAATTCTTTTCTCTACGTGGCCTAAAAATAAAGAAAGGGACTCCATTTTGAAGTCCCTTTCTTTGTTATTATAGTTGGCTTACTCCGCCGTCTCCTCTATTATCTGCTGGTGCTCCGCCATCGCCTTTATTGAAGTTAGCTGGCGCTCCGCCACCATCTCCCTTATTAAAACTAACATAGTCTGGTCTTGCTGGTGCTCCTCCTGTCTCTCCTATATTTAATGCTTGATTTGTAAATAAACTATTAGCTCCAATCGATAACGCACCTACTAACGCAATCCCCAACATTCCAAAGTGAATCTTTTTCATTATTTCAGCGCCCCTTTTTTCAATAATTTTTTTTGAGCTTTATGACTCATGTAAAAATAATGACTTGCCTTATTGTGATTCTCTTCTTCATAAAACCTTAAAGCTAACATTCCAGCGTATTCTTGTATACACTCCCATAACTCTTCTTTCTCAAAATAAGAAATACCTTCTAAAACTACTTCCTCTAAGCTTAATGTAGGTGATTTTTCGTTTACACTTTTCAAAATCATAAAACGGTATTGAAACTCTTCCTTATTTAATTCTTTACAAATATCCAAACCTTTTTCTATCAAATCTGCCGCCAATTGATATTGTCCTAATTTATAATATTCACCCGCTTCAACAAATAGCGCTTTAAAAAATTTCGGCTGTTTTTTTGTAACTTCGGATGCATGACGAATTGCGAGTTCCGATAAATCTTGGCTAGCATATAAAAAAGCTAAATTATGACGCACCATTAAAATATATTTTTCATAATTTACTTTTTGGAAAATATCCATAGCAGTATTAAAGCTTTCTTCAGCGAGTTCGTAATTTTTTAAATCTACACAACACAGGCCAAAAACATTTTCATCTAGCGCTATATTTATTTCACAACCTATATGTTTTTTAAATTCCTCTTTCGCTTTTCTCAAATACTCAATTGCATTAACTTGTTGGTACGTCTGATAGTAAAAATTACCCATACGATAATCAAATTCAGCATTCTCTAAAGGGTGCGAGACATATTTCAGTAATTCATTTGCCTTTTCATAATTTTCCTTTGCATCTCCATATTTAGACATTGAAGTACAATATATCCCTTTAAAAAAATGATAATAATATGCTAAAAACCCTTCAGTTGGAACTTCAAAAGATTCTATTCTTTCAAAACTATTTTCTTTTATATTTAACCAATCCGTCAGCATTTTATATCTAAAATCTAATAACGTAAAATACAAAGATATTTCCTGATCCACTTCCAAACCACTAATCTTACTATCAATCTCCTCTTTCATCTCCGTAGCTTTCTCTATGTTTTGCTGCAACATTACACGATACCAATTATCTAAAGAATGTTTCATTTGCTCCTTCGTTACTACATCTGTTCCCATACCTTCGCATCCCCTTTTCTCCAAAATTACAAAATTAGGATATTTATACAATTATTCAAATTGTATATTATCACCCCTTTTCTATGTATTGAAAAATAATTGTCAGAAAATTTATAATTTAAATGAATTATACCAAATATTTCTATTTTAAAAACTTGAGAAACATTTTTCAGAAAATTTTATAGACCAAATAAAAAAGCAAGCAATTCCAGCGATTCGCTAAAACTACTTGCTCTTCTACTTATTATTTCTATTTTTACTCTTTAATAAATTCCTTCGTACTTCTCACTGTATCAATTGGACGAACTAATTTTTCGATTTCTTCACGCTTTGGCTCTAAGAACGGAGGTAAAGATAATTTCTCTCCAAGCGTTTCATAAGGCTCATCTCCCATAAACCCTGGGCCGTCTGTTGCAAACTCGAATAAAATTTGCGGCGCAACTCTTGCGTATAATGACTCAAAGAAGTGACGATTTACATAACCAGATGAAGGGAGTCCAACTCGACTTAGTCGCGCAATCCACTCTTCTAATACAGCGCGATCCTCTACACGGAATGCTGCATGATGCACTGTACCAAAACCTTGTTGCGCTTCTGGAAGAACTGTATTATGTTCTACAATGACTGAGGCACCATTTCCACCTTCGTTTACTTCAAACAAGTAGAATTCTCCTTCTTGAGCAATCTCTTTAAATAATAGAACTTTTTCTAGTACTTCTTTGAAATAACTAAAGTTCGCGATACGAATAAATACAGGTCCTAAGCCAGTAATTGCATATTCTAATGGGACTGGCCCGTCTTGCCAAGGTGTACCTGATTCCACCCCTTTATCAAATTCATCTGAGATTAATTGATAGTGTTGATCATCAAAATCAGCGAAAGAAAGAGTTTTCTTACCAAATTGCTCTTTAATTCCTGTATGTTCTACTTCAAGACGGTCAAAACGTTTCACCCAATACTCTAGTGCTGCGTCAGTCGGAACGCGGAATGAAGTTTTTGAAATTTCATTTGTACCGTGTACTCCTTTTGGAACACCTGGGAAGTCAAAGAATGTCATATCTGTTCCTGCACTACCTTTATCATCTGCAAAGAATAAATGATACGTTTGAATATCATCTTGGTTTACTGTTTTTTTAACTAAACGCATTCCTAAAACGTGAGTGAAAAACTCATAGTTCTTTTCTGCACTACTTGTAATTGCTGTAACGTGGTGAATTCCTTTTAATTGGTTCATTTTATATTCCTCCAATGGTTTTAAAGTTATATTTTCTCTTCTATTATTTCTCTTCAATAGGTGCTAATTTCGCTTCAATTTCTGCTCGCTGATCTTCTAAGAACGGCGGTAAATCAAGTTTTTCTCCTAAATGTTCTACATCTCCATCAACTGTAAATCCTGGTCCATCTGTCGCAATTTCAAATAGGATTCCGTTTGATTCACGGAAGTATAAGCTTTTAAAGTAGAAACGGTCGATAATGCCTGAAGAATGGAAACCTTTTTGTATTACCTGTTCTTCCCAGTAAGCAAGCTCTGCATCGTTCTTTACACGAATTGCTAAATGATGGATGCTACCGCGGCCTGGCTTTTCAGTAGGACCATCTAAATATTTCACAACGATTTCTCCGAAGGCTTCTCCTTTAATGGACTGGAAAATCGCTTCTTCGTCGCTTCGGCTAACTTCTGTATAACCAAATATATCTGTTAATGTATTCGCCAGTTTATCAAGTCTACGCACTGTCATTTCCACTGAACCAATTCCTTGAATTTGATGTTCAGCTGGAACTTCTGATTTCTCCCACGTTTCCCAGTGCCCCACTTTTTCTCCGTTTGAAACGAGTAGCACGAGACGAAGACCTTCCGCATCCTCAAATTGCAAAGCAGGACGATTTGCATATGTTGTCATTTCACTATGTTTCACATCAAATTTCTCAAATCGTTCTTTCCAGTAATGTAAGCTTTCCTCTGAAGGAACGAGTAATCCGATTCGCGTAATTGCATTCGTACCACGGTACGTTTTTCCTACTAAAGGCATTTCAAAAAATGATAGTTCTGTACCTGGACTTCCTGTTTTATCTCCGTAAAATAAGTGATACATGGATGGATCATCTTGGTTTACCGTCATTTTCACACGACGTAAACCAAGTACATTTTTATAAAAGTGATTATTTTCATTTGCATTTTTTGTAACCATTGAAATGTGATGATGCCCTTTAATTTCATACATTGTTTATTCCTCCATTTCATTTTACTAGTCAAGTGATAACTAAAAAAATAACATTTCCCACAAATAATATGGTTTTTAGATTTTCAATTTATGCTCATTATGTTTTTGTAAATTCATCTTAGTTTTTACTGAATAAGTTACTTTGTTTTGTAAATCGAAAGCAAGTGAGTGTATGTTTTTCATATGACTCAATCACTTTCGTTACTATCACTTTACAACTCAAGTGATTAAAAAGCAAGTTATTTATCTCAAATTCGAGATATTTTTTTATAAAGTCTTATGTACTTCCTATAAAAACAGCTGTGCAGAAATAATAAAGTTGTTTAATTTACAATAAAGTCATTTAAAAAATAATATAGTTGTTTAAAAATCCTTATTCCACGAACGGAGCAGGTTAGTGGAAGCTATGGTAATTAGGTTTGGCTGGGAACATTGTCGATGATATTAAAAAAGACACCGAAGTGTCTTATCTTTTTCAAATTTAGCATACCAATAAATTGAAATTTAATTACTTAACATTATGCTTATCTTAGGAGCGAGGTATTTTATCGATGAGTGTATACAAACCATGTAATACTTGCTGTTAATAATGCTGACGAAATCAAAGCTGTAAGAACACTATATGTTTGCCACATAAGTATTGTTGACCAATCGAAAGCACAGCACAGTATACCCAGGGCAATCGTAGCGGTCAGGAAAATAACTGTTACGGTTATTCTCTTTTTTGTCATTGGCTGTCGCTCATTCGTTCTCCTTCTGCGTAATCCTAAGAGAAATAGCAAAACGGACAATAGGCAAAAAATAATTGTGATAGACGACAAAATGATATCCAAAAGCTGTGTGCCGCTTATTTCATATGACTGAGTTAGATTGCCTTCTAATATATCTTTAACTTTTAGTACCATGTTTGTATTGGTATTTGTGCCGTTGCTCAGCAAGGAGACGGCTGTTCGTTCATTTGGCAGTATGACTACTTCGGTTCTGAAATTTGGATTGCCCCCAGTGTGTTCTATAATCGTTTGTTCGGCATTTACGGACCAACCTGCCGCATAATACATACCGTTGACAGCCGAAACAGACATATCACCCCTATGTGATTTTTCGATAACCGTGTGAAATATTTCGGGTATGTCCTGCACGATACCCATCTGTATGCCCATCCAACGCGCCATATCTTTTGTATTAGAAATGATGTAGCCTGCGGGTTTATTCCCAGCATAATCCGGAGCTTTAAATGGAGTTGTCATAAAAAAGGAAGAACGGTAGCCCTGTGCCAACTGTCCAGTGGCTTGAGCATCTTCTTTATAAACATACGTCTGGTGAAGACCTAACGGCTGAAATACCTGTTCCTTCATAAAGTCTTCATAGCTTTGTCGCGACACAATCTCAATAACCAAACCCAATACGTCATAATTGACGGTTCCATAGTTATACTGTTCACCGGGAGGGAACGCCAATTCAGCATCCACGAGCATTTCCACAGTCTTTTGCAACATATCCGGCGTATTGCCTTGTGGAATATTTTGAGTATGCCTAATATTTGTTAGACCACTGGTATGGTGAAGAAAGTTATTTAATGTAAGACTTTGCATATCAACAGGTTTCCCTTGATACTTTAACGTAAACCAAGGTAAATATTTTTGGACAGGGTCAGTCATTGAGAGCAGCCCTTGCTCTTCCAATAGCATAATACCCATACCGGTAAAAGCTTTGCTGACCGAGGCTAACTCATAGAGTGTATTTTCACTTGCAGACAACCCCTTTTCACGGTCTGCATACCCTGAAGAAAAGTAGAACACTTCATCATCAGCAAGTATTGAGATTGACATTCCCGGCACACCTGATATACGACAGGCATCATCTAGCAACGCTTGTATTGCCGCAGATTGCGAATCTGACAACGCATAACTTTGTGTTGCAAATCCTGAGAATAATATAAATATCGTTAATACAAAAACAATAATCTTTTTCATAAACTCTCCTTTTTGGAAAATTATAAGAGAATAATATAAAGTGAACCTATAATCAGCCCTCACCAATCGGACGTTTACGGGCAGCCCGACCCCCACCTAACTTCTTTACTCCAGCCAAATTTTGAGGTGGGAGTTTTACTGCCCGTTAATGTTGGATAAATAACCTCCTTTTACAACTACGAAACTAAATTTTAATGTATCTTTCTATTCACCTGTATAATATCAAATAATTACGAATAGTTACACTTGAACGAACAGATGGATGTAATTTGAAACAACTTTAAAGAGCCTTGCTACGTAGAATGTAGTAAGGCTCTTAGTTTTTAATAATCAAAATTCAATAACTTTATTATCATAATACAACAGCCCCACTAAGCTTATTAACACTTAATGAGGCCATTCTATTCACAATCTTAATTATGGAAAGTTGGCTTATAGAACGAACGATTATCAAGTGCAAAGACACGTTCTGTGTATTCGCCTGGTTTTGTGCGTCCTAATGCGCGGTCCATCATGTTCATTTTTGCATCTAAGTTATCGATGTAGTGCAGAATTTCTGCTTCTTTTACTAATGGTGGTTTTGGACTACCCCATTCTGCTTTTCCGTGATGAGAAAGGACGATGTGCTGAAGGATTAATACTTCCTCTGCATCGATTTGTAGTTCGTCTGCTGCTTTACCAATTTCGTTCACCATGATAGAAATATGGCCTAGTAAATTTCCTTCTAACGTATACGTCGTAGAAATTGGGCCAGATAGTTCGAATACTTTACCAAGGTCGTGTAAAATAACGCCCGCATATAGTAAGTCTTTATCTAACGATGGGTATAGAGCTGATATAGCTTTCGCTAAATCTAACATTGATACAACATGGTAAGCTAGTCCAGATACGAACTCGTGATGGTTCTTTGTCGCTGCTGGATATTCTAAAAATTCGTTTTGGTGCTTATTTAATAAATGTCTTGTTAGACGCTGTATGTTCGGGTTTCTCATTTCAAATATGTATTGCGTAATTTTCTCAACCATATCTTCTTTTTTTATTGGAGCTTTTTCTACGAAATCCGAGATATCTGTTACTTCATTTTCATTCGCAACACGAATTTGTTTCACACGTAATTGAATACGTCCTTTATAGTTTAGAATATCTCCAGCTACTTTAACGATTGTTTCCGCTACATATTGTTTCTCAACTTCTGGTGATACATCCCATAGCTTCGCTTCAATATCTCCACTTGGATCTTGTAAGATTACTGTTAAAAACGGCTTACCATTGCTTGCGAGACCTTTTGTCGCTGTTTTAATTAACAAGAAAACATCGACTTGTTCACCAACTTCATATTCTACAATTTTCTTTTTCATTCGAATTCCTCCACCAAATCAGTTACTTTTAGTATAGCATACTACAACTCATTTTCTTTACGCTGACGCACTAATTTTATAATCTGTTTTTCTGTAAAATACGTTAGTAAATGCGCATGGCATGTAAAGAAGATAACTTGTCTATCTTTCGCAATTTCCTTTATAAGTTCAATCGTTCGATTCGTCCTTACCGCGTCAAAATGTACGAAGCTATCATCAATAATAAATGGATAATCATGCTCAAACGTTTTCGCTAGTGCAAATCGTAACGATAAATATAACTGCTCCGCTGTCGCTTGGCTTAGTTCATGACTGTAAAAACGCATACCATCGTTACGTTCGACAATGAAAGGTTCCGCTTCTGACGGTGAGAATATTTTACTATATCTTCCGCCTGTTAAATACACGAAATACTCTTCAGATTTTTGTAAAATGCGCGGTAAATGCACTTCATGATAATATTGCTTCGTTTTCGTTAACACCGTCTTTGCGGCCGCATATGCAGCCCACTTCTTCACTTGTTCACGCACTTGTGATTTTTTCATTTCCCACTCATGTAGTAAATCACCGTACGTACTGCCTTCTTCTAAATTCGCAATTTCTATTCGATGCTTCGCAATACGCTCTGTCAGTTCTTTTTCTTGCGCCAGACAGCTTTGCGCGGCTGTAATTTCTTGCTTTAATTTTTCATCATAACCGTCAGCCTCATAATGCTCAGCTAATGATAAACTCGTTAAGCGCTGTTCTAACAAATCAATTTGAGGTAATAAACGCCCCATTTGCTTATCCGCATCTTCACGTTTTTCTGCCCGCTTACCTGCTTCTAAAAACATCTCTTCATCAGTAGAATCTGCAATATGCCATAAGTTATCTCGTTCTACTAACAGTTGTTTCAATTGCTCTTGCATGAACCCATACTCTTCTTGCCATTCCGCCAGCTTCTCTTTTAGCTGCTTACAAGTTTGGCGCTTCTCTTTCTCATTTTGCATACGACTTTGCGCCTCATGCAAATTACTATACTCTTTACTACCGATAACCGTTTCTAGTTTATGCTCAAAGTGCGAAATCATTTCATATAATGAAGATTTCCGCTCGCCTTGTTTATCTAGCTCACGATATAATTGCTGCATTTTTTCAATACGCTCAAACGCTGGCAACATGTGCGCATATGTAAAAAATTGAGGGAACATATAGCGCGTTTTATACGCATCTACTTGTTCTCCTATTTGGAAAGTTTCTCTCTCCCATTCTTCATAAGATGAAACGACTTTATCATAAGCACGTTCCATTTGTTGTAATTTATAAGACTCTCGCTCAAATAATTTCCGAATCTCTTCATCCTTTTCTAACTGATAACGAACCGACATCGCCTCTTCACTTTGACGCCCGCCAGCACTTTGCTGAAGAGTAAGAAGCTCTTCTTGTAATCCACCCGAAGGATCTTTATATAAAACGAGTGCTAAAACAATCCCTACAAAAACAATAACACTAATAAATAACAGCACGCGGTTATCTATAAATAGACTCGTGAATAAAACAAGCGTGTTAATAAGAAGTAACAGAAGACAAACTCTTTGCCACTGTTTTTTCTTTTGCATAGCTGCCCCTGCTTTCTCTTCATACTTACGCTTCATTCTCTCTGCGCCCATACCTAAAAATGCCGCATCCTGAAATGATTTTTCTTTCTCAACTAACGTATTTCGTTCTTCATCAGCTAACATTTGCTGGCTGATTTGTCTTATATTTTCTTCTTGCTCTTCTAATTGCTCTTGAGCCGTTTTAAAACGATCATCAAGCTGTACTTTTTGCGTTTCTAATTCGCGCGCCTTTTGCACCGTTTGTGTAATTAATTCTTTCGTCGCTAAACTTATATCAAATGAAAGAACAGTCTCTTGTTCAAAAGTAGCGCCAATTTGTTGCTGTAGTTCTGCGATTTCTTCTTTTATATTCGCAATACTTCCCGCCATATCACGCATTTCTTGGCGTGCATTTTCATAAGACATATGCTGCATACGAAGTTCTTCTACATAACTTTCCTTTTGTAAAAATGCTTCATCTATTTCTGTGGAATCAATTTCTGATTGCACTGTTTCTATCTTTTTTTGAAGTGAATCTACTTGTACTTGCAGCGGTTCTATCTTTGCCTTTACCGCCTCATAGCGCGCAATTCCGTTTACAGGAAACTGCCCGTTCTCGCTTTTCAACACTTTCTCGTGTGCACTCTTTTCAATAACGAGAGGCTCAAGCGCCGCTAATATTTCATAGTCTTGCTTTCGTCTTTCGGCTGACTCTTTTTCCGCACGAACAGAAGCAAGCTTCTCTTCACTTTCTTTTAACTGCTCGACCTGTTTTTCATACGTGCCAATTTTCCCTTGCCACTCTTTCATCTTCTCTTCAAGTTTCTTCATCTCTTGCAGTGACACATTAATTTCAGGATTACGACCACTCGGCTTAAAGCGCTGATTCATTTCTTTTTCTAATTTTTTATCTAACTGCAATAACGCATCGCTTCCGACTGCACTTGCCGAAAATAAATAATTACCGATATCCGCTTCGCCGAGCTGATGAATATTTTGCAAACCATGCATATCAAATGAAAAAACAGAATCAAATAAGCTTTCATTCACACCGCTTAATATATCGTTTAAAATATCTTCGCCGCCAGTTTTCCCGTCTTCAAAATAAACGGTCACCTCACCAACTGCCGTCTTTGGCAATCGTTCAATTTTCAAACGGCCGTACTTTTCTGTTTGAACAGTAACTGCTCCGCCATACTTCCCGCCTTCTTTCGGCTCATAGCGGCGCTGTCCTCTCGTTGGAAAACCGAATAAAATACTTTTCATAAACGAGCGAATTGTCGATTTCCCCGCTTCATTTTCACCGTACAGTACCGTCAGCATTGACAGATCCATTTCCACATTTTCTAATTTTCCGTACCCATAAATATGGAGTTTTTCAATTCTCATTTTTTATCCCTCTCTTGCTGGAATAATTGCTCTAAAATAATATTTTCCGCTTCCTTTTGAATCTCTTTCTTCTCTTCTTCCGTAAAAGATTCAATGCTATTACGCGCTACAGGAGATGTCCAAATGGTGCGCAACACTCCGTCCATATTTGTGAAAGCTTCTAACTCTTTTAGCACGCTACCGACGAAATGATTTTCCTCTTTCAAACGTTCAATTTCTGCAAAAGAAACCGTCTCGTTTTTCCACTTCATCGCATATACAAAGTCTTTTCGCTCTTCTCCCGCTGCTAAAATATGAAAAATCTCTTCCACGCGCTTGTCTTCACGCAAATAAGGAGAAAGTGGTCCCTGTCCTGTAAATACGACAGTTAAAAGCGTACCTTCCTCTTCTCTTCTGCATTCATTCATCGCACTTGACGCGCTCGTCATAAGGTCATCAACAGTTTCCAGTCCATCAATATTCACTTCTATCTCATCCCATACAACATCCGCCGTATGGAAAAATGAACATTGCGTTCCTTGTTTCGTGAGTTCAATCAGGTACGCACCCTTTTCTCCTGTTTCCTTACGATGACGTCCTTGTATATTACCTGGATAAATAATATACGGCTCTTCTGATAAAATTTCACGTTTATGTATATGGCCAAGAGCCCAATAATCAAACTGCTTTTCTTTTAGCTCACGAATTTGAAACGGTGCATAGCGATTATGCTCTGCATCCCCTTCCACACTTCCGTGAAGCATGCCAATATGAAAAGGCGCATCACTCATTTTCGTATACTGCGCTGTCATATTATCCGTTACCGCTTGCTGCAAATAACTAAACCCGTAAATAGAAGCTAATAGCTCACCATTTTTATAAAATGACTTCTCTTCCACATAAGGCTCCGTAAACACATGAACATTTTCCGGAAACTCAATCGCTGCCCAGCTTCCCCCTAAATGATCATGGTTACCGTGAATAATAAAAACAGGGATATCATACTGCGACAGTCTCTTCATTTGCTCACGCACAAACACTTGCGCTCTCAAACTTCTCGTCTCCGCATCATACAAATCCCCGGCTAGTAATACGAAATCAACGCGCTCTTGAATCGCTTTATCAACAATACGTTCGAACGATTCAAACGTACTTTGCTTCATTCTCTCCCAAACAGACTGCGCAACATTCATTTCCATTCCTTTAAACGGACTATCCAAATGCAAATCAGCCGCATGTATAAACTTCACTTGTTTCACAAATAACGATCCTTTCTATAGTTCAAAAGTTTCATCTTATCAACATTAAAATTGCTAAAAACTAATAATCGTCGGAGATAAAAAGGCTCCCCGATTAGTTCAACTAATAATAAGCAGGGGATGAAAAAACTCCCCTGCTTATTAAAGTTTCACCTTATTGTAACACGCAATGTCATATATTTCTTTGCATATTCTAGTGATTTATGCCAAAATAGTTATAAGATTCTGATTTTTATTATTGGAGGGAATTTTCATGGGAGTATACGTTCTAACAGTCTTTGAAAAAGATGGTTCAAAAGCATTAGATGAATCATTCGAGGCGGCAACTGAAAAAGAAGCGAAAGCAAAAGGTGAATCTATTTTACAAGAGAAAGGATTGTATGAAAAAACACATCGCTGCACATCTTCTGCAGGTAAGCTCGTTTTATTCCAGCGCTAAAAAAAAGAAGCGTCATCCGCTTCTTTTTCACTCTACTATATCTTCGTCACACCACGTAAACGCCACATCTAGAATACGATTACCGATACGTACGCGCTTATTCCATTTTCCTGTTTGGATCTGATGTTGCAATTCCGCTTTCATCTTTTCCGTCCAGTCGTGAATCGTGTCACTACGGTCGTACGGATATACACCTGGAAATTCTTCCTGCAGAAGATGCAAGCTCTCTGCATCAAAATGAAAATGGAAGAAGTAGTTTGCTGTAAGCGATGGTTCTTGCAATCGTAAAAAATGATCATCAACTTGCTTTCTATTTCTATAGAAAGTAAAGATATTCACTTTACCGCTCGTAATTTGGTCAATTTGAATTTCGTGCTTCTCTATAATCACGTCTTGCCCACCTCGTTATATACTATCCTTAGTATATATGTCTTTTGCAACAAAGTTAACCATTTTCGCGCGAAATTCATTTCCTTCATTATATTACCTGTACCTCCAAGTACAATCAGAACTACTAAAAACAAAGTTGAAGGGGAGCGATTTCATGTATTTCGGAAGCAAAGGTTGGTATGTAAAAGAACTTAAAAAATTAGGGATTCGTACTTACGAAGGTAAAAAACTAGAATCTTATCGTACGCATATTTTATCTAGTTTACTTGAGAGAATGAAGAAAGCTTCGGCTTAATAGATGTAGGAAGCAACAAATTGTTGCTTCCTTTTACTTTTATTTAGTAAATAAAAACTGGAATCATTATAAATTAACAATCTACCTTTACTATTATACTATCTTGATAAAAACCACCTAATATCAACTGAACCTTTATTATCAAATACTCTTCCAGATGATTATTCGTATATATTTTAAATTCTCCATACTCATTAACCCGTCCACTTCCAACAAGCATATCGCCGCTCGTTATGACAATTGTTGCATAAGGTTCCGCATGGCCCGATACATAATTATCACCATATTTCACAAAATCTATCGTTATTTTCTCATAAATATTACTAACTGAATCTATACATTTCTTTTCATACAAATTAGCATTTAGTTCTTCGGTCCTCGAAAACGCTCTATTCCTGCTAACCTTTTCTGAAGAGAAAGCAAAACTCCCCAGCCAACTAAACCTATAAAATGTAGTAATAGGTAGAAACATCTGTGTTAACTCCCCCATTTCTTATCAACTGCAATCTTTGAATGAATTTACAGCAATACGTTTTATGTTGGGATAAAAGAAAACAGCTTTGATTTTCCATTCAATTTCGCACTGTTAATTTGTACAGAACACATAGAATACTGGTTTTCACCCCAGATGTAATGACAACACTACACAAAAGAAACCACGGTCCATTAAATGTAAATCCACCTTCAAATATATTAATAATAATTATGTTACCAATTATTAAGAGAATCCATGAAATGAAATACTGTTTTCCATTTGTAATATATAAAATTTCATCCTCATAACAGACTGTAATTCCCCCACCTTGCCAAACACCAATAGCGAAAGAAATAAGCGTAACTGCCAGTAACTCTGCTTGTAAATCCCTAGTCATTGGTTGCGGCGCCATATAAGTAATAATCCCTATCATCATGAGAAAAGTTATAATATCTATCCAGTTTAATTTTCTTTGTTTGCTTTGCAGCCAAATAAAGAAAATTAATACAGGAATTAAAAGCAAAGTTTCCATTTAATTATTCTTCTTCCTTTCCTACATTAGAAACGTCTATAATTGTAATGCAATTAGATTGTTCTTAAATCTCTCATACTTTCTGAAGCATAACATGAGAAAGAAATAAAAAAATCGTACAAAAGGGCAAGCCTATAATGTACGATTGGGCATATATAATGTTTTAAAAATGAATTAACTTCCTTTCAATAGATACAGCTACTGCTTCTGACCGTGAATTAACACCTAATTTATTGTATATATTTGTTAAATATGCTTTTACCGTTCGCTCAGCTATTCCCATATCAAATGCAATTTCTTTATTCTTATATCCGCGCGCAATAGCTTTCAGCACAAACAATTCTTTAACCGTTAAGTTATTTTTTGCAACCTTATCAGCATGTACTTCTTTCCTTTTATACTTCACTATCTTTTCCATAATATTTGGTTGTAGTAAAATCTCACCTCGAATAGCCGCTTCCAATGTTCGAAACAAATTCTCACGATCCGTATCTTTTAGCAAATATCCTTTTGCCCCTAACTCAATTCCCTTTAACATTAATTCATCTTCGTTATAAGTAGTTAATATAATAATCGGCGTATGATTTTGTTTTTTATTTAAAGCCTCAATTGTTTCTAAGCCACTCATTTTAGGCATATTTAAATCCATTAAAATGACATCAGGTTTCTTTTTTTCTATGAAAGAAAGAGCTTCTTCTCCGTTTGCAGCCTCACCTATAATTTGAAATGAATCACTCGTTTCTATTATTAATTTCAGACCCTCTCTCACAACGAAATGATCGTCTACAATTAATACGTTATGCTTCATGGCTATCTCCTTCTTTATTTATAGGCACTTGAATATACACTTTCGTACCTTTCATCTTTTCACTCAATATATGTATTTCTCCCTTAATCAATCGAACACGCTCATTTAAGCCAATTAAACCATAATGTCCAGGATTCTTACCGATATATCCAGTGTCAAAACCAATTCCATTATCTTCAACTTCAATAGTAAGCTTTTCAAGGTCATCGATATATTCAACTTTTAAATTTACATCTGTTGCCTGTGAATGTTTTGCGATATTCGTTAAACATTCACTAATTACATATAAGCAGTGCTCTTTTACTACGCTTGAAATATACGGTGGACTTTGGATAGTAAATCTCACATGTATAGACGTAGCTTCAGAAAAACGTTGAACCTCTTCTTTTACTGCTCCATTAAATGAATTAGTAGTATGACGCAAATCATCAATAACCAACCTTGCATCATGTAAAGTTTGTCTCGCTCTTATCATAGTTTGTTTCATAATCTCTTGAGATCGTCCTGTATTCCCTTTTTGCATATGGGCATCTATCGCTTCCAATTGCATAATCAAGCTTGCTAAACCTTGCGCTAACGTATCATGTAAATCTCTTGCCATACGCTGCCTTTCATTAGCTAATGTCAATTCTTCCACTCTCATATATGCAGACTCTAACTCTTGAATATAGCTCTGTATACGATTACGTGCATCAAATTGCTGCTTATTAATATAAGAAAAAGGAATAATAATTGCTAACACTAAAAGAAACATAGAGATAAGAATAGCTAATTTATTCACACCATAATTGATACTAATTGCAGCACAAAATATTGCATACATAAGAGTAAAAACTGTCATTACTTTAAATATATTGTTATAAACATATAAGCTTTGGGCGATTAAAATAGGAGTTAATCCAACAAAAATCGCTATCGAAGCATTTGTTGCAATAAATGCAGCCAAAAACACAATGAAAAGTTGTACAAAAAAGAAGTACAACAATTGCCTATTCTTTAATGAACTCGCATACCAATGAAAAATAGTATGAATAACAATGACTATTGTAAAGAAAAAACTATCCATAGAGAAAATATTATTACGAAATTCTAAAAGCATTGAAGCTATATATACGAGTGTAACCCATAAAATAATAAACCTTCTTGGAATAAATACCACTTCCAATACATTTGTATCCAAATCTATATTTAAACTTATTTTTTTCATATCTGACCTCCACTATTACATTATACTATACAAGATGCGACTTATATTTTGATAGGTTACTGATTCCTCTTTATCCTCATTACCGAATACAAATATGAAATATTGCATATCGAAATGCATTGATGCATTTGTAAACGCTTACTATAATGATGATATAAAGATTCATTACATCTTACTATTAAAAAAAGGAGGCAATCATATGGAAATCGCAATGGCAGTTTTAAAATTCGTAGGTGGAGTAATTCCATTGGTTCAAGAACTTTTAAAAGCATTCATGTAAGGTTATCATTCAGCAATTATCTATAAGAATTATCATGCAAATGATCTGTATATCAAAACAAATTGATACACAGATCATTTGTGTGAGTAAACTTTAAACGAGAGCTATGTATCCTAACAGAACAATAATGATACATCTATCTCAAGTCGGAAAAAGGCGCTCACAAGGGCGTCTTTTTATTATATTACTATGTATTCAGGAAATCGATTTTACAATCCATACAATGCTACATAATTCATGTATCTTTTTGAAATTTGCACAATAAAAATCCCCTCAAAGCATAAACTCCAAGGGTCGAGCCTATTTTTCATTAAATTTTTTAAACACAGCAATACCGTTTTCTACGATTTTATCAAATGTATAAACGAAGACTGTCTGTTCCTCTTTATTTAGTGCTAATGAAATAATCATTTAAACTGAAAATGCTATAATTAACCCAATCAAACTAAGGGGGAACAACTATCTTGCACGGAAAATACATTCAATTTCATAAGTTTGGTAACCCAAAAGATGTATTACAAGTTGAATATAAAAATATAGAACCATTAAAAGATAATGAAGTTTTAGTTCGTATGTTAGTTAGACCGATTAATCCATCTGACTTAATTCCAGTAAGTGGAGCATACTCACATAGAATCCCTTTACCTAACATACCGGGTTATGAAGGTGTTGGTATTGTAGAAGATGTAGGCGCGGGAGTTACTAGAGATCTTATCGGTAAACGCGTTTTACCTTTACGCGGAGATGGTACTTGGCAAGAGTTCGTTACAACATCAGCTGACTTTGTAGTCCCTATTCCTGATTCAATCGATGATTTTACAGCGGCACAAATGTATATTAATCCCCTTACGGCGTGGGTCACATGCACAGAAACGCTAAACTTAAAACAGAATGACGTTTTATTAGTAAATGCTTGTGGATCCGCTATTGGTCATCTTTTTGCTCAATTGTCACAAATTTTAAACTTCCGATTAATTGCAGTGACAAGAAATAGTAAACATACAGAAGAATTACTGCGCCTTGGCGCTGAATATGTAATAGATACTTCCACTGCCCCGCTTTATGAAACAGTTATGGAATTAACAAACGGGATCGGTGCAGATGCTGCGATTGATTCTATCGGGGGACCTGATGGAAATGAATTAGCTTTCTCCTTACGTCCAAATGGGCGCTTTTTAACGATCGGCCTTCTATCTGGAATACAAGTGAACTGGGCAGAGATTGTCACGAAAGCAAAGGTGCACGCGAATATATTTCATTTACGACATTGGAATAAAGAAGTATCACCATATAAATGGCAAGAAACGTTTCGTCACTTAATTCGCCTAGTGGAAAATAAGCAATTACGTTTCATGACAGTCCATTCTACGTATGACTTAGCAGATGTAAAAAGTGCAGTTGGTGTCGTTCAGTCTGCTGAGAAAACAAAAGGTAAAGTGTTTTTGACGAGTGATTAAATACAATTGAAGAAGTCTTTTTGATCGGCCTTTTAAATAGATTAGATAATACATTTAGGAGCACGGAATTGTAAGTATCTGGTATAATTCTATTAAAAGGCGAAAGGAGATTCTAACATGTGGTTAATTACGGCCATTGCGCCTGTTGTAATAGTCGGAGGAATTGTATTATATGTAATTGAAAGAATGAAACATAAATATAACGAAGGCAAATTAGGTAAGAAAAAATCAAAAGGTGCTCAACAATTATTAGATAGTTTAATACCTATGGGAATGCTTTTAGGGTGTTTAATCGGTATAATTGTCGACATATTTTTCCCGGGTTATTCACTGTTTACAGTTGGTTTAGGGGCTGGAATAGGCTATTTATTCGGATTTTTTGCCTATGAAATTTATAGCAAGACAGGAAACGATTTTTCATAATCAAAAACAGACAAAATTGTAGAATAAGCGAGGCCAGTACATATTAGTCATATAAAATATGTACTGGCTTTTCATTTATTCATCAACGTTATCCCCTCCCACTTCCACTACCTAAAAAATAACATTGTCAACAGAACTTAAATTGGTTATCATAAAAATGAATATAACAGGAGATGAGCAGATGAATATAAACGAAAAGAAATCTTTTTCAAAAGTTTCTCGACGGAAATTAGTCGATGAAGTGTTGGAACGTCTACAAGAAAAAATCTTTTCTGGCGAGTATGAAGTTGGTGATCGCCTCCCTACAGAGCCGCAATTAATGGAAGAGCTAGGTGTAGGGCGTTCGACGCTGCGAGAAAGCATAAAGATATTAGTACATGCCGGCATCTTAGAAGTTCGACAAGGACAAGGTACTCGTATTGTCTCACTAAATACAACACAAGATTCATTTGAAAAACGATTGCAAGCAGCTAATATTAATCATGTGTATGAAGCAAGAAATATGTTAGATAAAGAAGTAGCGATGTTAGCGGCACAGCGCCGAAGCGAAGAGGATCTTTTATATTTAAAAGGACATTTGAATAAAAGAAAAAATGCCCTTCAAGAAGGAAATTATGTAGCATACATAGATGCAGACATTCAGTTTCATCTAGCAGTTGCAAAGGCGAGCAAAAACGAAGTTCTACTTGATTTGTATCAATCTTTCGTACCTGCCCTTCGCCACATTTTAAGCCAATTAATATTAAATACAGCGAACTATGAAGATAACTCTGACATTCATGAAAAATTATTCCAAGCTATTTTAAAACAAAATGCCGAAGAGGCTCGAACATACGCTGTTCAAAATTTGGAGCTGAAATAAGCTCCTTATATATTACACTAAAACATCAGATGATATACTCAACAACATCTGATGTTTATGAGAGGAGAAAATGAAATTGAAACATCAAGAACGAACTTATTTGTATATACTAGCACTATTTTTTGTTTCCATTAATTTACGTATCGGAATTACATCTATTTCACCTTTATTAGAAACAATCCGACAAGACTTAAATATAAGCAATTTTTCCGTTAGTTTTTTAACAGCTATTCCTGTTTTTTGTATGGGGACATTCGCCTTACTGACTGGGAAGGTAATTAAAAAATTCGGAGCAGAAAAAGCAATTATGGCTTGTCTTATTTTAATTGGCTTTGCTACATGTATGAGGGCTTTTACCTCTTCCATTTCCACATTATTCGCGAGCTCTTTATTTATCGGCATCGGAATTGCACTTGCAGGTCCGTTACTATCAGGTTTTATTAAAGAAAAATTCCCTACGAAAATCGGCTTAATGATTGGCATATATTCAGTAGGTATGGGAACTGGTGCTTCTTTAAGTGCAGGGTTAACGATCCCTTTACAACATGTATTAAAAGAAGATTGGAATATGGCACTCGCTTTTTGGGGTGCACTTACTATTATCGCTATTATATTTTGGTATCCGGTTATGAAACGAAAAAAGAATACGAGTACACAAGATAAAAAGAATAATAGTTTACCTTTAAGAAATAAAAAAGCATGGTTGTTCACAATCTTTTTCGGACTACAATCAGGAATCTTTTACTCCATTACAACTTGGCTTGCGCCCGCAAATCAAAATATGGGTGTCAGTAGCGAACAAGCTGGTACTCTCATAACTGTATTTACAGTTATTCAAATGATATGTAGCTTTTTAATTCCAACATTAGCGGATATTTATAAAAACCGAGCACTTTGGTTATTAGGGAGTATATGCTTCGTACTCGTAGGTTTATCGCTTATGATTTACCCACTAACTACACCATGGATCCCTTCTATTTTACTAGGCATCGGGCTCGGCGGCGTATTCCCACTCGCTCTCATGCTACCGCTATATGAAACAAAAACTTCAGAAGATGCGAGTGCATGGACTGCTATGATGCAGTCCGGAGGATACATTATGGGCGGATTCATTCCTGTCCTAGCAGGAATCGCTCGTGATTATTTTAATAGCTATACGCAAGTTTTTATTATAATGGCACTTTTAAGCTTCCTTTTATTCCTATTAACTTTAGTCATGAATAAAAAGAAAGTAGAAGCAAAAGATCTTATAGCTTAAATAAAAAGAATGAGCTTTTTCCTAAAGGATCAAGCTCATTCTTTTTACTTCTACTACTTGAAAACAAAAAAAGCCCCTCAAAGCATACGCTTCAAGGGGTGAGCCTGTTTTTTATTTAATTATATACGTACAGCTGTACCACTTACAGCAACCATTAACATTCCATCACGAACAACTTCATAATCTACGTCAATACCAACGATAGCGTTCGCACCTTTTTGTTTTGCAAGTTCTTTCATTTCATCCATCGCGATATCACGAGCTTCTTTTAGCTTGCTTTCATAAGAACCAGCGCGGCCACCGACAACATCACGAACGGAAGCGAATAAGTCGCGAACAATATTTGCACCCATAATAGCTTCACCATTTACAATATCAATATACTCAATAATTTCTTTACCTTGGATTCCAGACGTTGTTGTTACAATCATGACTGACACTCTCCTAATAAGTTGTAGTTTTTAATGTGCTTTCTTATGTCTTTATTATGACATGGAAAAAGTATCTAATCTATTGAATTACCTTACAGGAGTGTGACAATTTTGTAAGGATGAAATATTATTCTACCTTTTCCTTACAATAACCACCTAAGTTGACGGAATATTGTTATAATTAAATTAGAGGAGGAGATAAAATGAAAAAAATCACTTACATATGTGCTCTAAGTGTTCTATCTTTCACTTTAATAGGTTGTACAAGCACTTCTACTACAAATAATACTCCAGCAACTAAGCAAGAAAATACGAAAAATGCCATTCAATTAAACTCTGCAGACATTACCAACATTGAGATGTTTAGAACAACAAGTAATACTAGTTCCAAATCTCAAACAGATAACGAGGAAATGATACAATCAATCGCTTCAGCAGTCCAAAAAGGAACACCGAAAACAATCACACTAGATCAAAAAAAGAGGGCATCTGCGCATTCTACTATAACCGTTACACATAAAGATGACTCAAAAGAAGAGTTTCTTGTGTGGGTTGATAATAAGGAACAAATTACGATTGCTAAAGATGAGAAGAAAGATAAAGTTGAAGGTGTTACGGTGAGTATTAAAGACGCTAAGATAATGAAGGATTTTTTTAAAAATGATAAAACGTAAAAGGATCCCCATCAACTTAAGGATTCAAAATCAGCACAAAATTTTGTTCAGAAACACTATAAAATTCCAGCCTAATAGGTCTGTGGCGAGACCATATATTATTAAACTTAAAATGTTTCAAATCGAAGGAAGACACCTTATAAGGTGTCTTTTCTTTATTTTCAAAAGGACCTGCTCAATTCATGCTTAAAAACATAAAGTAAAGTGAACCCGTTAAAATACATGAGTGACCCCTTGTTTTATCCTCT
The DNA here is from genome assembly GCF_044908115.1 of Bacillus sp. RC51. NCBI lineage: Bacteria > Bacillati > Bacillota > Bacilli > Caryophanales > Bacillaceae > Bacillus > Bacillus sp. RC51. The sequence continues at coordinate 200,682 of NZ_JBIYCW010000007.1, read as the reverse complement.
TATCTAAAGGAGGAACTATTATGGGCTTTGGTGGTAGTTGTGGTAGTTGCGGCGGCGGCGGCTTCGCTGGAGGATTTGCTTTATTAGTTGTATTATTTATTTTATTAATCATAGTTGGAGCTAGCTGCTTCTGCTAAAAAACTATCGGAAAAGACACTCTTATATGGGTGTCTTTTCTTCATGAAAAAATCCCCGTGCTAAACAAAAGATAAAATAAGCTGCCCATATGGACAGCTTATTTACATAATTATCGTTAGCGGAAGTTAAAAATTCTTAGTTTCTTGCTCAATTAAAGCACTACATTAATCTAGAAATTCAAGTAATTTCAATTTTTCAATTATCATTGACTTATATTTGATAGCTTCATACTGTGAATTATCAATTTTTGTCTTCTTTATATTTAACATATCAAATATTTCTCTTTCAATATCTCTTCTTGCTTCTAAAACTTTAATTGTTCCGTCTAAACCGTGATAGCCTTTCATTTTCGCATACCCTTGATTTGTATAATACTCAATAAATCCAGCAGACCATTCTTTTGCCCTTTCATTAAATACCTTTCTGAATGAGAATTCCAAATCATCTTGTTCTATATAAAACAATACTGGATTTAATTTCTCTATGATTTTCGCTAATGCATTAATATAACTTATAACTTCCTCTTTTTTTTCACCATATTTAACCATTCCGATTGTTAATGGATTTTGTATGAAGCAACATTCAAAAATATAAGTTTTATTTTCGTTGTTGGCTATTTCAACAAAATCCCTCCATTTTTCAGTTATTAATTCAATATTCCTCTCTAGCGGTAATTCATATATATCATTTTTGAAAATGGTATTTAATAAACTTTCAGGAAAATTAGAGCCGTATTCATTTTTAATTTTTTTATATGGCAATAAATAATTGTTTCCTCGCTTCGTGACTCTATCACTAATTACTCCCCTAAAATTACCACTATTCACTAACAAACTTTCGAATTCACTTTTATCAAAACAAGATACCCCATCATAATCAGCAGGGTGGTCTGGATTCCCTTCAAGAAATAACTCAACGTCAATATTTTTTTCAATTAGAATATCGTAAAGCAAGTTTGCAGTGGTGGATTTCCCAAAGCCAGGAAGCCCTTCTACTATGATTAATTTTGTATTCAAAAAAATCTACACCTTTCTAAGACAAAATAAAAAGTTTTAAATTAAAAATAAATTGTCCACTGAACTCACCCCTAATATCCAATATTAGAGTAATTCCACTATTTTTATAATTTCCCTTCTATCACTAAACTGCCCTTTCGTTGAACAAGGAGAAATGTATAAAATATACATTGCTCGTTTACATAATTATTTATTATCAGTAGCAAGAAAAAAGCGAATCCCTACTCTCAAAAGAAATCCACTTTTTCTTTTTCTATAACTCTATTCATTCTTTATACATTCCTATCCTGGCATGGTTTTTAGGTTACTGGATTAGCAGAAAAACTGTATAAAGTCTTGCATACTCTTAGCCTGATTTTTTTCAGAAATGCTGGCGGTAACCCATTTAGAAGACCAGTATATGCTGCTAGTCTTTTTTTATTAATTTATAAATTGAAGTAATAAAGAAAAGACACCCTAAGGTGCCTTCCTCTGACTTGAACCATCTTAATTTTAATAATATGTATTGGACTCCCATCCAAATATTATTTTACCGTGTTAAGTTATTTTCTTCATTGAGAAATATGGTTCAAATCTATATTTTTTTTTAACTACCTTTTTAAAGAATCTTCTAGGAACCCTTCTAATTCCTTTTTGATTTCTTCAGGTTTCATCTGGTCAACTGGTTTATAATTACCATTAGCATCATAGTTAGCCGAATCCTTTTTAGGATCATATGTAGATGGTGCCTCTTGTCCTGCAGATGAAGAAGGAACTGAGTTGGAATTCGTAGTAGTATTAACAGGTTCTTCTTTTTTCTTTATTTGATTCATATCAGAATTATAATCTGACTTAGTGTATTTTTTATTATCATTAATTACTAATTCTTTATAAAAAACATCCATTGTGTATTTGTCATTGCCATCAGAAATATGGAGATTGTCATAAATGCAACGGTTGTCATTCCCACATTTAATTAGGCTTGAAGATCCATCTAGCTTATTAACAGCATCTTGCATCACTTCATATTTTTCCATTGTTTCTAAATCAGAGAATCGTTCATCTACATTTATATTAATGTTTACTGAAGTTCTATCTTCCTTTTTACCACCTTCTTTGTAACTAGCCTCTTCAATATACGGAAACAACTTGCTATCTTGTAATTTTTCCGTAGCATCTTCTTCTACAACTTTCATGTCTGCTGAACAACCAGTGAATATAAGACACGTAGTAGCTATCAATAAACTCATAAAGACTTTCTTCATATACATCACCCCTGATTTTATTTATGTCTGAAGACAAAATAAAAGCACTCTTTCGAGTGCCTAATTACGGCTAACTCCCAATTTCGATTCAACTTCAGTTAAACTAGCTACAGCATTGATTAGTTTTTGATCAGAAATTTGGATTGATTTTTGAGCTTCATCCATTCTTTCTTTCATTGGAGCTACCCCTTTTATTCCTTGAGTCACAGCTCTTCCGGCATTACTTCTATAGTTCGTTGCTAGTCCAAAATCAACTCTGAATTTCTCAATCTTCTCTTTTAATACAGGATCGTTTAGCTTCGCACCGCTTTTAAACGCAGTATTTTTATTGGATAGTTCATCGTATCGATTTGTAACTGACTCCATTTTCTCTTTTAAAGTGTTCTTGTCAATAGATGCAGGATCTTTGCTTGCTTCGCCCCAAATAGGTCTCCAGTCCTGATTCCAAATTTCATCATATTCTTTTATCATGGCATCAATAATAGGCTTGATTTCGTTTTCATATGTAGCCTTATCAGCGTTTACAGCTGGCTTAGGTTCTTCCTTTTTCTTAGCTTCATCTTGTTGCTTCTTCTGTTCTTCTTTCATTTGAGCATCCTTTTTGCTTTCTTGTTTTGGATTAGTAGATGCTTTTTCTTTCGAATCATTACTACCATCAATAACTGCAGCAACAAAAATGATGACTACAATTGCTATTACCCCTAAACACCCAAACTTAAAAATTTTACCCATTATGTAGTTCCTCCAGTGGTTAAATGTAAGATTTCCTGCACAAGCATAACAGAAACAATTACAACTATTTTGTCATATTCTGTCGAAGAATAATAAAAAAGACACCCTAAGGTGCCTTCCTGCGACTTGAACCACTTTAATTTTAATAATATGTATTGGACTCCCATCCAATTTTCATTTCACCGTATTTATCCATATTTTTGATCAGGAAAATATGAACAACATAGTATCTTATTGCTGCTTGTTCATAGCTTTTATCTGTTCGTCATACACATATTTAGTAGTCATGAAGTCGTTAGGGAAGTCGCTGATCACTTTCTTCATAACGTTCAGTTCCTCCTGGGATTTGAGTTCAATACCATTTAAATGGTCAAACGCCTTAGATTGTTCCTCTGCTACGTAATTCTGTGTCATGTAATCATCTGGGAAGTCTTTCTTTGCCTTTTCTTTGACGGCATTCATAGCAGCTGTTTTATCGATATGTTTAATAGGATTTGTAAATCCCGATGCAGATTGTTGAACATCTTGTTTAGGTTGTTCTTTCTTTTCTGGTTGAGCTTTAACATCTTGTCTAGGTTGTTCTTGTTTTATGTCTTTTTTCAGTTCGGCGGGAGTTGTTGTAGCTTCTTCTTTTTTGTTTTTTCCTCCAACAACAACAATTACGACGACGGCAATAATAAACCAAAACCACCACTTTGTATAAAACGCGTTTTGCATAGTTCTCTTCCTCCGATTATAGGGAATGTAGACTTTCTCATCCAAGCATAACAAAAATGGTTACAACTATTATATCGAATTTTGTCGCCGAAAATAAAAAAGAGAACTATAGCTCTCTTTTTAGTAAAAACACTAAGTTTTTATTAGCTTTTTTTTGCCCATTTATCAGATATAAAATCCAAAATTTCTTATTTTGAAATTTCACCATTAGTGTAGACATGAATTGCATCCCCTATATCTACACTAATTAGTTGATTAATAAAATCATATAAAGCGTCCATAGTAAGGTGGATATCAAAAGAAACCCCTAAATCTGAGAACTCTATATATGTTAAATATCTTTCCTGTTCCACATCCAAAAGAACGGAAATTAATTCCAATTTTTCATCCAGATAAATATCATCTACTAGATCATGTTTGATGTGAATTAGGCGTTCTGTAAACTCTTCTTCAGTTTCTGAACCTTCACAATAAGGTGTAACATTTTCTAAATATACATCTTTAAAGACATCTTTTAATAACACATTGACAGCATCTTCAACTTCTAACATAGTAAAGATTTCATAAATGCCATCTAATCCAGCGTCGGAAATTGGTTTTAATCCTTGCATTATTGATATTTCTAAATCTAATAGTTTGGTTACTAAATCAACCTCCCTCACCTTAATCCCTCCTATCATCTTCTCTCTTCATATAACCGATTTGCTTTATACAAGAAAATGAAAAACATACATGTCGCAACGGAAGTCCTCTCATTAATGCAAATGGCGTTTCAAATAAGAATGACCATAGAAATGATACACCTTTCTTATCCCATAACAAAAACGCTACCTTTTTAAAAGATAGCGTTTTTGTATTACCCTTGCTTATTCTTTGCCTTCATTTGCTCTTCATAAACAAACTTTGCGGTCATAAAATCGTTAGGAAAATCTCCTAATGCCTTCTTCATCACATTTAATTCTTCTTGTGATCTGATCTCTACTCCGTTTAAGAAATCAAATGCTTTTGATTGTTCATCCGCAACAAAGTTTTGCGTCATATAATCATCTTGAAAATCTTGCTTCGCTTTTTCTTTCACTTTGTTCATTGCATCTGTTTTATTTATACTTTTCACAGGGTTTGCAAATGCTCCTGCGGGCTGTTCTGGTTTAGGTTCTTCTTTCGTTTCCGGCTGTGGAGCTGGTGCTGGTTGTTGTTTAGGTTGTTCTTGTTGAACTGGCTGCTTCGCTACTTGTTGCTCTTTTTTCGCTAATTCATCTTTTAACTTCTTAACTTGCGCATCAAGAGATTTATTTTCAGTTTCTAATACACTCTTATCACTTTTTAACTTTTGCATTTCTTCAAAATGTTCATCTACTAATTTATTGTATTCTTTCTCAGTGTACATTTTTTCACTAGTTGATGTCGTTTTTCCCTTCGTAATAACTACATTAATAATTACAAGTAACACTATAATTCCTATTACCGCAGCAACAATCTTCTTTTTGTTCATTATTAATCCTCCAAAATGTAAAATTACCAAAGTCATCATAACAGATACAGTTATGTTCTTTTGTCACATTATGTCGAACTAAAATAATAAAAGAAGCTGTCCTATAAGGCGATAAAATTTCTTTATGGGACATCTCCTTTTCTAATGTTTACAAAACCACTCTAAACAAATATTGAAAATAGCTTTGTTTATTTCCGGAAAATTGTAAGTATACTTTAGAATGATATTGATTATCATTTTCATATAATTAATAATATAATGACCTCATCAAATATAAGGAGGAAGCAACAGTAAGTTTAAGTGAAAATATAAGCAAACGTGAACAACGCTCTTTATCACGTAAATTTGAAAATATAAAAAAGCGAGGTGAACAATCTGTTACTAACAAAAGAGCAAATATAGATAAAAATATGCTTAGGGTGCAACAGAATGTATATTTGTCTATATTTTTAGTAGCAGGAAATTATGATTACATCTTTTATCCCTAAAAATGTATGTATCTTTTCTATTATCCTATTTTCTATATTCTTTTCGTCACTATCCTCGCGACAAGTAATGGCAGCGGGAGATCCCGAAGCTCCAGTAACAATAATGAATCCAGATGAATCTTCCAAACCAAAAAACTATATTCAAAGTAAAGATTCATTATATGAAGAAACAGGAGGCCTTTACACAGAAGAGGACCTCAAAAACGCCATACCTAAAGATAAAACAAAAACACCAGACAACTCCATCAAATTAAATCCATCATTTGAGAAACCACCTATGAAAGAAAAAGATAAAAAGCAACAATTTGCACCGCCAACTTATCCCAGCAATGAACCTTTTCCTACTAAAGCAATAGTTCCAAAAACTACAGGAAAGCTATATTTTCGCGAGACCCCTAATTCTAAAACGTCGGTATGCTCTGCATCTGTAGTTACTTCCAATGAAGATAACGCAATATTAACAGCAGGTCACTGTGTTCACGATGGTGCTAAAGGCTCCTGGTATACGGACTTTTTATTTGTTCCAGCGTACTTCAATGGCGAACGACCATATGGTAGTTGGATATGGGAAAAAGTCCATGCACCATAACTACATGAAAAAAAGTGAAAACTTCTTCGATTTCATCGAGGACGTTTTCACTTTTAAACTAAGAAGATTTTTTTAGTGGTCTTTGAGTGCAGACCTTTTTCTTATGCACATAATTGTTTGTTTACAATACATTATATAATTTGTTAAACCTCTTTTTCATTCTCACTACATAAACGTAATCGTCACTAAAGAATATCCTTCTTTCGCATTATACGGCTCAGCTTTATAAGAAACACGGTTCGCTCCTTGCGGATAACCGATTTCTCCAATTACTTTTTTCACATCTTGCAATGCGCCATCCATTGATTGTTTATAAAGAATTTCAATCTTTGCTGACTTTGTGCTATAACGTTGCTGCATTTTATTTTTGAATTCATTATAGTTATTTGCGATATATTCATTTCCTAAATAATTTAACTTTGTATCTTTCAATATTTGCTGATATGCAGGTGTTTTCGTACCACCTGTCGCAATTTTATTTGTTAATGTACTATAATAGTTTGTTGTAGCTTGCGGATAGTCCACGCGGTTCCACTCATGATTTCTTGCAATTTGCTCATCTGATAAGTTGAAATAAGAATATGTTACGCGGCCTTGTTCATCTGGCACCGGATCATCGAATGTTGTATCAAGGTGATACCATTTGTTTTCGATTTTCACCAAGTTCCAAGCATGAGGCTGACCGTCTCCAGTTCCTACTACAAAATGATTCTCAATTCCAGCTTCTTTTAATAATTGATAGGTTAATAGTGTGTAACCTTGGCAAACGGCAGAACGATTCGCGAGTGCCTCATATGCTGTATACGCTTTATAAGACGTATCGTAAGAAACATGTTTTACAACATAATCATGAATTGCCTTCACTTTTTCATGATCATCCATTCCCGTTTGAATAATAGAAGAAACGATCGCTTTCGCTTGTTTCATCACATATTCTGTTTGTTCTTTCGTTTCACGATATGTAATCTTTAACGTAAATGTATAATTTCCAGGGGATCCAGAAAGTCCATATGAAACATTCGACCTATTATAATTTGTATACTCATTTTTACTTGCGACTTCTTTATACGCGTTAAAAAGTGTATTCATCACTTCTTCTGTATTACTATTTTTCGTTTTATATGGAAGTGTAATATTCGTTTCATACGTATTAATACGTGTTTGCACTTCATTTTTGAATGCTGCTAATAATGCCGCATCTCCTGTATCTTGCACCGCAACCTCAGGCTTTTTATATTTCAATGCATTATATAAAAACTGTGCATACTGTTCACGCGTTACCGTTTTAGCTGGTTCAAATTTCCCGTCTCCTGTACCAGATGCAATCCCGTTTGACTGCACGGCACTAATCGCATTTTCTGCCCAAAATCCATTTGGAACATCATTAAATGTATGTTTTTGTTTAGCTGAAACTTGGAACGCATTTTTAATAATTTGCGCCATTTCTGCGCGGCTAACAGAATCTTTCGGTCTAAAACCGCCATTTCCATCACCTTTAAAAATCCCCAATTTCGTTAACGTTAAAACCTCTTCCGGAAACATTGTAGAACCTGAGCGAATATCTCCATACGGATTATTTAAAGTAGACCCATCTTGTAATACATAACGAGCAGCATCATTACTAAACGTACCACCTTGCTTATTTGGTACTAACACACGATAAATTAAAGCTGCAACTTGCTCCCTTGTCGCAACATCACCAAAACCAAACATCCCATTTCCATAACCTGAAATAATATTTTTGCTCGCTAAGTCTTTAATCGCAGGATAGGACCAGTGCGATGTAGGTACATCGGAAAAAGTACCCGCTTCAGCAGCTTTCATCTCACCAATATTTGTATATAATAAAGCGCTACCAATAAGCGTTAATGACGTAATTGATTTTAATAGTTTTGTGTACATAATGCATTCTCCCAATACTTTCTCTATTTGTGTTATTTTTTGTCGAAAAATCTAAAAAACTATGACAAGAAACATTATACAATTAAAACTTTTCGGAGGATATATTAAATTTTAAAATATGCAAAAACTCATATTACTATAGTAATTCGTACTAATATTATGTTGCGAATATATAAAGTGAAACTTTAATCAGTGGGGGTTTTGTTCATCCCCCACTGATTATTAGCCCGCACCAACCGGGCGTTTACGGGCAGCAGGGCTCCCACCTAACTTCTTTGCTCCAGCCGCATTTTAAGGTGTGAGTTTTACTGCCCACAAATAGCGGGATAAATAAAAAGAAAAACACTAATGTAACATCGTAAATATACATATCGCTTTTTGAGCTTTTATTTCGCTAAAATGTAGCCTAAAAAACAATGCTATCTCCATTAAAATCACAATATAATCCTGAGAACATACCTTTTAACATGATTCATTGTAATTAACTTAACTTTTTATTTGCTAAGAAACTTTGCAACAGAACCTAGTAAAGTCTCAAAAAACAACTTATTATCAATCAATATTTAGTAAAAATATATTATTTCTTTAGAATTTATTTAATTTTCATTATTTTTTATTTAAGGTTATCCTTTATATTTATAATGTGTTTATTTGAATTTATCATATTGAGGCAGAGTTTCACATGACTATAAGCAATTCGAAAAATGAAAAAAACAAGGTCCCCATTAGATTAATTATACTGTTTTTTTGCGTCTTTTATCTATTTATATTAATTACTATGCAGCTAAGAAAAGTACAATTTATTGATGGATATACATATAAGAATGTAGTTAAAAAACGAGAGAATGCGACAATTAATATTACAGTTCTGTGCGGGAAAACTTGGGTAAATTCAAAGGCATTAATACGGCAATTGATTGGGATCGTAATTACGGAAATGGTAACATATGAAAACGATGGAGAGAGGAGAGAGGAAATAAAATGAATTTAGTGAACTTACGTCCTAAACAGCGGTCTAAGTATCGCATTCTACTAGGGACATGGTATTACTCTACAAAGAGGTACATTCAGTGGTTAGCAGATGGAAAAACATATGCAAAAACATTTCAACAAGAAAAGTTACCCTATACAGCGATTCAGCACCGAACGATACTACTTCGTAAGCTCAAAGATGTAGATATGTGGTATCAACAGAATAAAGTTGTTAATTTGAAGATTGCTATTAAACAACTAAATGGTATCGTCATTAGACCGGGAGAAACATTCTCTTACTGGCGTTTAATAGGTAAGCCTACGAGGAGAAAAGGGTATGTAGAGGGCATGATACTACACTATGGATCTTTTCAAGCAGGCATTGGAGGAGGGCTTTGTCAGCTTTCAAATTTAATATATTGGATGACCTTACATACACCATTGACAGTAACAGAGCGATATCGTCATAGTTTTGATGTCTTTCCTGATTCCAAGCGGACCCAACCATTTGGAAGTGGAGCGACTTGTTCTTATAATTATTTGGATTTACAAATCAAAAATGAAACGGACCAATCGTATCAACTTCACCTTTATATTACAGATAAGCATTTAGTCGGTGAGTGGAGAATTGCCCATCCGCAGCTTTATCAATATGAAGTATATGAAAAAGAACACTCAATCCAATCTGCATACTGGGGTGGTTATATACGACATAATGTTATTCAACGTAAAGTATATAATCAACAGAAACAGTTTATAGAAGACCAATATGTAACGGAGAATCACGCTATAATGATGTACGAACCATTATTAGCTTATAATAATGAGGAGGGTAAGTGAAGGTAACCTTGGTGTATCAAGTATTTTTGTCTAGTAACACACTACATGCCTCTCTTCATATAATTAATAGGCACAACCCTTTTTGCAACATAACTTTTTCTTGTTAAAAAACTTTGTAACAGAACCTCTTTTTAGGTTCTAGTGTGAAAATACAAGGATGTGATAATTAATTTTTTCTGTACATCATAAAAAATCAATTATCAAATTCTTCTTTAAATGGCCTTAAGGATAATAACAATACAATTATACTTATCATTTCTTACAATCAAGTCTGATAAGTATTTTGTAATTTAATAAAAATCTCGTATGAGAATGTATTTTTGCTCATGCATTTCAATTAATTTGAATCATGCTACATAAATCTATTTTGATTTCTCGACATATAAATCGCTGCTATGCAGAATATAACAGGACCACTACTGACTTTCTCCCTTTGTTTTACACCTCTCATGTGGAAGGAAAAGGAAATTATCTGGCGATATCATTTCTCGTTTTTATTGAAAATGAATTTTATATCTTCCTTTCCAATGAACTGGTTCCTAAACTAAACTGCCACGTTTCTAGAATAAGAAAAGAGCTGTCCATAAGTCAGTTTCACCAACTTATGAACAGCTCCTCTTAGTTTCACCTTATTCTATCGATGAATCCAAACTGCACCTGCAGATTTGTCTTCAGCTTGACCTACTACTTCAAACTTCAATCCTAGTTTCGGCAACTTACGTCCTGCATCTGGAATTGCACTGTTGATGTACTGCTTAGAGTCATCAAATTTTGCAACCCCTGGTAATCCTTTATAGTCAAAGATACCGCGAGTTGGCGAATCTACTCTCCATGCTGGCGTTTGATCAAATGAGAATGCCGCATCGGCGATTTGATAACGCGTACTGCTCTTCACAGTCGGTTGTCCGTTTAATGTACCTACGATTGCCTCTGGATGAGAATCTACTACTCCTAAGAATCCTTCACCTGGATGAACACCTACCCAGTTATCTGTAAAGCTTTGATCCGCATACCATACAACCATTCCTGTATTAAAGACTGGACCACGCGCATGTTGTAACGCCGTGTCAGAACCAGCGTAATTTCTCCACTCTACATAGTAGTTATTTTTTTTCTGTTCCAATCCGTTAGATACAGTAAATCCTTTTAATGTCATTGCTGGTTGACCTTCTGCATCATCTGAGAAAACAACTTTTCCATCTACAGTTAATGCAGCATTATCTAACGCAAATCCTTTATAAGCTACTGCAATATCTGTTAAATACTCAAATTGCAGTTTTACTTTTTTCCCTTTAAATTGGCTTAAATCGTATGATTTATCAACCCACTTACCATTAGTTGTATCCACGCCGTCTTTTACATCTTTTTCGCCCATTCTATCAATACGTGTCTTCGTTCCATCTTCTGCAATCGCATATACGTCAAGGAAATCATACTTCGCTTCAAGTTCGTAGAATGCCTTATAATCGAACTTAGCATTCGTTGCATTTGTTAAGTCAAATACTGGTGTCTCAAGTGTTGTATGAATGTCATTTCCTTTTGTGCTGTAATAAAACTTCTTACCAAATGCCGCTTCGATATTTTTAATATCTTTGTCTGGCAAGTTAACACGAACGATTCCTGGTCGTTTTGATTTTGTAACACTTTGATCTAAATATGTTGCAACACCGACTCCCGTGCGAAGTTTATCATAATCTACCTCAACGATATTCGCCCAGTTGCCATTCATATTCTTTTGGAAAAACTCTTTATTTTGTGGTGAGAAACTTGTTGGCTCTGTTCCTGCAATTTTTCCAGCCCAACTACCACCACTCATAATAGACCATGACTCAATAGGTTCACCTTGTCCTGAGTACTTCGTATCGTACTCATCTGGTAAGCCTAAATCATGACCATACTCATGCGCAAACACACCAACCGCTCCATCTTCAGGCTCGATTGTATAATCGTATGCAGCCATCTTTCCGCCCCAATTCGAAACAGAAGATTTTGTACCATCAATCGCATATGGTTTTGATCCAAGTTTTGAACGATGAGACCAAATTGCATCATCTTTCAATTTACCGCCGCCAGCTTCTTGACCCACGCCAGCATGTACAACCATTAAATGATCAATAATGCCATCTGGCTCGTTTTTATTTCCATCACCATTTTGATCGTATTGATCATATTGGTCATAATCAGCTAAGTTAATTCCTTTTGCTACCGCTGCTTTTAATGCTTCTTTCACAAGATCGCGCGGCCCTAAAGGACCTTTGTTATCATGACCAGTGCCCGCATCCGCACCATAATCTGAAGCTTTCCCTGGAACAGTAAGCCATTCCGTTACAGTTCCATCAACTGTGTAGCTGCCGCCAGATTGTTCTTCATAATATTGTTTAAATGTATTAATCTTCGATCCATCAAATAACGTAAATGGTTCATCACCAAATAACATTTTTTGATAATGTTCACGATTAAAGTCCTTAGAATACATGTATCCTGGCTCTTGATCAATATTGTTATGCTTAAAATCGCTAAATTCTACAAGTAAAACAAGCACTTTATCTTTTCGAACAGCACCGTTGTACTCTTCTTGCTTCGCTGGTGCAGTAGGGACTTTTCCATTTAATTTACTAGAATTCAATCCCGCACCTTGTCCAGCTACTGGCCCTACTGTTGGCTGCTGCGCCTGTTCATTTTCCTTCATTTTTGCATCTTTTACTTTTTTCATAAAATCAGAAGCTTCTTGCGTAAGACTATCTCCTGTCAAGATTTCTTTACCAGGGTTTTCCCCTTTCTTTTTCTCAACATATTTTTCGACAGCCTTTGACGTCTCAGCTTGTGATGCAGATTGATCAATTACGCCCCGTTGTTTTAGCGCTTCTGCCAAACGCTCCTCCGGTATTAAATGCTCATCTATTGGTAGAGATGATGGCGAATCAGCATACGCCGCATGACTTCCAAAAGCAAAACTACTACTTAGTACTGCCGCTGTTGCTAAAACTGATAATGGTTTTAACTTCTTATTCTTTTTCAATGCATTTCCTCCCCAGTGTCTGCGAATTATCGTTTTTTTTGCCGATAGCAACATAATATTCTCTTTATAGAGAATATTCAATGTTTTTCAACAATTAAATATTGAGAAATATTTTTTGTGCAGGGTGGAATGCGTAGGATAAGAAAATACAAAACTTCTACTAGTTTATGTTTTGCACATAACCATAAAGTGGGGTCACTCGTTCTTTTGTTTTGATGGCGATAGAATAGTGCTAGGAAAGGCAAAGAAATAACAAACAGCCCAAGTTCCTCATTGGAACTCGGGCTGTTTGTTATTTGAATGAATACTTTCCATAATGAACGATTACATTTCAAGCCAATTTACAGAGTTCCTTTCCTAATTCCTTTATATTAAAAGAGCGCCACCCTAATCTCCTACTGACATACTTTGAATCACATTTTTATGCTGTTTCACATCTTTCTGTCCTACTAATCCTAATGAAAACGAAAAGATTGTAACGATCCCCATCACACTGATCAATACTTTTTTCATTTTAATGCCCCCTTGTCTTGTGCTTTCTTTCTAAATTTTGTACCCAAGTAAAAATACTTACTAGATTCCATGTGCTTTTCTTCCTCTAAAAATCTCACCCCAAGTGCCTCATAGTATTCTTGGACATTTTCATATAATTCTTCCCTCTCAAAATAGCGAATTCCTTCTAACACTATTTTTTCAAATTCCGTTGCGGGGTAATTATTATTTAATCCTTTTAGAATTATAAAGCGGTGATAAAATTCCTCTTGCTTGATTTCCTCTACAACTTTTAAACCATTTTCAATAAGTTCATTCGCTAGTTCTACCTCTTCTAATTTATAATGTTCTAATGCTTTTGCAAAAATTGCCTTATAATGATTTGGATTCTTTTCTACTACTCCAGAAAGATAGCGAATCGCTAAAGGCGATAGGTTTTGATTTGAATACATCCAACCTAAGTTATGGCGCACCATCAATATAAACTTTTCTTCTCCAACCCTTTTGAATTGGTCCAATGCTGCTGTGAAATATTCTTCAGCTAATCCCCATTCCCTCAAATGAATACAAGCTAATCCCAAAATATTCTCACAGAACGCCACGTTAATTTCGTAGCCACTTTCTTCAGAATACATTTCTTTCGCTTTTTTCCCATATTCAAAAGCCTTTAATCCTTGCTGTATATCATAGTGGAATGTAGCCATTTTAAAATAAAATTCAGCCTGTTCTAACGGATCGGAAATATATCTCAAATACTCTTCAGCTTGATCATAATACTCTTTTGCTAAATGCAAATTACCAAGTTCATTTGCGTGAATCCCCTTAAAGAAGTAATAATAATACGTTAAAGGATTATCCGTAGGCTTCCCAAATGCATCTATTTCATTAAAACTATCTTCAGAAACCCCTAAATTATTAATTAAATAATTGTATCTAAACTCTAGTAAGGAATGATATAGAAATAGACTTTAATCCTGCGCCTCTACTTCTGCCTCCTTCTTTAGTTGAGATATTTTAAAGTCAATTTCCTTTTTCAAGCGTTCCGCTTCTGGAATACGTCTTGATCTGATTTCTATGTACCATTCATTTAGCAATTCTAATACTTTCTCTTTCGTATTAGCGACAACCATATCCCCCTCTTATTCACAATCAAAATGCTCACTACCTTAATAATAACAGAAAATTCTAATTTATTTCTCCTCATAATCCGTTATTAAAACTTTCTCAACATTTATCACACAATTATAAGACCACATTGATTTTCTCTTCATGATTTTCAAAAATCATGTATCATTCTTTCGTTTTTTGTATATACATAAGTATATACATTTTTCAGCAGGAGGTGATACAATTGAACCATAGTAATACAAATAATAGCAAAGGGATGATTCATGTGACAGTAGTTGCTGAAGCTATCGCAAAAGGAACTATCCGAACTTGGGGGAATAGCCTCGCTGTTCGAATCCCATCGGAAGTCGTTAAAATGGCTAAGTTTAAGGATGGAGTTAAAATTGATTTCCACGTTTCAGATAACGGAGAAATCGTTTTACGCCCTGCATCATATCCTGAAGCCGATGATCAAGAAGGTCTAAGAAAATTGTTCCTATCCTTGCGTGGATCTTCTAAGCCAGGTGTACGTAGTCATGAAGAAGAACTTTATGAGCCAATAGGAGATGAAGAAATTTAATGGCTATTTCAGGAAATGTAGTTCGCGGGAGTATCGTTTGGCTTAATCTGTATCCGAAAGCCGGAAATGAACAAGCGGGATATCGCCCTGCAATCGTTATATCAGACGGGCTTATCGATGATACAATCTCTAGTTTAGGTATTATCGTTCCCACAACTTCAAAAGTAAAAGGCTACGCTTTCGAAGTTTCCGTTCCTTCAGGTATACCAATGAACGGCGTTTTAGTAGGAACGCCATATACGAATCTCTCAGGTGTAGCATTAACAGATCATGTGAAGTCATTAGATTTAGCTGCAAGAAACGCAACTGTTGTTGGTCATATTGACCCAAACTCTGATTTCTATAAAAAAGTCGTAACATATGTAAGAGCAATGCTAGCATAGCAACAAAAAGGCATTTTGATAAATATATCAAAATGCTTTTTTATCAAAATCGCTATTTGTGGCTAGTAACCACTCCTAAACCCACCTGCACTAATTGTAAAGCCTGTAGCAAGTAGGAGTGCAATTACTTTATTTTTTTCATTCCAAATGTCTTTGCTGTATTTTGTTATAATAAAATATAATAGTTTTATATGTTACCCGCGTAACCTAAAGCATCCTCTTTCACATCCGTTATGCGTCTCCATTCCTCTAACGCCTCTTCTTCTGTATCACGACAAATGACGTAAGCCGCGAGCCCGAATGACTGCAATGGCTCCTCGGTGACTTTCTTTCTACGATTCTTCATATCTTCTATTTTCACAGATACTTCTTCCACTGTTCCCCCGTGCATTACATATGCATCCGCGTGATTTACAATGACCTCTTTTCCTCTCTCACTCTCACCACCTGCATAAATCTTAATGCCTTGTTTCTGAACAGGTTTTGGACTTAAATGCGTATGATGAAGCTCATAAAAGTTCCCTTTATAAGAAAACTCTTCTTCTTTCCAAAGCTCCTTCAAAATTGTTACAAATTCCTCTGTGCGATCATATCTTTCATCATGTGCGGTAAATACCCCGCCGTACTGTCTCGCTTCTTCTTCCCACCACGCTGAAACTACATTCAATGTAAAACGACCATTACTTAATTGATCGATATTTGCTGCCATTTTCGCTGTAACTGCTGGATTATGGAAGCCAGGTCTTACAGCTGTCATAATCTCTAATCTATCCGTCACTGCTGCAAGTGCTGCCGCAGTTGTCCACGCTTCTAAACTTGGTGCTGAAACACCTTTTATATCATTTAAGTTTAATTCCGCAATAAGTGTTGTTGAAAAACCTAATTGTTCTGCCGCTTGCGCTGTTTGTTTTGCATACTCAAATGTAGGCGGCATAGATTCATCATCTACATTTCGAAGCCATCCCCCAAAAATCGGTAACCAAAAACCATACTCCACTACCTATTCCCCCTTTATCTTTTAGCCATAAAGTGAAACTTTAATCAGTGGGGATTTTGTTCATCCCCCACTGATTATTAGTTGAACCAATCGGGCTTTTACGGGCAGTTGATCCCCCACCTAACTTCTTTGCTTCCGCTGAATTTTGAGGTGGGGGTCTTACTGCCCGTTAATGCGGGATAAAAAAAGCTACTCTTATCGAAATAAGAGTAGCCTTCTTGACTAAATGAACCGCTCTTATCTTTCAGGTGTTTTTCACCTGCAGGATTTGGCACCTTTCGTCTAAAACGAGGTTGCCGAAGTTTCATAGGGCCCGTCCCTCCACTTCTCAACATAAGAATTGTTTGTTTTTTATTTATTATAATCATCAGAATAATAAAACTCAATACTTTAATACTTATTTTTCCGATAAACATTAAATGATATATGAAACATCATATTGTTATAGAGATTTATAGGGTGTTGTTTTACTTGCGAATATATAAAGGGGTATGTTGTATCATGTCGAAAACATCATTTATAACCAAGTTGCTTTACTTCTATCTTAAAAAAACAGAAAAATAAATATCAATCAAATGAGGTGTTAGTAACATGAAAAATAAACGATGCGAGAATTGTGGTTCTACTACATTTAAAGAAGGAAGAGTTGGATCTGCTTATCATGCATATGTTTGTGAGGATGAATCTAGTAGATTCTTTTCAGGAGGGAAACGTTCCAAACTATTAACCACATTTTGTTTAGAGTGCGGTGAGGTGCAATCATTTAGAGTTGAAAGACCGGAGATATTTAAAGAATAAAATAATACTAATTACATATTTACAGTAGGAATGATAACAACGGACGATTTCGCTACAACTAGAGTAAATACACCAATCATATTAATAAAAAACAAGAATAAGGTGTCTAAAGGACCCCCTATTTTGAGCCAATAATGAGACATTATGTTAATCTTAATAGAATCTCTTTATAATATGTATAGTTGCACAAAATTGAGAAACTTAAGGAGACAGATAAATTTTATGAGGAAATTATTCATATTACTTACTTTAATTCTAGTATTAGCCAGTGTTACGGCTGCTTGCACACAAGATAAAAAAGATAGTGCCGTTGAAAATGGTCCAATAGAAGAACCAACCGCAAAAAATGAAAATGAAGAATTAATAAATTTTGAAGAAAAAGAAGATATGAGCCGCTTGGAACAAGGTATTTTATTAGTTGGTGAGAGTGTTAAGGGAGGCTATTACTTGACCGCCGTTCAAAATGCATATTTAAATGCTAGTAACGATTCCGTCGTTGTTAATGTCTCTGTAAAAAATGTACGAGGTCAAACGATTGGACTATCAGAATTAAAATATAACTTAAAAGATGAAAAAGACGGAAAGGCCTATGAAGGAAAGGTGCTTGATCAAAACCCTTCTGATATACAAGTTAAACCAAATGAAACGGTAGAATTAAAAATAGCTTTTGAAGTACCAAGTACCGCAGATGAATATATGTTTTATATTGAAAGCTCTTTAGATCCTCTAGGAGCACACTGGAAAATCGATAAGCTGCAATCACAAAAAAACTAAATCTAAAATACAATATAAAAGTCCCTCCACCTTAAGGCAGAGGGACTTTCTAATTCCTATTTCAAACTACCCGCAATCTCCGTAAAGATAACTCCAAGCGCATGCGCACCTGCATCAGGATATCCTAAGCTTCTTTCACCAACTGTACCGGCGCGGCCCATGCGAGCGACGATTTCTTTCGTATACTCTGCTCCTTTAACCGCTGCTTCTGCTCCTTTTTCAAAGACAGTTTTCACGT
Organism: Bacillus sp. RC51; assembly: GCF_044908115.1. Lineage (NCBI taxonomy): Bacteria > Bacillati > Bacillota > Bacilli > Caryophanales > Bacillaceae > Bacillus > Bacillus sp. RC51. The sequence continues at coordinate 182,164 of NZ_JBIYCW010000007.1, read as the reverse complement.
CTACTTCGTTTGAAGCGCTAGCTAACCAAGAGTCTACACATGGAGCAAGTGCATCAACAAGTGTTTTATCACCAACTACCGCTCCTCTACCGAACGATCTTTCACCGATAGATTGTATACCTTGCAGTGCTGCTTGTAACATTTCAGCGAATTCTTTCACTGTTAGCTCACGCTTCTCGCCTGCTTCTTTACTAGCTGCGCGGAATGCTCCGCCCCAAATTGGACCAGAAGCGCCGCCGCAATGTTCCATAATAATCATTGAACAACCGTCAAGGAATGATCCGATCGTTACATTCTCTTGTCCTAAAATAGAATGCCACTCACGCTTTAATTGCTTAAATCCTTTTGCCACACTCATTCCGAAGTCGCCGTCACCTGCATGTGTATCTAACTCGCAGAACGGTACTTCATTTTTAATAATAATGTCGCTCATTTTATCAACTAGATAGATCATGTTATTTAATGTAATGACATTATCTTTAATAACAGCGTGCTCTTCCGCTGTTTCTATTTCAAAGGAAACTTCCTTCTCTTCTACATCTTCAAGCACATTCACGTACTCTACACTCTCAACTGGTCCATCTACTTTAAACGCTGGTGTATTACACTCTTTCGATAACAACGTTTTTAACTCGTCATCTAACTTCATTACTGTTAAAGACATACCAGCCATATCGATACTCGTCATATAGTTACCGACGAATACTCTATTAATTTTAATGCTTCTAGCAGCTAATTCTCGTGTAACTGCGTTGTTAAATAAGTATAGTTCTTGCAGTGGTGTTCCGCCAAAACCATTTACTAGAAGTGCGATTTCCTCACCATCTTTTACTCCTAAATCTTTTATTACATCATTTGTCATACGGTTAGCTAATTCATCTGCTGACAGCGTTTTTTCACGTTTAATACCTGGTTCACCGTGAATACCTACGCCGTATTCCATTTCATCTTCCGCAAGTGTAAAAGTAGGTGATCCGCTCGCTGGAACTGTACAAGACGTTAACGCTAAACCGATTGTACGCACGTTAGCCGCTGCTTTTTCTGCGACAGCTTTCACCGCTCCTAAATCCATACCTGCTTCCGCAGCTGCACCGGCAATTTTATGAACTAAAATAACTCCCGCAACGCCGCGGCGTCCTACTGTATACAAACTATCTTCTACCGCAATATCATCGTCTACTTTTACGTAGTCGACTTCAATTCCATCTTCAGTCGCTAAATGTGCACCGTTTTTGAAATTCATAATATCGCCGCTATAATTTTTAATAATTAATAATGTACCTTTTTTACTAGCTGTTTCTTTAATTGCTTGATAGACCTGAATTTGCGAAGGAGAAGCAAACACATCTCCGCACACTGCCGCATCTAACATTCCTTTTCCGACTAACCCTGCATGCGCTGGCTCATGACCACTACCGCCACCACTAATTAACGTTACTTTATCTTCATTCATTTCTTTCTTCTTAATCACTTTATATTTTTTCAAAAGCTCAAGCTCTGGATGAGCCATAACCATTCCGTTACACATTTCCATTACTAATGTTTCTGGTTTGTTTATAATCTTTTTCATTGTAGTTCTCCCTCAATTCCTTTAATATATTGTGATATATTTGAAATCTTCTTCTTACTACTCATGTTAAAATGAAAGCGTTTTATAGTAAACGGACAAAATGGACAATCTGTCTAAAGACACTGCTCTCATTTCTCGGTAGGATTTTCATATTAATAACATTCTAGGGATGATCCACATGACCTCTTCTATAATTTCTAAAAAGATAATCGCGAATTCATTGAAGTATTTAATGGAAACAGAGTCGTTTCATAAAATATCGGTGAGCGATATTATGTTACACTGTCAAATGCGTAGGCAAACTTTTTATTATCATTTTAAAGATAAATTTGAACTATTAAGCTGGATTTATAGAGAAGAAACGAAAGAAAACATTATCGACTTTCTCGACTATGAAACGTGGGAAAACATTTTCGATTTATTATTTGATTACTTTTATGAAAATCAAAAATTTTACCGAAATGCTTTTAAAGTCATTGAACAAAACTCGTTTAATCACTATTTATTTGAGCATACGAAAAACTTATATATGAAAATTATTGATGAATTATCTGCGAGCTGTGGATTCAGCCTTTCTGATGAGACAAAAAATACGATTGCCTCCTTTTATAGTCACGGCTTCGTTGGAACGATTAAAGATTGGATTGAAAGCAAATGCGAAGTAGATCCTTCCATTATGTCTTCTCTCATGAAAAATATGATAAACAATCAATTACTACTATTACTGGAGCAATCAGCAAAGTAATTAAAGGGTGGCAAAAGCAATGAAAAAGATTATGAATGATGTAGAAAATATTGTTCAAGATATGCTGCATGGCTTTTATTTTGAACATAACGACAAAGTGAATTACGACGAAACACATAACATCATTTATGTAAAAGATATCGCAGAAATGGAGCAAAACGTTGTCATTATAAGCGGCGGTGGTAGCGGACACGAACCAGCTGATATTGGTTATGTAGGAAAAGGAATGCTTACGGCGGCAGTAAACGGAAGCATCTTCACTCCGCCAAGAGTAGAACAAATTATTGCAGCAACCCGTCTCATGCCAAAAGATAAAAGTATTTTATTCATCATCAAAAACTTTAAAGATGACGTTGAAAACTTTCTTGCGGCTGAACAAATTGCTAAAGAAGAAGGAAGAAAAATTGACCACATCATCGTAAATGACGACGTTTCAATTGAAGATGATGCTTCGTTTAATAAAAGAAGACGCGGCGTCGCTGGTACTGTTTTCGTTCAAAAAATACTTGGTGCGGCCGCTCTTGCAGGTCACTCTTTAAATGAACTAACAACACTTGGCCGTTCTATCACCGAAAACTTACACACATTAGGAGTCGCCCTTTCACCTGCAAACGATCCAGTGAAAGGAAAAGCTTCATTCACATTAAACGACGATGAAGTCTTTTACGGCGTCGGCATTCACGGAGAAAAAGGTTACCGTAAAGAAGCGCTATCTTCTTCTGAAATATTAGCAATCGAACTGATGAACAAACTAAAAAGCATTTATCGCTGGAGAAAAGGCGACAACTTCGCCATCCTCATTAATGGACTCGGTGCGACACCATTAATGGAACAATACATTTTCGCAAACGATATTCGCCGTTTATGTGAGCTGGAAGGCTTACATGTGAAGTTCGTAAAGGTTGGTACCCTTCTCACTTCTTTAGATATGAAAGGTGTTTCGCTCAGTTTGCTTAAGGTAGAGGATTCTGATTGGGTGGAGTGGTTGAAGATAGATGTTGGAGTGAGTAGTTGGTAACAATAAACTAAACCTTATGATGATTGAACGTTTAGTAATCAAAAGTACTGACTTATATGAAGAATGTATAAATCTTAGGTATCTGTAAATAAATCGAAGCATACATACTATTCACAAGTTATCCACCAGTTTCGAAATGCGGTTATCCAGTCGGAGAAAGGCACCTTAATGTGTCTTTTTTTATTTTCAAAAGGACCTGCTCAATTATTGCGTAAAAAACATAAAGTAAATTGAATCCGTTAAAATACATGAGTGACCCCTTGTTTTCCCCTCTTATTAAAGGAGGAACTATTATGGGATTTGGTGGTAGTTGTGGCGGCTGTGGATTTTCTGGCGGCTTTGCTTTATTAGTAGTATTGTTTATTTTATTAATCATAGTTGGAGCTTCTTGCTTCTGCTAAACAAACTATCGGAAAAGACACTCTTATATGGGTGTCTTTTCTTTGTAATAAAAAACTCTCCATAAAGGAAAGTTTTTTAGTTTATACATTCAAGTCATCCAAATTAGTTATTTATACAGCACCTTATCACTTTCGGTCTTTAGTGTGACATATAAATAATCCTTCCCCTACACAAAATTGCTCAACTAACTTTAATTCCTTAGATTCAAAACTTATATAATTAAAACACTCAGCACCAATTAATACACCTATTCTTAAATCAGAAAATATTAATATACGTTTATCAACTTCTCTACTTGGTAAAAACTTTAACACATCATCATTAAATTCATTTTCTTACATCAATAGTTAGCTCATCTGTAATCTGCTCAAGATGAAAAAATCTTTTTATATAATGGATATGTGACCATTTTTCTTCCCCGCCAATAATAAATAATTCTTGCGCATCATACATAAATGAGAAGCTTGGATAGAAACTGTCCGCTTTTATTTCAATCTCACCAGTATGATTACTAATCATCTTACATTCTGCTGAATAGCTTAATAACGTATAGAGAGAATCTTGTGCTGATTGGAAGAAATACTTCATAAGTGTAGTTATATCATCACTATTGGTAATGCACACTTTAAAAAAGTTCGTATCCTTTTTCTTATTAGTAAAAACTAGCTCAAACGTGAATTTATTCTCTTCTAAAAACCTTTCAATAAAGTCACCGCGCAAATAAGTTTCAAATACCATATACATAGGAAATTTGTTAATTAAGCCTATAAATCCTTTAATGATTTCTTCAAATCCTTTATGCTGATTCCAATTCGTTCCCACACCCATCATAATACGGTGATTTAAATAGATAGGATAAGGTGATAACCCTTCATCTTTTAACATATACACTCGTTTTCCATCTGTATGAAGAGCTGTTTGAGACTCTTTTAGTAAGTATTGAGATAATTGAACATTTAACACATTTACACCCACCTATCATGTAATACATAAACTGTATCTATTAAGTTAGAAAAAGGGATGAATCATTCACATTTTACCGTGTTTAAGCGAGGAGAACTAGAATCATTTTATAAACGAGATCGTATCTCATTGAAGGATTACAAGTCTCCAGGATAATAAATGAACATCGCACCTACAAATGAACACACTAAACAAAAAATAGCCTCGTATTTTATGACTAGAGAAGAGTTCGTATCAAGCTTTTTTTCCTCTCTTTTTAATATCATTTTAAATAATGCTGTATATAATACTTTATATAATACATACCCAACAATCGCCCCGAGGGTATTCGTAAATAAATCATCAATATCTGTAATTCTATTATTTAGTAATTGATTTAACTCAATTGCCAATGAAAAAAAGAATCCCGCACATACGGTGTTTTTCATTTTTCTAAACTGCGGCCAAATAGTCGGTAATAAAAAACCGAACGGCATAAACAGTACAATATTCAAAAGATACGTCGTACTACCTGCCGTATCAAATAGAGTCAAGTTAATTTGACTGACACGAATCCACGTTTCATATCTACTTATATCCCATACAGTTGCGATTTGCGTCACCCCATATACTAGCGAAAGATAGAACAGAAAAATATATACCCATAGAAAATGCCGAATAGATACATTTCCTTTCGCTTTAGAATACAATCCAATTTGAAACACTACACAAAAAATAATAGTAAAAAAATGAGTATACAAATAACTCATCAAAACTCCTGTATGCATGTAGAATCCCCTAACTTTACATTTTCATCTATGACTTTGTCGTTTTTAGTATCCTTCTTGATGTAACTCATTTATAGGATAGGAAAAACTTTTAAAATAAAAAGTGGGGTAAACATAAAAATTTTCTTAAATCTTCAGTTAGGTTTTATTATTACTCTTCTTAGGAATCCGCCATTGATAGCTAGGCAACAACATGCTTAAACCTAACAATATTATCATTTTTGCACGTAATCCTCGTAGTACTTTAACCGATGAAGCATATATAAAATCATGTGAATCGTTTGTTCAGTTAAAACATGAAATTAAGAAATATATGACGTACTATAATCACTCTTGCTATCAATAGAATTTAAAGAAGATGACTCCTGTTTGCATACAGAAATCATCTTTTTTAGGTTGCCTAACTTTTTTTAGAATGTCCTTTACAAAGGGTACAGATTAAGAGCACCTCATTCCTATTTAAGGGGATCACATATACCTTCTCCCCTTAAAATCACCAAAACCCATTTACAAATCTATAAAAGTAGATATAATATCCTTATGGAACCTTTATTAATTTATAAAGCATTGTCAAATGAAACAAGATGTCAAATTTTATCATGGTTGAAAAATCCAGAAAACCATTTCGATGAAAAACCTTATCTAGAGCAAGGCCTTAGCTTCCAAGTTGGAGTGTGCGTAGGAGATATCCAGCTTAAAACTGGCTTAGCCCAATCGGTTATTTCTAGTTATTTATTAACTATGAAAAAAGCAGGATTACTAGACTCTGACCGAATTGGAAAATGGACCTACTATCGCCGAAATGAAAAAACAATACGAGAGTTTTCTGAATACGTTCAAAACGAATTATAAAATGAAAGCTAATAATCAATCTGCATATCAATTGATTATTAGCTTTCACACATTCTGCTTTTTTACAGGTACCCAATTACTTTTTTATAAGATTGCACTACCTATAAAAGCAAGAAACATAGAAAGGAGAAAATTTTTTAATATATCATATCTAGTTATTTAGATATCTGTTATTGTATTTTAAATTACATAGTCCTGATAATATTGGCATCCGATCATACTTGTAATAATGCTTCTTTGTTAATGAATTTACTTTCAAAATACCGATACGAATGGAGAGTTTTATAAATGAAAAAAGTAAATCCTTTACTTATTCTGACACTCGCAATAGGTGTGTTCGGAATTATTACTACCGAGATGGGTATTGTCGGCGTATTACCACAAATCACTCAAAAATTCGGAATTTCAACTACACAAGCTGGATTTTTAGTAAGTATATTTGCACTAGTTGTTGCTATTTCTGGTCCGTTTTTAATTCTGCTCGTCTCTAGTATTAATCGCAAAATAATTTTATTATCAGCAATTTTCATATTTGTTATTTCAAATATAATCTACGCTTATACAACACAATTTGAAATCATGCTTATTTTTCGTATTTTACCGGCAGCACTTCACCCACTCTTCTTTTCAATTGCTCTTGTAACAGCTGCTAAACTTGTCCCTCCAGAAAAGAGCGGTCAAGCGGTTACAAAAGTTTTCATGGGAATTACTGTTGGCTTTGCTTTAGGTGTACCACTAACCTCTTACCTTGCAGACCAATTTTCACTCGAAATTGCTTTCTTATTCGGAGCGCTTGTTAACACTCTTGCATTCATTGGAATACTAATCCTACTTCCTTCTATGCCTGTTAAAGAAAAAATGTCTTTCGGCAAACAAATTCGTATACTCGGCAAACCAGGATTATGGTTGAATATTTTAACCGTCACATTCCTTTTTGCAGCCATGTTTTCCGTATACAGCTACTTCGCTGAGTACCTTGCAAAAGTAACTTCCATGAATGGATCTCTCATCAGTATCATGCTATTCATATTTGGTATAGTTATGATTTTAGGTAATCATTTATTTGGTAGTCTCCTGCAAAAAAGTATAGTAAATACAGTAATATTATTCCCTATCCTATACTCTATTGTTTACATATTGGTTTATTATTTAGGTTCCTACCTTGTTCCAATGATTTTTATCGTATTCATTTGGGGAATCGTACATGCTGGTGGATTAATTGTTGGTCAAACATGGTTAATAAGCGAAGCAAAAGAAGCGCCTGAATTCGGTAATAGTCTATTCGTTTCGTTCTCAAACCTCGGAATTACTTTAGGAACAACTATTGGAGGCTGGTTCATTTCAAACTTAGGTATTCACCAGCTTATTTGGAGCGGATTTATATTCACACTACTCTCATTTCTATTAATTATAATAAAACTAAAATTTTTCAATTCTAATAGCCAGGCTTCATTATCAAGCTAGTACATTTTCAGTTTCAAATTTGATAAAAAAACATTATAAATTCTTCTCATAAGATTTTATAAAGTGAAAAGTATAATGATCAAAGCCTTTAGCCATAATTACGACTAAAGGCTTTTTTGTATGAAAGAATAAACAACTATAAATCTAAAAGGAGCTAGTTTTATGGAACATAATCAAAATGGAGTACTTGCTTTAATTGTGTTGTTTTTAGGATTAGTGTTTTTCGTTAGTGGAATGGTTTATCATTTATGGGGTTCTTATTAATTTCAACTTTTAAACAAATAAATAATTCAAAAACTAAAACGTGTATTGTAATTATCGATATGGAATATTTCCAAAAACAAATTAACATGGTAAAATAATATTTGGACGGGAGTCCAATATTATTAAAATTAAGATGGTTCAAGTCGGAGAAAGGCACCTTAGGGTGTCTTTTCTTTATTTTCAAAAGGACCTGCTCAATTATTGCGTAAAAAACATAAAGTAAATTGAATCCGTTAAAATACATGAGTGACCCCTTGTTTCCCCTCTTATTAAAGGAGGAACTATTATGGGATTTGGTGGTAGTTGTAGTAGTTGTGGCGGCGGCTTTGCTTTACTAGTTGTATTGTTTATTTTATTGATCATTGTTGGAGCTTCTTGCTTCTGCTAAAAAACTATCGGAAAAGACACTCTTATATGGGTGTCTTTTCTTTGTAATAAAAAGCTTTCTATAAAGGAAGGTTTTTATATTTTTAGGCTTTTACATTCAAATTAGTTATTTACACAGCTCTTTATTCCTCCACATCTCTCATACTGTAATACCCTAAATTAATAATAATTAAGAAATACCCAGCCATAATTCCAGCAGCAAATGTCCACATGAATTCATGGTGTTCAATTTCATACATAATAATCGCTCCGAGTATTGCGGCTGCAAACCGATTCATCATGCCAAGCATTGGTGCTTTTTCTTTTTTTACGATGCTATTTCCGAACTTTTCAATACGCCTTCCTAAAATCCAGGCGCAGTACATACTAACTAAAAGGCCGATGCTTATCCCTACAAACTGGGCTCGAAAAGGTGTCATCAACCATCCCAGTAACATCACGCCTAGCAAACAATATATTTGTATGTTGAATGATCTTAATGCCATACGAATCATGTTATGCTCCTTATCTTTCTCATTAATCCCATCTCTCGGACTTCAAGCTTTCCGATATATCTTTTTTAAAATGAGGGAATTTTATTTTACTCACCATTAAATAAGCGAGTACGCATGTGCCAAATGCCACGGAAACTGGGTTATTTAGGAGGCATAAAATAAGGAGACACATTGCCGCAAATGGAATGGGCATTCCGATGAATGTTGGGAGTTTGCTTTGTTGCGTGTTAAATCTCGCAAGTCGAAGCATGCCACAAACACTGTAAGCAAGCGCACATAACATCCCGATGGACTGCAAATCTTTTAAAGCGACACTATATGCAAGAATAGACGGTGCTACACCAAAAGTAACTAAATCCGCAAATGAATCTAGTTCTCCGCCCATTTCCGAAACAGAATCTAGTTTCCGAGCAACCATACCATCAAACAGATCAAATACCATACCTGTAATAATGAACATAACTGCACCATACATATCGTGAACGAAAACAGCGTGAATAGCCAAAAGCCCACACACAAAATTTGCTATCGTAATCATATTTGGTATGTAACTCATAACACGCTTCTCCTCCTTTCTACTAATTGCTTCATCTCGGGTCTTACTCATTACAATCAAGATCCTTCTGTTTTTCTTCCAATATCACTTTATTTATTTTCGTTAACGTATCAGTCATTTGCTGCAAAGCTTCGATATCAATTTTCGAGAAATATTTCTCAATTAACACATCATCTAACTCAGACAACCGCTCTATATACTTACTACCGTTTGGACCAAGTGTAAGGAAATACTCCCGTTTATTATTAGGGTTTACTTGTTTCGAAATCATCTTCTGTTTTTCCAATTTCGATAAAACTTGGCTCACAGCACTTTTCGATATATTAAAAGTACTCGCAATGTTATTTGCTGTCGTGTTTTCATTTAAATTGATATAAAATAGCATGCTCTCTTGCTGCCCTGTAAGACCGAACTCATCCTTTAACTCCTGAAATAGTAAAATGTAGAAGTCATTGTAGGCTCGATTCATTTCATTAATTACTTCTTTATACGATCTAGTCATAGCATTCTTCCTCCAGTCATGCTGTTATTTCGCTATATAGTTTAGTTTAGTTAACTTAACTAAACTATATTATACCTTTATGTTCGTGTAAAGGGAAATATCGCTCCATCCTTTTCTACACAATTTGTGTAAATTATGAAATATGGTATGATCCTTTACCTTGTCTACTGCTTTTAATAGATCAAATCCCAACATAATATACTACATCTGTCATTCCAAATAATAAAACGTACCCATTATACAAATTCCATATAGACCCATTACTGGTTAAAATGTTATAATTAAAACACCCTACATAGTTACTCATGTTCAGGATGAGAAACTAGCGTCTTATTAAGTAATGCGCATAACTTAAATAAACAAGACACTGCAAAGTGTCTTGTTTATTTGCATCAAGTTTCCTTTTTATCCCAAAAACAATATAATAAAATGTAACATTCAATACATATAAAGAAAAATATAAATTTATTAAATTATTATGGCACCCATGAAAGTGCTTCTATTTTGGAGGAACAAACTATGAACAAAAAGTTAGTAACATCATTATTATGTAGCACATTCTTATTTGGATTATCAGCTTGCAGTTCACATGATACATCTAGCAGTAACACGAAAAACGAACAGGAGACTTCTAAAGAAACAAAGAATGATGAACTTAGCAACAAGGATCCTCAAAAAGAACTTCCCACCCAGGGAGATTCTTCTGATGTATACATATCAATACACTCTGCCGATTCATTAGATGTTATAGGTAATGGAGAAGTTAAAGCACAAGGTGTATTTAAAGTATTAGACGTCGCAGTTTATAATCGTCAAGAGGAACCCATTACACTAAATAGCAATAATTTTAAATTAATTGACGGAACCGGAAGAGAATATCACATTTCTAATGAATCTCAATTAGTACTTAAAGCTGCAAATACTGCTACATTTAAATTTGGTGTTCTTAATCCTAATGAAAATTCGGAAGGGAACATTGTATTCGATGTACCGAAAAATACGCAAGGATTAACTTTAAAAGTGAGTGGCGATATGTTGGGTAAAGGGATCGAGTTAAAGGCGGAATAGTCAAAGAAAATACAAACCGCCTATCACAACTTATACTAACATAACAAAAAGTACAGCCTCTGTATTAACTACAGTAGACTGTACTTTTTCATTTGTGATTTTGTATAACCCACTATAACAGGATTCCTTAGTTCTTTTGAGAAGATGCTCTCCAATCACGAAAAGATGTTGGAAACCCAGAATGTCCACGTTGCTTTGTAACAACTGGTTTCTCTTGAAGAGTAGTTGATTTCTCTTCAGGAATAGTTGGTTTTTCTTCAAGAATAGTTGGTTTTTCTTCAAGAATACTCAAAGCTGTTTGCATTTTCTCCAGCTGTTCTTTTAAAGCTTGCTGCTCAATCTTTAAATCCGTAAGTAAACGTAATATCATCTCAGAATTAGCCATAACGATCTCCTTTCCCCCAATGCACAGAATAAAATACCATATGTAATAAGCGGAATACTCGTGACAAAAATACGCTCGTCAACTCTTTTAAAATACCGAGTACTTTTATTTTTCAAAGGGACCTGCTCAAGTTTATCCGTAAAAACATAAAGTGATATAAATCCATTAATATATGGACTTTATGGAAGGAGGAGTTAATATGGGCTATGGTGGTAGTTGTGGAGGCTATGGTGGTAGTTGTGGTGGAGGCTGTGGTTTTGGCGGTGGATTCGCCTTACTTGTTGTGCTCTTTATCTTATTAATCATCGTTGGAGCTAGCTGTTGGGGCGGCGGATTCGGCTGCTAATAAGAGGCACTCTTGAGAGTGTCTTTTTTTTATTTCTCAATATAGGGCTAACATATATGTGTTACTATCAAAGTGCGAGATTCCCTAAGCGTAATATAGTAGTTTACCAACTATGAAAGCCACTGTCACAAGAAAACAGTAGGCTTTTATTTTGTTATTTAACAAGATTAAAACAGGGATTGCCATTTCCCCTCCGTACCATTTTAAAATTGACATAGCACTTCATGAACCATATACTGTTAACAACAGTATACTGTCATTAACAGTATACATTCTAGGAGGTATATTCATGAAACATACAGGAAGACATACAGGTGCATTTCTTTTGTTATTTTTAGCAGAAGGTGATAACTATGGCGGACAGCTACTTCAGAAATGCGTGGAAGAACTTCCGGTCAATCCAATCGATAGTGCCATCCTTTACCGCACGCTGAAGAAATTAGAAAACGAAGGTGCGATTGAATCTTATGTAAGTACATCCGTTCCAGATAAGCCGAGAAAGATGTACAAAATTACTATAGCCGGAAAAGAACAATTAGCGGATTTTCAAATGGATATTGAGGAAAAAATGAAAAACTTATCATTTTTCTTAGACAAATATAAAGACTTAAAGGAATCTAATCATGATTAATGGTGCTATCCTTTACACTTTGGCCATTATTCTTACGGGGATTTCTTTTATGAAGGATCGGAATAAAACGAAAGCTGCCCTATTAAAATCATGGAAAATATTTCAAAACCTCCTCCCTGCCATGCTCTCCATTATGCTTTTCGTTGGACTATCACTTTCTATCTTAACGCCGTCCTTCATCTCTTCCATCATTGGAGAACAGTCTGGATTTTTAGGTATTATTTATTCAGCACTACTCGGATCTGTGGCACTTATCCCAAGCTTTGTCGTGTTTCCTCTTGGTAATACGTTAGTACAGCACGGCGCAGGTCTTCCTCAAGTTGCGGCACTCATGTCTACACTAATGTCAGTAGGAATTACAACCTTGCCTATGGAACAAAAGATATTCGGACGAAGCTTTGCTTACGCTCGTAATGCATCTGCATTACTCATGTCACTCCTATTCTCATATATCATTTGGGTGGTGATGGTATGAATGAACTAAAAAGATATCGCTTCTTTTTCATTTTGCTGATTGGACTTATCATACTAACTTTTATAAACCAATCTTTAGGATGGAGCGCATTACAATTAACGGGGAATAGCATTTTAGATATGTTGTTTCTACTCCCCCCTGTCCTAGTATTTGTAGGGTTACTTGATCAGTGGGTGAAGAAAGAAACGCTAATGAAATACATGGGAGAAAAGTCCGGCATATATGGAATATTATTCTCTCTATTATTAGGCGGTATTGCAGCTGGTCCCCTCTATGTTGCCTTTCCGATTGCAGCACTACTATTAAAAAAAGGCGCCAGCATTAGGTACATCGTATTTTTCTTAGGCGTTTGGACAACTGCGAAATTACCGATTATGGTATATGAATTTTCTTCATTTGGCGCTACTTTTACGCTCATTCATATTTGTTTCGGTTTAGTGTTCTTTTATGTAATGGGGCTTATTTTTGAGAGGTTTTATGATCAGGGGCAGTTGTTGCAGTATGATATTACGAAAGAAATGTAAAAAGACATCTTTAATCATAAAGATGTCTTTTTTATATGAAGCTTAATTCTCATTCTGTAAAACCTGCGTTGCCTTTACTTCCTTTTTCTCTTCTTTTAAGAACAACGATACGATAAAAGCAATAATGATAAAGATTAACCCTAGTGTAAATGCACCTTGGAATCCAGATGTTAAACCGTTTAACTTCTCTACTGGGTCCATTGGATTTGCGGAACTTTCCATATAGCTAGTTGTTCCTGAAGACATTTTCGAAATAAAGATAGCTGTACCAATTGCGCCAGCTACTTGCTGCAGTGTATTAAACAGTGCTGTTCCGTGCGGATATAAATCTGGTGTTAATTGATTTAAACCATATGTTTGTGCTGTCATTACAAACATGAGTCCGACCATTAATACGCTATGCATGACAATAATTTGTACCAGTGATGTGTCAGGAGTAATGCCTTTAAATAAGAACATTGCAATCCCTACTAACACAATACCGGGAACGATAACAACTTTCGGACTAAATTTATCAAATAGTTTACCTGCGATTGGTCCCATTATGGCGCTAATAATACTTCCCGGAAGCATTATTAATCCTGATTTAAATGCTGTAACGAGTAAAACTGTTTGCAAGAACATCGGTAATAAAGTCATCGTTGAAAATAACGACATCATCACAATGACGATTAATCCAACTGATATTGTAAACATCGGAACTTTAAATGCGCGTAATTCTAAAATTGGATTCTCAATTTTTAATTGTCGAACGACAAAAATACATAATGATATAAGCCCAACAATTAAAGTGCCATACACTTTCGGATCGGACCATCCTAAATCACCCGATGCACTAAAGCTATACACAAGCCCACCAAATCCTAATGTCGATAAAAGGATAGATGGATAATCTACTTTTGGCCTTGTTAACTCTGTAACATTTTGAATGTACTTCATCCCAATCATAATTGAAATGATCACGATAGGAATAACAATGTAGAATAACCAGCGCCAATTTAATGAATCAACAATTACTCCTGATAATGTAGGACCAATTGCTGGAGCTGACATCATCACAAGTGCGATTAATCCCATCGTGGCACCGCGCTTTTCAGGTGGACAAATAATTAAAATCGTATTCATTAATAACGGTGAAATTAACCCCGTCGCTACCGCTTGGACGATACGGCCGACTAATAAAACGGAAAATGTCGGTGCAAATCCCGCAATTAATGTACCGACTAAAAACGTTACCATAGCGATCAAAAACATTTGTCTCGTTGTGAGCCATTGCTGAAGTAACGCTGTAATCGGGACTAAAACCCCAACCACCAACATGTAAGCTGTAGAAAGCCATTGAATAGTTGAAGCTGTTACGTCAAATTCTTTCATTAATACAGTTAACGCATTACCAAGTAATGTTTCGTTTAATAATGCAACCATTGCCCCTAAAAGTAATGCAATTAAAATCGGGGTATGTTTCATATTAGAAGTATCAACTTTGCCACTTGCAGGGCTCTTAGTTGTTATATTCATTTGCAGATTCTCCTCCTGTTTCTTACTTAAAAAGCTTTAAATACACCGGAACACATGTAATATAATATACATATGTAGATTAAAAAGGGAGAATCAATTTAAAGTCATTGTATATTTAATCTACACAAAAGGAGAATTGTAGATGAACGATAATGAAAAACAACTTGATTTACGTATTAGACGTACACATAAATTACTGTGGGATTCCTTATTTGAATTAATGACGCAATCAAAACAGAAATATAGTACCATCACGATTAACCAAATTTGTGACCTTGCGATGGTACACCGAACAACCTTTTATAAGCATTTTGAAGATAAAGATGCCTTATTAGCGTTTGGTTTTAAGCGCTATGGGGAGATGATTGCTGAAATACCGCTTTTAGATCGATTAAGTAAACCATTTCAAGTGATGGAACAATTCCTACACCATGAAGAAATCGGTAAAATATTAGAGGCGCAAATGTCTGATGAACAATTTATTAGCCGTATACATTATTTAAGTCATGAAACGAGAAAACAAGAAACAGAAGCGTTAAATCAGCTGTGCAAAAATCATACGATGCCAAATGATTTAATCATTGAATTTTATTCAGGGGTAATCACATCATTAAGTGCGTGGTGGTTTCAAAATGAAAGAACAGTTTCTGCGGCAGAAATGGATAGGCACTTCCACCAACTCATTAATCGGGATATTTTTCAGTTTGAAAAGGAATAGTGTTACAAATTTCCGCTCATGTAATCAAATTGACCACAAAATAGGAATATGATATATTTTCCGTAGAATACTATATAAGTGTGACATCGAATAAAATGGCATATAATAAAAAGAAGAGATGCGCTAACATCTCTTCCCTAACTGCTACCGTATAGGGTGGTAGTTATTATAAGTTATTTCTTTTTGCGGAACCCACCCTTTTGCTTGCTACGGCGCGGAGTGGTTTTTTTGTTGTCCTTATCCGGAAGTTGCTTTCACAAATTCTTTTACAAGATCGAACAAAAACTCCATATTATCACCTCCTTTCCTTCCAAATAGAAAGAAGGGATAACCATCCACCCTCTCAATATGCAGTTAAATATATTTTACCAAACGATTGTAAAGATATTATGTAAACAAAACAAATGAAATTTTACATAGAAAAAAGCCCATATGAAAATGGGCTTTTTGCATACTATTTATTCTCTTTTAGCTTCTCTAACTCCCGCTGTACTTCTTCTTGTAAATTTTGATCTAACACTTCTTGGTGATTCGGAGACTTTAAATTAGAAAAATAGTTACTAGCAGCTGTTTCGGCTTCTAGCTTTTGCACATACGATTCAATGCGTGCAAAGCCTTTCGCTGTACTTTCTGTATGGAACGAGTCAATTGCTCTGTTGCTTTCTTTGATTGCTTGCGCCGCATTTAACCGTGAAACAAGAACTAGCTCTTTATATTGCAACTCTCCATATTTCCTTTGCAATTTGTCAATTTGTTCATAAATCGTTGCTGTTTGCTCTTTTGTTACTTCGTACTGCTTACGATATAGTTCCGCTTTTTTCTCATTCACAATTTTTTCTTGCAGGGCTAACTGCGCCATCTGATCTTCTTCGCGTGATACGGCAAGCTCAGCTTGGCGAGTTCTTCTTGCAATAAGAGCATCCGTTTCTGAAATTAATGCTTCATATTTCTTTTCTAAATAATATTGATGAGAAAGTGCTTTTTCAGCCTTCGTAATTTGCTGTTCTGTTTCGCGAAGATATTGCTTCAACATGCTAACAGGTTTTTCTATCTTATCTAACGTTTGATGCACATCCGCCACTACAATATTTTTAATGCGTTTTAAAATACCCATTATTACTTCTCCTCCTTACGAATATTGCGTTCCCATTGATCTAAAATATCTACTTGTTTTTGCACTTGAAAATCGCTGTATACATCTATATGAGTTGCCATTCTTTTCTCTTTAAACTTTTTATATGCCCAAACAATCGCTGCAACAAATGCAAGCATCGGAAGGACCGGTAATAAACCAATAACTAGGAGCAATATGCCTGTCCATTTTTTAACCGTATTCCCTTCAGACTTACGAAGGATTAACCAGCCGAAAAGAACAAATCCAAACGCTAACAGGAATGGTATAAAGAATAAACCTTCAAACTCTTTTTCATGGTGTTTTTCATGATGCTGATTTCGCTCAAAGTTATTAAACTTTTCTTTTTGTGTAACGAAAGCTTCCCTTTCTTTATCGTGAGAAACAGTATACGCCGCTTGCTTATGCTTCTCATGATCCCACCTTTCAAACTTCATACTATGTAATCCAAACAATAGTAATGCTAGAAGTAATGGAAGAATCAAAATCCATTTTAACCAACGCCATTTTTTACGTTTATTCTTTTTCATCTGTTCACCACCATCTATCATTCGTTTTGAGATAAGTAAAAAATGTATTACCTCCCTTTACCTTTGATACATATGAGTGTAAAACTTGGACGTGAGAAGAAAATGAAGGAAGCATGATGAATATATGAGAAATATATAAGAAATTTCTCATAATGATTTCAAAACGAAAAAACCTAACTTCTCCATATAAAATAGAGAAATTAGGTTCTTTTTCATTCTTTCTATTCACTTTCAAAAATCACTTCCCAATCTTCTTCAAATTCAAACTCTCAATAATCGAATGAGCATATCCATCTTTCCCAACTCGCACCATCGCTCTTCCTAATTGTTCTGAAGTTATCACACTGCCGAATCTCTTTAATAGTGGATTAAAAGGTTTCATCACATCGTACATCAATTGATACGATTTCGTTTTTGATTTCACACCGTTTGCCGGGATGATTAATCCTGGTCTAAACATATACGCAGCTTTGAAAGGTAAACGCAATAACGCATTTTCCGTTCGCCCCTTCACTCTCGCCCACATCGTACGTCCTGCTTCTGTACTATCTGTGCCGCTACCAGATACGTAAATGAACGTCATGTTTGGATTTAACTCCGCTAATGTGTTTGCGGCACATAACGTTAAATCATACGTTACCTTTGTATATTCCTCTTCCTTCATCCCTTGAGAAGAAACACCTAAACAAAAGAAGCATGCATCAAATCCGGTTATTTTTTCTTCAATAGACGATAAATTAGCCACATTTGTAAGCTCAATTTCATTTAATTTTTCATGCATCGCATTCGTACGTTTTCTGCCAATCGTTACGACTTCTTTTACTTCCTCATTTAATAATACTTTTATTCAAGGTCTTGAGAAGTTATTGTCAGATTAAGGAGGATAACATGGCGCTATGTGAAGGTTGGAGCGGCATGCAGGTAACTTCCTTAAATTATATAACTGGGTCTTTTGCAGTTTAAGGGGAAAGAGATCTATATAATCAAATCCAAATTCTGCTTTTATATGAACTATTGTAGGGATAATACCACTTATAAATGGGCATTGTCATATAAAAAGTTTTGTTTTCTATTTTTAAAAATGAGGGAGGCAACATTTATTTAATTAATTCCTCAGAAACAGCTTAGAATTTAAAAAAGGAATAAAGTAATAACCCTATCCCTTCTATCTTCGTTAGATTTAACTCATATAAACATTATTCAAAGTATCCAAAAATCCTATCAGGGTTGTAGTTTTCAATCACTACTGTTGTAAGGTCTATCTGATGTGGATCAACCTCTGCTAGTTCTGCTTTAGGCCCAGTTTGCATAGAAACATCTGTACTTGATTTCATAGCATTTAAAACTTCCTTTTTAAAATTATCACTTATTTCTGTAAAAGTTGTAGTATCTTCTATTCTTCCCTCTAGACATTCCCATGATGGAGCATGACTATAGCGGTAATACTTTTGCCCCTTTTTATCTTCACATGTTATGTAGTACTTAAGGCCATCAGGAATGAGCTTTCTACTTACTGGCATTATATACCCTCCTTTTTTCATAATATTCATTCTATACTATTTATTACTAAAGAAAAAGGGCAATAGATTAATAAAATGATAACCAATGTCTTACACCTTTACCATGAATAATATTAATGCTGATAATAACTATAAAGCTCCTCTAGGCTAATGTTAATTCCACCCTTGATAAGTCTTTCTTTCCTAATATTGAATAACTTATCTAATATTTCTTTCTTAGCATCAAAAAACAAAAAATGGATTTTCCTATGACAGACTACGCAGATGGAGACTATGTTAGCATGGCTATCTAAACTATCTTCAAACTGTTCCTAATACTGCATAGGGACACCCTTACATAATTCTTAAAAATAAAATAACCATGGCCATACTCACATAAGTAATTAGCATATGCCATAGCCCTACTTGCAGTTTTAAGGTTTCGGCTCCATACCTTCTGATTGTTTACTGCCCTCTAATTAGATTTGTCTTTTGGCTTACCCTCAATATTAGAGCTACCAACATCATCAAGGTTTCTTGTAACGTACTTTTCACACTCTCTATAATTTGTTCTCTGTATATATAATTAGCTTTAGAGATAGTCAGATGTATTAATATACTCCATTGAACCTTGTATCACAGAGGCATCACTTGGATCAAATAAAACTAAATTTGTACCATTTTGATGAACAGTACTTCTAAATATTATTCCTGCATATCCTTGCTCACTTATATAATTAGCAAGAGCATGGAAAGGAGCATACTCATAATTTTTTACTTCTTGTTCATTAGTATGAATTGGCTTGAAAATCTGGTCAGATGAAAACATATTACAATAAACATTAGCCATGATGTAGCTTATCTTTTCTCTATTAAAAGATAAATTTTTCAATGCATGTTTATAGATGTAGGCTTTTAACTCTGTTTCTGATTGAGGGATACTATTGTCACCACTAATATTTATTACTTTCTTGTTATTTGCTGATTCATTACATTTAAACTTACAAATTGTTGCTACAGAATTATTAGTTGCTCTTATCTCTTTTAAAACAGTTCTCACTACATGTTTTTTAACAGTAGATTCATCCTTGCCTTTGTCTTTCCCTACAACACCTGAATAAAGGAATGCTTTTCCTGGAGGATTCATTCTGTTATTTCCTTTGGCATACTCTAACTTAGGTATCATTCTTTCATAATTATTAAGGTCAATCTCCCCTGATACTCCTCTATACATAGTTTTTATATCAGCAAGAGTAACCTCAAAGAGTTTACAAGTCTCCTTGAAAAAATTATCAAATACTTTAAAGAAAGTGTAGTCATTAATTATCTTTTCTAAATCGTTATACTCAACTAATCCATTATACAAATCTTCTTTCAAACATTGCCATTGCTCGCTCATTAAATCAACATTAATCTCAAAATCTTTATTACTCACTTTGTTCCTCCTAGACTCCCCATAATTATTTCTATAACTAAAGTACTGTTATTGCTTTTCTAAAGTGTATCGGCTTATCTCTTATTTGAATAAAGAAGTCATCCAGTTCCTCTTTAACTGAGACACTTTCCTTTGTATCTATAATGGTGCTAAAAACCTTTTCCCGCTTTTTAAATAATCCACCTTTTGAAAAGAGAGCTAACTCATATTTGCAGTCCTTATCATAATAAAGGCCAAGAGAAAATATCTTCTCTATTTCCTCAAGAATATCTTTATGCCCCCTTAGATTAAAGTATATCCAATCTTTATAATCTGGTCCAATCGCTTTATACAATAGCCACTTTCGTATGGAGTAAAACGTCGATAAATTTATGTTACAAATATTCAGAATTAATATTAAAATGAAGAATGGGGATAGGGGTATGTAATTATAAAATTTATACATAACGAGGGAATAGAAATGAAACTACAATTAAAAGCGGATTTAGGGCTACTACTAGTTACATTCTTTTGGGGTGCATCCATCTTACTTACGAAGGTTGGACTTGAAGGCATAGAAGAATACAACTTAATCGCATTACGATTTATTATTGCCTTTCTTTTATCAGGTTTAATATTTTACAAACATTTATTCAAAATCGATTTTAAAACTGTAAAATATGCATTTATACTCGCTTCTGTCTTATTTATCGTTTACATTTTCGCGACATTCGGCACAAAGTACACAAGTGTTTCAAATGCTGGTTTCTTACTATGTCTCACAGTCATTTTCATTCCGATATTATCAGCTATATTTTTAAAACACATTCCAGAAAAGAAAGTGATAGTAGGAATCATTTTAACAATAATAGGAATCGGCTTATTAACATTAACGAGCGAATTCAAGATCGGTAATGGCGATATATTTTGCATACTGTCAGCCTTATTTTATGCGATTCACGTCATCATCACTGGCAGCGTAACAAAACATGTAAACTCAATCGCACTTGGAGTCATACAACTCGGCTTCGTCGGCCTATTTAGTCTTATTTTTTCATTCATTATCGAAACACCAAAGCTTCCTAGCACAACCAACTCATGGCTCATCATCTTAGCCTTAAGCATATTTTGCACCGCAGTTGCTTTCATCGTGCAAGTTATCGCCCAGCAATACACGACGCCTACACATACAGGACTTATCTTCTCATTAGAACCTGTCTTTTCCGCAGGCTTCGCTTTCGTTTTCACTGGTGAAACACTTACTGGGAAAGGATACTTAGGCGCGACGCTTATATTAGTAAGTGTGTTGATTGCTGAGGTGGATTTTAAGAGTTTGTTGAGGCCTAATTATAAGAAGAATATAGAGTAAATATTTCACTATGATCAATAAACATACCCCAGAAAAAATATGAGTTTATATTATTTTCATTCTCTTCACTTAGATTTTCTTTTAAATGAGACTTTTTTAGATGCTATCTTCGAATAAGGTAGCATCTAAAAAATGTTAAAATAAATTTGCCCCTAGTATCTTCTTATATTTTATGTAGCCTTCATATTTGACCTTTTCTACGTTCTTTGAAGTAAAGATGTTCAAAATTACTTACTGAATATAGTCATACAGATTTTTCGCTAACAATAAACAAGTTACTGTAATGAAAAGAGCACGAACATACCCGCTTCCTTTTTTTATAGCAAATTTGGAGCCAACAATCCCTCCAGCAATTTGAGCAATCCCCATTATAAAACCATACACATAGTTTACTTGCCCTACATACATAAACATCAACAATGCACCAACATTACTTCCTAAATTAAGAAGCTTCGCATTACCTGCTGCTTTTAAAAAATCATATCCAATAAATAAAAGAGAAAACATTAAAAACGAACCTGTGCCAGGACCTAGAAATCCATCATAAAAACCAATAGCAAAAACAAAAAAAGTAAAGATAATGACGTGTCGACCAGACAATTTTTTATGAGTGGAAATACTGCCCCAATCCTTTTTGAATATCGTATAAATAGCAACCGCACCAAGCATAATCAGCATCAATGGCTTCAGTACTTCTGGGTTCATTAAATGAACGGTCCATGCCCCTATTATGGAACCTACGAAAGTGAGTGGAACTAATTTAAACGCCGATTTCAAATCAAGATTACCAGAACGATAAAACACAATATTACTAGTTGCACACCCCATTGTCGACGCTAGTTTATTCGTAGCTACTGCACTTGCTGGATTCAGTCCTGTAAATAATAAAGCGGGTAAGGCAATCAGTCCTCCACCACCTACAACTGAATCAATAAATGCAGCTAAAAATCCAAAAGCAATCAAAATAATTAATACTGATGGGTCTAAATAAAAATCCATACTATTAACCTCCCCTTTAGTCACTATCAGAATAGTAACTAATAATTTGCTAAATGTAAACAGTTATTGTAACGTTGAAATATAAAGTGAAGCTTTAATCAGTGGGGGTTTTGTTCATCCCCACTGATTATTAGTTGAACCAATCGGGCTTTTACGGGCAGTTGATCCCCCACCTAACTTCTTTGCTTCCGCTGAATTTTGAGGTGGGGGTCTTACTGCCCGTTAATGCGGGATAAAAGCAAACATCGGAGGACGAAAAAAGTGGACTACATAGTGCAACAGCTTAAAAAAATTGGTTTTAATGAGTATGAAGCTAAATCTTATGTATCTCTTGTTAAACAGGGGCCTGTCACAGCCTACCAAGTGAGTAAGGATTCGGGTATCCCAAGAGCGCGAATTTATGAGATTTTGGGTAACCTTGTAGAAAAAGGAATTGTCATGAAGGAAGAAATAAATGACACCACTCGCTATTCACCTCTACCTGTTGAAATCTTTTTACAAAAGGCGCAATCAGAATGGCAGTCTACTTATGAAGGAATCAGTGATTCATTAAAAAAACTAGAAACTTTCGAGGAAAAAACGGATAATCGAGTGATTACTTTAAAAGACAATAAAACAATCATTAGCTATTGTCAGGCATTAATAAAAAAAGCAGAACAACGTATTGTCATTTCAATGTGGGATGAGATGTATGAAGCGTTAAAAGAGGATCTATCTCAGGTAGCTGATAAAGTTACAGTACAAGGCATTACCCTGCATGTGGAAAATCCCATTAAAAATCTAGAAGCCCATCGCATAACACCTTATACAGAAACCTTGTCTACAGAACATTGGTTTATTTTATCGATAGATTCTAAAGAGATGATTTATGGACCATCAATTGAAGAGCGTAATATTGCTTTTTATACAGATGACCCCATTCATATATACTTATTAGAGGATTACGTATGGCATGATGTTTTAGTAAATCGACTTGTCCGACGTAGCCAAGACGATTTGGAGCAATGGATTACTACAGAGAGAAAATCCTTCTTTATAGAAAAATAAGAAATATATTCAAGAGCAAATCGAAAAATTTGCGTATTAAACCTAACAACTTCTCCGTACAAAAATAGCCGACTATTATATAGTAAATAGTCGGCTATTTTTATATAAATTTATACAGACGCTGCCATTTTCCCTTTACGGAATATTCCCATTAACCCAGCGATTAATGGGATAAACGCTTCTCCCACTCTTTCACCTTCTCAATTGTTACATCTAATTTCTTAGCTACTTCTTCTATACTCATGCCCTTAAAGAGCATTCCAGCTGCCGAAAGTGCTTTATCTATTTCTTCTTGCTTCTCTTGCTCATATAAAGTGAAACTTTAATCAGTGGGGGTTTTGTTCATCCCCCACTGATTATTAGTTGAACCAATCGGGCGTTTACGAGCAGTTGATCTCCCACCTAACTCCTGTGCTCCAGCCGAATTTTGAGGTGGGAGTTTTACTGCCCGTTAATGCGGGATAAACGACCTACTTTTGTCAACCGTAACCACTCCTTTACCTTTTTATATGCCTTCTTCTATTTTATTATCCACTCTCCACAAACCGCCCAAACTCCTTCAAAAATCTCAGCTTAAAACTACCCACAGGCCCATTCCGATGCTTCGCCACATGGATCTCCGTCATCTCTTTCTGCATCGTTTCCTTATCGTAATAATCCTCTCGATACATAAGCATAATGACATCCGCATCTTGCTCAATTTGTCCCGTCTCTCTTAAATCAGATAAAAGAGGACGCTTATCTTGCCGTGACTCTACGGAACGAGACAATTGCGACAACGCTACTATACAAACATTTAAATCACGCGCTAATAACTTAAGCTTACGAGAAATCTCACTAATCTCCTGAAATCGATTGCCCTTATGCTTCGGATCGCCCGTAATAAGCTGTAAATAATCTACAATAACTAAAAGCTTTTTATCCCCATGCTTCCTCTTTAACTTACGAGTCTGCATCCAAATATCCTGCATTGTAACACCGGCCTTATCATAAATCTCAAGTGGCAATTCCCCAATCTCCGCGAACGCCTTACTCACCTTTTCCCAGTCCTCTATCGTAAAACGATGCTTCGGATTTTTCAGCCTACCTCCTGACACTTCGCCCGCGCAAGACGCCATCCTTTTTAACAGTTGCTTACTACTCATCTCTAACGAAAACAATCCAACTGCCGCTCCAGACTTCGCCGCATGCAATGCGATATTTAATGCAAACGCCGTCTTCCCCATAGAAGGACGCGCTCCAAGAACGACAAAATCACCTTCCTGCAATCCGCACGTCATCTTATTTAACGATGTATAACCAGTCTCAATACCAGTATTCTCTTTCGTATCTTGATGAAGCTCCTCATACAAACCAACTAACGCATCCTTCAAATCAAACTCACATACATAGTCCTTTTCCTCTAACTCACAAAGCTCCGTAATCGTCTCACCAATAATTTTCTCATTCTTCTCCGCAATAAGACGCTCTCCCATCTTGTGCCCGAGAACACCGGCCTGATACATTTTCCAAGCACCTCGAACAAGCCCCTCATAATAAGAGAAGTTGGCAGTTGTAGGCACACCCTCTATTAACGCTATAAAATACTCCATCCCCCCGATATTCTCCAAAAAATTTGGATTCATCCGAGAAACGAGCGTCACAAGATCAATTGGTTGCCCTTCATCTTCAATTTTTCGCATTAACCGAAATATAGACTTATGCACCGGCATAGAAAAATAGTGCTCCGTCAAACGGCACTCCTTAATAAGCTCTCCATCAATTAATAGAGAACCTAACACCGTCTTTTCCGCCTCCACATTTTGAATACTCATGGACGCCACCCGCGTTCCGCTAAAAAGCGCTGCAACTCTTCCTCAGACGGCGCATTCTTCTCCCACTCCTCGCACCTCGTCAAAAACTCCTCCGTCTCCCCAGTACTAACAGACGAATCCTTCTTCCGAAACTTCGACGTATCCGCCTCAACCTCAGACACTTTCGTAAATCCTTTCCCGTGCCACCCCCTCAAAATCCCCTTCACATAAGCAACCGTCCGCTTATTGTTCTCAAACGCAATTTGAAGAGCCTTCAGCACAAGCTCCTCTGACAAATCATCCATCCACGCACTCAGTTCCTCCACAGTATGAGGAGACAAACTACCGAAATTTTGTTCATAAAAAGAAAACACGCGACTTCCCGTCTCTTCCTCTATAACCTCTTCTTCCTCTGTCTCCTCGCAAACTAGCTCTACATCATCCACAGTCAAATCACTCGGCATACCGAAATGTGCTAAAAGCATCGGAACATTCAGCTCCTCCTCTACGCACTTCTGAAGAAACATATGTACAAACTCCTTATTCTTCACACCCTTCAGCTCACGAAGCACACACTTCTCCACATTCGTATTCGTCACAGGATTATAACGAAGCCAATTTAAAATAAATAACTCCCGCGTCTCCGCATCATAAAGAATCTTCCCATAATCAATAAAGCGCTGCACAAGCTTATCAACAGTCCCCCTGTTATAACCCGTCTCCATCTCAGCTAACCGCTTCGGAAACGGAAAAATCCCGCACTGCGTAGTCTTCGAACAGGTTAACAAATACACATAAAAATACCGCTCCTCCGGCGTCAAATCCAAAACAAAATCATCCTGCCAAAAATTCACCTGCACATTACGATACACCGCCATCCCAATTCCTCCTGTCCCGATTCAAAAGTAAAAAATCCCTCTTTGTACTATATATAGGAAGGAGGGCCGGGTTTTTGGCGTGTTATTTCAAAATTTTTTCGACTACTACTACTACGGTGTTTGTTGGTGTTTTTGTTTTGTTGTGTTTTTTCTTAGTGATTTATTACTTGGTAGGGGCTTGCAAGGGGATTATAAGGGGCTAGTTATCGGTTACTTCGATTAAAAAGACTCGATTTGAAAAGCCACCTCGTTCTTCTGCTTTCTTTTTACGGATTGCATTGATTTCTTCTAGTGTTGTGCCTTCGTATTCGGCTAGGGCGTTTATTAGTTCTAGGAGGTCGGATAGTTCTTCTAGTTTATCGGGTTTTGTTTTTGCTTCGATGTATTCTGTTAGTTCTTCTTCTGTTTTTTTGCAGATTTCTTTTATGTATTCTTCTTCAGGTAGGATTCTTGTTGTGGGTGTTTTTCCGTTGGATTTTATTATTTGTGGGATTTTGTTTCGGATTAGTTTGTTGTAGGTTGGCATGAGATTTCCCTCCGTTTGGTTTTTCTTCTATTCTTTGTACCAAATAGTTTTCATTAAGATGCTCTTACACTTTTGAAAAAAATTCAAATTGACGTTTACAATAAAAAATCGTGGCTGTTAAATTAAACAACCACAATTTTCAAAGTGAAATTTCGTTACAATCATAAAAATAATATAGCATTTAGGTTATCATTAGTATTTTGGAAAAACATACTAATAGTTGTGCCGCATTAGCTACACAACAACTGCTGTCGTCTCACACCGAAATACTCTTAGCAGGACAATTTCCTTAGTGTGTTTTTTAATTTGCATTCTGTACCAACTTTAACTTTCTAACAAGTAATGATTTAATGTAGATACTAATTCACTCGGTCTATTATCTGAAAAACCATAATACTCGTAATCTGTATTAACTCGTTGTTTCATTAGATATGATTGCCATATTGAGTTAGAAACACTCCAATTTATCAATTTCAATCTTTCCACTTCAGATTCCCAATCAGCGAACCACTTCACATCTTCCTTTATTTCTAGCATTATCGCTTGATGTAAGTATATTGCCATAGATGTCTGCAAAACTTCATGCCCCAGTATATATTTCTTAACGTCTCCAGAATCAGAGGGAAGTACATCAAATAATATAGTGAAAAATTTCTCTAAAAAAATTAATATATCATCATAATTTTCTTTAAGAAGTTTCTCATTCTTTTTAGAAAGCTTTTGATTTGTACCAAAAAGTAAACTAATAATAAACGTTCTTAAACGAGCACTAGTAAAAAACAAAGTACTTGTAGGTCTTACTATCCGACTTTTATTAAACTCTACACCAGCTACCTGCAAAGCCTTACATGAAGAATAAAGATCCCTTACTAAAACTCTCATAATATCTCTTGTATCATATTTAGTTACTAAGGACATAGAAACACGTTTAGCATTAGAATTAATATCAGCAAATAAAACCTTCTCATCTTCTTCTTTCAAATTAAAATAAATTTGAGCTGTTATACTACTATTTAATATTTCATCTCTTCTCTTAGAATCACTCAAACTATTCAATAATTCTTCTAACCCTTTAATACGATGTTGTCCATCTAAGACTTTTAATTTTGATCCTAAGGGTATTGTTAACTCCTTCGAAACCTTATCATATAAATAAAGTGGATTTTCTTGAAAAGAAAATACTAGTGAAGGTAAAAAGATACCTATTTCAGAATCATAAGAATTAATGTAACTAGAAATAGGTTTCAATCTATTATAATTCACATCCCTATTTACAGAATTATCAATCTCATAAATATCAAGGATATCTCTGATAAAAATTTGTGTAGTCATCATACCCTTATTATTATTTATTATATTTATAATACCCTTTAATTTAACTTCAAACATTAACAGCTACCTCCCTAATTCTCAAAAAGTCTTCAAGTAAAAGATCACAAATTTGAGAAGTAGTCCTAGTACCCACATTAATTCTAAACTTTTTTGTTTTTGGATTATATGGAATACCTACTTGTTTCAATTTTCTATTTTTATGGGACCAATCAAATGAAAAAACAACATGTTTAAAAAATTCTTCCATATCAAATTTCTCATTATCTTTTTTTAAAAGATAAACAGCTTTAGCAATTCCTTTTAATACATTAGGATTCATAATAATATATTTATTTCTATCTAAACCTTGATCCGGTGCATATTTCACTAGCAACGTCAAAAAATTCTCTATATTCATTTTAAACAAATCATAATTCCCAGCATTTAATTTACTGTTACTACCTTTAATAACAACAATACCCTCATTTAATGTAAGTACTAAATTATATAAAGTAAATGCTGTCATTAATTTCGTTTTTGTTGTTTTGGCTCTAACTTCAAATTTGTCTGAGGAAATAGAAGAATGATTGTAAATTACACTTTTAACTAATTTACTACACAAATCATTATCTTTATACATAACTAATAAAGTATTGCTAACTGGAGAAGACTTAGTATTAACATCTGTAAATAACTGCTTTTCTTGATCTAAAGTCAAATTCGTAAATACTTGAATTGTAAAAGGAAAATTCTTTATATAATCTAATTTCCTTTTATCTTCTGGGTAATCACTCAATTCTAGTCTTGTCTTTATTACTTCAAAAGCTTTTATTCTATGTTGACCATCTAAAACCATCATATTATCATTAGTTCTAATCGAAAATTCATTAGTTTCAACATTAAAAAGCCCTTTTCCCCTTGCTGAAAAAATTAATGGTGGAAAATATATATCATTTCCATCTAAACCATATTGTATGTACTTAGAAATTGAGGCAACCTGCTTTTCCAGCATACCACGTTGTACAGATCTATCGATTTCTAAAAATTTCAATACATAATCCACACTACATTGTAAAGAAATCACTTCTTGTCCAAATTGATTCCCCTTAATTCCAAACATTGTTAGATAATTAGTTGAATCATCTGATATACTCATTAAATCCAATTAAAACCCCTCCTCTGTGTCCTGAAAACTTCTCCGCTTCATATTAAATTATAACAAAAATACCCAATTAAGTTAAATCATTAACTATATATTTCTCCATAAATTGGATAGGCTGCACGATACAATAAGGGCACATGCTAATATGGTACGTCAACATCGAACCTTTATACCTAAACTCAAACTACAATTAGTGAATTTTTACAAAAACAAAAAACTCTCATAGATATTGCACGTAAATATAACATAACGCCTTCAACATTAGATTGTTAGATTAAAAATCTATACAGCAACGGGATTGTTCATTGCGAAAGATAGTCGAACAGAAAAAGAAGAACTGGCTCAATTACGTAAAGAAAACCACCGTTCATTGATATAGAACAACAATTTAAAGCAAGCAACGCTTATTATGAGACAAAAATAGATGTGACTCATAATCTAATGGTCACATCTATTCGATATCAATAATGTATAATGTCCTCGATATTCCGAAAATCACGCATTACTTACCATGCCTATTAGAATGGCAAATATGCACTTGAAAAAGGCAGCTGCCCTATACCTCACTTATCAAATTCCAGATGAAATAGAAAGTGAAGCAATTGAGCTAGTTGTTAAACTGCTTCATTGCTTCTTTTATATATTTTTCTTCTTCAGTTGTGAAAATTGTTGGGAATTCGGATAGTGGGAGATTTGATTTTTGGATTATATCCTCTATATCACTTTGAGGTGTATCAAGATAGTTCGTTACTTCTTCTATTAAATTAAAAAATTCCTTCAAGGTAACTTGAACATCTTGATGACTCGGATCCTTCTCTTCTACCTTACACTTTTTCAACTTCCCTATCATATCCATAAATCGCCGATCAAATTTTTCTTTTAATTCCTTATTATCATAAAACGCTCGAACACTATCCGTTGAAAAGTGTTCCTCTAACCATTCTTTATTTTCTTTCTCCCATATGAAAGTTTGCAAAAACGAAGAAAACAAAGCGATATCCACGCGTTCTTCCTTTTGAAACTTCTTCGTCATCTCATTCATACGCGAAAGTACCTTCTCAATTCGTTCTTGCTCCGCCAAAAGCAATTCCCTTTGAAAATGCATTTGTCTTAAAAATTCTTCTGTCTCTATATCACGCTGCAATATAATATTTTGAATTTCCCCAAGCGAAAAACCGAGATGCTTAAACGATTGAATTTGCTGCAGCACATACAAATCATCTTTCGTATATAACCGATGCCCACCCTCAGTATAATCGCTCGGCTTTAATAAATTAATCTTGTCATAATAACGAAGCGTCCGCACCGTAACATCCCCGACACTTGCAAACTCACTAATCATCCAAGCCATATCATCACCTACTCCGATAACTTCTCTTTCACATACTGAAGCATATGAGAAAAACTCATCTCATTCTGCCGATAATATTGAAACAAACCTACAACAAGCAATAAAAAAGTAACATTACCTCTATAACGATTTTCATACTCACTAATACCATCATAAAAGCACTCATACTTTCTTTTCCGTAAAACAATATAAATCGCAATAAACAACACGGCAATCATAATAAAAATTCGCTTTCCCCTCATCTCCACTTCTTGTTTCATCACCTATTCTCCTTCCACAGCTTACTTATCTTCTTTAAATAACGGAATTCGAATGAAATAACGATATGGCTCGTCGCCTATTACTTTCCACGCAACCATGATCACTTGAACGACCTCAAAGGCAAATACGATCCAAAACAAAACATCACTAATACGCGAACTAATATTAAATAGAAGAAAGATTAGCAAATGAAAGTTGAACGCCTTTCGGCAATGGTATTTGTACACCTCGTTTTTACGTGCCAGTGTGATGTACATGAGTAATGACGAAAAGATTCCTATTGCGGCTGATAGTAGTAGCATGATGATGATGTTTTGTTTTTCTTTTGTGGTGGTTTTCATGAGTGGTTTTGTCCCCCTTTTTGTTTTGTCTTCTTTAGGTTAGGGGGTGACGTTGGGGGAGGTGCAAGGGGATTGTATAGAAAAAATTGATTAATACCGATATAGATAAAATCAATTTTTTTATTTATGAAACCCTATACTGTCAATATTAATCAAAACAATTAATGGAATCAAAATTTTTTCGTTCATCAGACATTAATAGAATGAGTGTATGGATAATAGTAGTTTCTTTATCAAAACAACGCTTTATCAAAAAGTTCACCATTTAGTTAAAGACATCAACCTTTTGTAGAAATTATTGTATAATTAAGGGGGAACTAAAATCGATATAGGAGAACAGATAAATGCTTTTATTTGCGATAAATCAAAACCAAAGTAATACAGTTAATCAAGTCAAGCAGTTAGAAGAAATCAATAAAGCCAATGAAGCACTCATTAAGGATATGCAGGAAAAGGTTATCTCTATACAAGATCATCAGATATCGTTTTTAAATGATAGTCTCTCTAATTTTTGGGCTATAGCTAGTACAGGGGTTGCTATAATCACACTAGTTTCTACTCTAATTGGTGTATACATAGGGTATTCTAACCGAAAAGCACAGAAAAGGATGGAAGACGCTAACACAATGATGGAAATTGCAAGCCAGAAAATGACGGAAGCACAAGAAAAAATAGAAAATGCAGACCTTTTTATGAATAAGGTTGAGGAAGCTATGACAAAACTTGAAACCCATGAAAGAGTAACTGGAGATATGTTTGCAGAGTTAAACAAAAATATTGAAGAGAAATTAGTGAATTTGAAGGCTGTAGAGGAAAAAACAGATAAGTTAATGATTGTACAAATGCTTAAGGAACAATTAGTATTAGTGAATGGTAGACTTAATGTTTGTGAAAAAATTATGTATGATCTCTTAGAAAACAACCCCTCAATAGAAGGAGAGGAAGATTTTAAACAAATTAAACTACTAATAGAAGATTTACGTCAGAACTATTCAGATTTAGAATCCGAATCATTTGATAGTTTAAGATTTACCACTAAAGAAGATATGAACAAACTACTTGATAAATGTAAGGAACTTAAAGACGATTGCCATAGCCTGTTTATTACAATTCGTCAGTACCAATACGTAATTAAAAATGGAAAAGAGGCAAGTTAGTTAAAGTCTATGGATTTAGTCGTGCATTATTATTTATAGATAAGTATGTTTTTCTATGTTTCATACTGATTATCTACTAACTTATTTTATTTCACATTACTTTAAAGCACCTTAAAAAACAGTAAGGATAAGGGTTTACACTATATCGCCGTTTTGTAAATAACTGTTTGTTTTAGTAAGAAACAATGAAAGCGAAATATAATTGACATAAAAAATGGCATTATTTTAACAGAAGGAGGACTATTTTGAACCTGATGTAGAAGCAATGGCTGAGGATGCATATGCAGATTGGATTGAAGGAGCCTATGAAGATGCTGGAGAAAGTAAATGGTGAAAAGAAAAAACACTTAATTTTTAATTTGAAGTGCCCCGAATACGTAGTACATAATAAAAACACTTCCATTAAATTCGCATACTAAGTATGCAAATTCAATGGAAGTGTTTTTCGTTTGAAGACAAGCGTTCATTCCCCAGAAGAAACAAAGTGGAAAGTAATTGAAATGAACAAGGTTGGCTATTCTAATCAAGGGTGAAAAGGAAAAGGCATAATCACCAGCATGTCCTGAAGAGGAAATTACCATGACAGTGCGATCATGGAAAGCTTCTTCGA
This sequence comes from Bacillus sp. RC51, assembly GCF_044908115.1. Lineage (NCBI taxonomy): Bacteria > Bacillati > Bacillota > Bacilli > Caryophanales > Bacillaceae > Bacillus > Bacillus sp. RC51. The sequence continues at coordinate 149,135 of NZ_JBIYCW010000007.1, read as the reverse complement.
TCATTTAAAAGGTGAAGCTTTCTATTCATAAAAGATAACAAAAGTATCCCACACAACCGTGCGAATTCAAGAAAAATCAAACCACCTATCCACTAAAGAATTTAGGGAACAGATGTTTTAGCTGTTTTAATAGGTTCCCCATTTTTTGGGCTCACTTCAAAAATGTTAATTATTCTTTATAAAAACTCATTGTTACTTAGTATCGAACTAAAAAACAATTAAATGGAACCTCAAAATCCCTTACTCATTGTTTTTATCCTTGTTTATCAAATGAATTCGATTTTGTATATATTCTGCAAAGGCCATTCTACATACATCTGCTTCTGATAATCCTAATTGCTTTCCTATATCGTTCAGTTTTTCTTTCATTTCTTGTTCTACCCGTATGTTAATAGTTACTTTCGACATATTTGACACCTCTAACTTCTCTATATATAGAGGGCCAATATGACCCTCAAAAATTATTAATTATGCTCATAAGCAAACATTCCAAGGGAAACCCCTTTTTCCCTATGCTCCACTTGAAGTAGTTCAATACCTACTGTATTGTAATAACGATTACTCATGACACATTCAAAATGAGAACGAATGTCTTCATTGTTATGAGCTGTTAGACAAAACAGTTGTATTTTACTATTTCTAGCTAGTTCCATTATTGGTTTTACTACGTGTTCTGATGAAGCTTTACCAAAAGGATTATCCGCAATAATCACTTTCCAAGAATCGTCTCTAGCGTTAACTTTTTTACGCAAATACGTTACAAGTATCATAAACATGGACATATAGGAACTGAATTCCTCTCCACCAGACCATTTAGAAACTTCATCCCAAGGTTTCCAGTTTTCTGGACTGGTCGTCATAAGTGATTTCTTTCGTGGTTTATATATACTAACAAAACACTTCTTGATAGGTGCAATTTTATCTAATAATACCACTGTATCAAGTTTTTGTACTAGGTATTCATTCAATTCATTTTCTAGTTTGTTCTCTCGCTTCATTCGTTGTAAAGTTTCCAGAATGGTTTGGACATGGTAATGTAAATTACTATGAGTGGTTTCATTATCAAAACGGTCCCATCTCATTTTAATCAATTGCAATTCATAACCAAATACTTTTACTTTGGAGAATTTCGGGATTTCAGTTACGTTCTTATAAATAGCCTCTACTCGCTGAAAACATAAGTCTACCAGTTTTACCTTATCCTTTTCACATTCTGTTATCTTTCGCTTTAAATCTTCTTCAAAGGCATTAATAGTGTCAAAGATGCGATTAAACGATTCTAAAATAAACTCTAACTCAAATATTTGATCACTTGTTTTCAATTTTGACAAACCATTCGCAAATTGTTCAGTCTTAGGGTTATTAGATTCTTGAATCTTCTTTAAATACGTTTCAAATGATAGGTATACACCTTTTTTGCTCTCTTCTAACTTTTGCAACTTTGTTAAGTGCTCATTAGCATGAGTTTGTGCATATTTTTGATATGTTTTTGACTTTAAAATAATTTCTTCTTCAAATATTAAACCGAATCTTTCATTATATAGAGGAAGATTTTTAATTTGTAAATGTACCATTGCTTTTTCAGCATCTGTTATAGAATTTCTTAACAATTCCTTCTTAGCTACAAGTTCTTTATTAGCTTTGCCCCATTGTTCTTTTGATTGCTTGAAACGGTTAAGTTCTTCTTCATGCTCCCATTCATAAAGGAATACTTCTTTTCCGTACTTCTCATCAATCTCCTTCTTAGCTAATTCTAATTGTTTGGTTTTCTCTTTTAGATTTTCTCCTACTTTTCCTTTTTCGATCTCAATATCCCTTTCGGAAATAGAAAGTGTTTTAACTGTCTCTTTTTGTTTTGTAATTAACTCTTCTAGATTGATTTCTTCAGAGTAGAACACTTTAACTTCGTCGAGAGTAAATCCGATATTATTGATTCGTTTTTTAGATTTAGCAAGTTCGTTATTTTTATCTGAAAGATCTCCTTCAAGAAAACTTTTCGCTTGATTTTTGTCAGCGTAATCTTTTTGAACTGCAGTAAAACAGGCTACGTACTCATTCTTTTCTTCACTAGTGTAACTATCAGAAGGTTCAAGGGTCTCGTCCAATTGGTGGTGTTTTCTTTCTTTATCTAATCCATCCATAACAGATTCAACGTTTCGTTTCTTATCTTTCTGTCTATCTAATGTTTCACGTAGCTCTATTACTTCTTCTTCGCACAGATTTACCTTTGTCTCGTATTGATCATGTTGGTCTTTTAAATATTTTACTTTTTCAACTAACTCTTCGGGGTTTGGGTAAAGGTCCATAAAGCTTTGAAGAAGCTTTATATGAGAATCTCTTTTTTCTATTTTTACTTTTTCATCTGAGATAGATTCACTAATTAATTTGTTCTCATTTTCTAACATCTCAATACGTTCATTGGTATCATTTATTTGTTGGTGAATCTCTTTTATATCCTCTGATAATTTCTGGACAGCTTGCATGTTGGATTCCGGGAATGTACTAGAATAACGAGTATGAAATGTTTCTAATGCAGCTAATATTTCATTGTAATTATTGAGAGTTATTTTTGCAAAAGTTAATTGTTCTTTATATTGAGAAAGCTCCATTTTTAATCCATCAATAATTTCTTGGATTTTAGCTCTAGATGCAAACCACTGAACATCTAACTGATGATAGAGATATAACTCATCATATAGAGGGAAAAGCTCATCTATTTTTGCATCTACTGATTTTGTTTGAATTTGAAGTTTACTCTTCACATAAAACAGTAACGGTACGTTTAACAGTTCGTTATTCAAGCTATTCAAAGATTTTTTGACTTCTGTTAAGTTTGCTTCTTCAACCAATAACGTATAAGGAAGCAATGGATAGGAATTAAGGTACTGGCTTTTCATTTCTTCACTAGAAAGTTCCGATAGCCATTCACTACCTAACATAGTAATAACACCTTTTTGTTCTAGATGTTGTTGAACCTTTAATAAAGTTTCATCTGGAACAAAGAAATCGTGTGATTCCCAAAGGCTAAGTTTTTTTGCTAAATCATGAATATACTGTTTAAGTTTATCGATTTTTTGTCCCACTTCCACTTGCGCATACTGATAATGCCGAAGAAACTCCTGCATATCTTCGAATATGTTTATCGTATTTTTCCCATCGTCTGAAAGAAGTGAAAGTAAGTTATGCTTCTCCTTTTCAAATGTGGCATGTTCCGCCTTTAACGAAGTCATTTCATGATTTTTGTTGTCTATAACAATTCTTTGACTCGTTACAAACTCACGTTTTTCATCCATCTCCTGTTTATTTAATCGACTTTTCTCTTCTTTTTGGGCAATAGTCACTGAAGATTGTTGTTGTTGTTCATTTAGTGATTTGAACGTGACAGATGGATGATATCCGGCTTCTTCTCCTAATTCATCTATCAGTTTTTGTTTACCTATTTTGTAATTACTTAAATGATTTTCTGCATCCTTGTACTCACCATATAAATTTTGTTTTTCCTTCTCTAATCGTTTCCGTTCTGCGTCTTTAAGATTCACTTTTTCTATCGCAAAGTTGATGTTTTTGTTAAGCTCATCTAAAGCGAATTGTTGTTCTTCTATGAGAAAATTTAACGCCTCTGTTAAGAGAGTTTTAGATTCATTTCTTCTCTTTTCTAATTCTGGTTCACTTGCTGTTAAAGAAGATAAGTCTTCATTTAACTGTAGTACCTTTTTATGAATATCTAGATAATCTCCATATTCTTTTTTTGCTTCCAATTGTTGCAGTAACACTTTTGCTTGTTTTAACTGTTCTATTTTCATTTTGTATTCATTTTCCACAGTAGCTAGCTCTATTTCTTTTGCTTCGATCTGCCCTTTTAGAATATGAGCCTTATAGCTGTCAATCTTCCAATCCACTTCATGCATTAATGATTGATTTTTCTTAATATCCCCCATTAAGATATCAATTTTGTTTTCCTTATCAGCAATTTGAAGTTCAATGCTTTTCTTTAACGTAACTACACGCTTTTGTGCTTCCGCAAAGGATTTCTTTTTTACTTGAAAGTTTTCTACCGCTTTTACCATGTCTTCAGCACAATTTTTTATCCTTTGAAAATCATCCAAGTCTCTTTTCATATCCGGAATACTTAATAGATTTTTACTGTATTCTTTAAAGTACGTTTGGATTTCCTTTTTCTTTTCTTCGCTGTCAAATATAGTGTTTTCAACTTCTGGGATAAGAAGTTTCACTAATAAGTCATACGTACTGGATGCAGTTTTGAAATAATTATCTACTCCACCTTCATCCCCATTAATCTTTTGTATCATCTTCCATTCATCTTCAATAAGGTGGAATCGTTTTAATTCCTTTTTATAATCACGATTAACATCAAATATACGAATATCATTTTGTCTTAGAAACTTGCGGTATTCATTTAGTCTTGTTACTTTCCCATCTACTGTGGTAGGAAGGGTATTGATATTTAATGTGGCCCCTCTGTTATAGGTAAACAGATATGTGAAATAATTTAATTCTTCTGTTTTTGTTTCCCCATTCATATAGGTAAACCCTAAACATAAGTATTCATACGGAAGATTCTCTCCATCTAGTTTCCATTCCGTCATAATATGACCAGTTGTACCTTTATACACCACTTCTTTTAATAAACGTTTGCTTAAATTGGAGTTAGGACGAACGGTTTGAGTAACTAATTGAATAAAACTCGTTTTTCCTCCACCGTTTTCTAAGATGAATAAAGCATCTTTGGCATTTGGTTCCCACAAGCTGTTTGAGATGATTTTCTTCCCTTCATCTAATTGGATATTGGTCATTCTCACTTTCATTAATCGTGGCATATCATCATTCCTCCTCTTCTCCCACAGTTCCTTCTTTTGTTACCAGCAATAGATCATGAATTTTGCTCTTGTTCTCGACATTGTGATAATAATGACTAATAATATTTTTCATTTTATTGGTCACAGAAACATTAGTCTGTTCTCTTATTCTGATAAGTTTTTCTTTTTCTAAAAATTTCAATGTTTTTTCGATATACATCCGTCGATTATCTTTTGTTCGGATATGGCTTGTAGCACCTTCTTTAAAATCTGCCATTCTTCCCCAAGCTTCTACAATCCCGGCCACGTCCACATCATATTCATCACTTAATTCCTCTAATTTCTCTTCGCCCAGTCGTTCATATTGCTCGATGTATCCATTCATTTTATCCAATAGTTCTTCCATCGGGAGATACATCCGGTCAGCAGACTCCGTATCATATGGTTGTTCTAACTCTGCTATTAAGATGAACAAAATAAAGTAGAATAGATGAATTTCCTTATTGTCCTTAAAGCCTAATTCTTTCTTTAAATCATCATTCGTATAAGACATCGTTTCATTCTCGACCTCCGGCACCATTTGAATAACCCCATCTTGTTCATCCAAGAAGATCATGACTTTCCCTGTAGGTTCAATTACTTTCCGAATAAAATCTTGAACGCCCCTTTCCTCATACCATTGAAAATATTCATCTTCTTTGCTTGTAATAAATCCTTTTTTACTAAGGGCCACATACAAGGCAAACCCTTTATTTACGATTTCTTCTGTCCACTCCATAAAAGTCACCTCTTCTAATTAACATATCCTTGTATCTCATAGTTCCGATATAGTGAAATCCACCTGTTTCTAATAAACTAAAGGATTCTATCTCTTGTAATGTTGGAAATTCACTTGATAGTCTTATTAACATTCTATTAATCTTTTTATCATCCGGGAGGTTTTTCCACACATCTGAAGTCACTTTTTCAAAACGATTGTATTCGGACTGATGTAGTTCTGCAATTAATCCGAGCAGCGGATCTGGATTGTATAGAATATCCTCATAAAGACGTTCATCTTGAGTTTCAATCATTTGAAAAACATCACTTAATAGATACTTGTCCTTCTCAATTAAGTGTTTTAATAAAGCAGTTATATATCGATATTCTTTGTTTTCGGTTTCTTCTTTTTTCCTAGCTTCTTCTTCCTCTTGCAACCTCATTTTTTCTTCATCTACTTCAACAATTTCTTCTTCTTTTAGTTGTTTTTTCTTGTATCTCTTTTGAGGAACTAATGCAAGTAACGGATTAAACGTTTTATGATGCCTCAAAGGTAGAAATGGTTTAGAAATAGCATTTAATACTTCTTCTGTAGCAGGAGTTTCTATTAGTTCCCTTAGTATTTCGTTTTCAAAATCTAAATGAACTGAAAACGCGTGAATAATGGAAGATTCAAGTGATTCGCTCATAATATTTTGTGTTTTTTGTTTTTCAGTAAATAAGGATTCATGCACACTAATTGCTTGAAGTAATTTCCCTTCAATTTCTTGGATTATATGGATTCCTTCTTGTTCTTTTTCTGTTAGACTACCTTCATAGAATTCATCAATTTTTTCTGCTACCAATTTTTTTAAATCATCAAATTGTTCGTGTTCTGATTTTAAAGTTTCATCAATTCTTTTTATCATGACTTCAAGTTCAGAACGTTGAGAAACACCAAGAGCGTCTTTGATAATAGTATTTTGTAATTTTTTTATTTTCTTTTTTTCATCTTCTATCAAAGTATGCATTTCGTGAACTCTCCTTAAAGCATCGGTGAAAAGTCCCTTTTCAAATTGTCTTTTGAAGAATAATTGAGAAATGGTGATTTGAAGTTCTCCAAATACTTCTTTCGTTTTGAATAGCAGCTCCAATCCCGTTGAAGATAATGTGAAATCGTCTACACTATCTTCTGTATCACTAAAAACGTTCGTTCCTTCTCCATATTCAATTAGATGAAAATAATAAGTTTTTTCATCTCTTTTATTGAAATCATAATACGTAAATGTGTGAGCTCTTCCCCTGTTTCGAAGATTTTTAGAAACCAACCAATCTTCGAGCTCGTCTGCTTCTGCTTTGGTAAAATCCTTGTTCCAATATCGTCGGACCACTTCTAAAATGACATATTGTAATTCTTCTTTTGTTGTGTTTTTATTAAATGCTAGTTTGTTTTCGAGCATATAAAGAAGTATATAGAGAGCAACCGTAGGGATAGGCAATTCTTTAAACTTCACTGGTTGTTCTAATCGCAGGATGGGTGAAAACATCGCTACATGCTTCATCCGCTCATTAAAACCTTCTAGCATAGATTCAATGTTCGTGTTCAAAAAGAACCCTACCTCCTTTCCCCTAAATTACGGAGAATCGCTAAATTCAATCCTTCTTGAGGGATATATATTTGAACATTCTGAATAATTTCAGTGTATTTTTTGAGTTCATCAATATAATCACCTTCAAAAAAGGCTGAAAATAATCGGAATGAATCGTCAATAATAGTTTGTTTCAATTTTCTTTCGATGGTTCTCGTTGAAGGCTCATGACCATAACGATTTAAAAGTTCTATATAAAAAGGAATAAATGGTTTTACTCTGCTATCTATTTTGATTAATTCGGAACAAATATGAATCCCTCTTGCATCTAAATCCCCAAAGTAATAGACTTCGTAATCTTCTAGCTTGTATTCCTCCAAAAAATAGAAGCTTCGTTGTATTTTATCCCCTTCTCCGTATATCACCATATCAAAGGTAATTCCGCTCCATGTATCAACGCCATCCATCATTAACTCTTTTACCGAATCAAAGGTATCTCTATTTTCAATAATTAAAATGATTTTTGGCTTTTTTGATGGATCTGATTGGTACTCTACAAAAGGTTCATAAGTTCTTCGACAGTTTAAATCCGATAGAGTGAGTCCTAAATTGGCTAAAAATTTTATTCCTTCTTTTCCCAAAAGAAACTTCTCATTTCTGAATAGTTCAAAGGAACGTTCATTTGCTTTTAACATATTCTTTTTGGTATCACTGCTGTGTGTAAGAAAAGCATGAACTCGATCTATATAGAACTTCCATTTTTCAAATTCTGCTTCATCATAAAAAGCAGTCATATTGAACAAAGGATAATCGGTCATTAACTTTTTAATATGAGTGGGGTTCGTTCTTCTTTCTTGTTTTACTAATCTATATTCATTAAATACAGGTGGGGTCTGATGGTTATGTCCTCTTGCTTTTACTGGTTGAATTTTCTCTTCTTCTACCATATTCTTCAACGTAGAAGAATATCTAAAATATCCACCATCGTCATCATATTCTTGTTTGAGCAATGTTTTAAGATGATGTTCAATATCCACTGTTTTTACAAAGATTTTCCCATATTTATTCATATATTCTATGATGAATGTTTCCCATTTGCTCATTTAAACACCTCCATCAGCTTTTTTCATTCATAATACCATTGCATACAATAGTAATCAATATTATTAATTAAAAATTCTAAATATTTACAAAAACTTAACATTCTAATTAAGATTGTTTACTATAACTTCCTAATTCGTAAACATTTTTTCGGTTCCATTGTGGAGAGTTTGCTAAAAAACATTTACTAATGCAATGAAACACGGGAGTTTGACACCTATTGATTTACCATCAAGCTTATTTAGATTGTTAGTAAATAACCTCATAAACTAGTAATAGCGTAATCTAATCTCCTTTTGATTAAACACCCAACTCTTACATTTAAACTAACTATTCTTACTCCAATAACTTGTCGGCTTATTTAGCTTCACGATTAATACTAGCCAGTGGGTATAGTCACAACATCTTGGTACAAACCTTTCTATAAACTCACAGAAAATTAGTTAATAGTTGTTCAAGATTCTGGTCGATAAATCTCATTTTATATCATAACATTTATATTAAATAATATAAAATCCCTTATAAACCCTTGATGTAACTTCCATTTGATATTTAAATTCCGTGGTAGAGGTCCTTCTTTCTCTTTTATTTTTCGTCATAGTAGATTCTCCTCAATTATATTAGTTGTAGTCTACTTGACCTTAATTTTTTTCTAGTTTAGTGTAACTCATCTAAATATTACCTAATAAAATAATTTATCTACTTATATATCACTGATTCAAATTCAAAAAATCTATTTTTGAGATAAAAAACCTCACCACAATTTGACGAGGTTTTCCATACAAAATATTAATTGTTATGCATCAATAAAATTAATCACAAATGACTTATACTATGCATTCCTCAAAATTACATTTTAAACTTTTACTGTATTTCGGAATATCTAAGTCCACTTTTAGATCTCCCGCACCTAAATATTTCAGATTCAAATAAACTGAATATAATTCTGCATCCGATTCTGTATCGGTAAAAATTACATGTAAATCAAAAATTGAATAATCCCGTTTAATTTCTACAATAGCATCCATGACTTTCGCAATATCAACACTTGTTTCAGACGCAAAAAGATATTCATCATCACAAGTTATTACAAATACACCTGGTACGTTAGAGTGTTCATCAATAAACTTCAAAATATCCCCATTTAAAACAAACAACTCAAACTTTGAAGAGGATTGAACATGCTTCTGTAAAGGTAATAAACTGATTCTTAAATTATCAGGATCAATTTTTGCATAATCATCGACCAAATCATTAGCATAATCCAAAAAACTTTCGATATCAAAGTTTTCTTCCTTTGAATCTGCTTCCCTAAGTTTCCAACTAAACGTCTCTGAGGGTAATCTAATTCCACATTGTAAAAGAATATCATCATACTTCGCAGTAACAGTATGAATTAGATTAGCAAAATACAAAACTTTCACAGTATGTAACTCATTTATACCTAAAGAACGACATAGTTTATTACAGTACCTCGAATAAAAATCCGGATTATCTTTAAAATTCTCATACCAGTAATTACTCATTTGTATACCTCTGTTCTTCATAATTAATAAAAATATTTTAATATAAAGATTTTTAATTGTAAATGAATTATTTATTATTCTTTCTCACTCACAAAAACATATAAGAATTGAGCATAGGCCCAACTTATATATGGGAAAAGCAGTTTAACTAGGTGTTAAACTGCTTCATTGCTTCTTTTATATAGTTTTTTTCTTCGGTTGTGAAGAGGGTCGGGAATTCGGATAGTGGGAGGTTGTTTTGGTTAATTATATTCTCTATATCACTTTGAGATGTATTAAGATAGTTCGTTACTTCTTCTATTAAATTAAAAAATTTCTTCAAGGTAACTTGAACTTCGTGATGACTTGGATCCTTCTCTTCTTCCTTATACTTTTTCAGCTTCCCTATCGCATCCATAAAACGCCAATCAAACTTTTCTTTTAATTCCTTATCATTATAAAACGATTGAATACTATCCTTTGAAAAATGTTCCTCTAGCCATTCCTTATTTACTTTCTCCCATATAAAAGTTTACAGAAACGAAGAAAACAAAGCGACATCCACTCGTTCTTCACTTTGAAATTTCTTCTTCATCTCATCCATTTAGTGTGAAAGCACCTTCCACACTAAATGGATGGTGCTTTCTCTGTTTTTCATAAACAAAACCTCACTTACTTATGATACAGTTTACCAAGACTAATGTAAGATAGAAAAACCGCATCTATTTATAGTACAGTTCTCCGTACTATATCTAAATGAGATTAATTATCCTTTTAACTTTGAATAATTACATCCTTTTATCTTGATATAAATTAATCTAATATCTTTATATTTTAATTCTTATAATGGTATTTGTAATCGCTCTCGTTATTAGTTTCATCAAGACTTTTATTAATGATTTAGAGGAACAAAGCCCTTTTCATAATGAAAAATTCCGCTAAGCTTTGATCAACTTATTCTTATGAAATACCGATATAGCGAAGTGTAGTCTCTTGACCAAATGCCCATCTCATATCTTCGATTTTCTTCTTGAAACGGATCAGATTACATCCTATGATACAAGCCTATAGCCAAACCAATTATTTTATGCCGTAAGCTTACGTAAATCTAAAGTGTACTCAAAACTTACATTAACAATGATTTTTCAGGAAAATAACTTATAATAAGATTAACATCTACAAGAAATGAGTGACTAATTTGGGACATCACATAAAAAGTCTAAGCGTTAATAGTAATTTACAATCCGACTATAACTTGAGTGTCATTAGAAACCTATCTAAAGTCAATATCTTTGTAGGAGCTAATAATTCAGGTAAAAGTAGATTCCTTAGAGGGATATTCACGATTGATAAAAGTCTTTCTTTTATACCTCCAGAAGAAGTGGTAGACGTTGAGAAATATTACAATATACTAATAGAATTCACAGATGCAATAATTAGCTCTATAACAAAAAGTTCTCTTGAGGGCATCGGTGAACTTAATGTACAAAAATTAAGTAGTGATATTGAAATATCAAAACTTATTCCATTTTTAAAGGAAGATGAGGATTTATTTAAGCAATTTCACAGATTAGTTGATGAAATAATTAAACTAAATAGTTCCTCATCTGTCACTATTAAATCAAGCACTTCAGGAGCAACAGCCATTGCAAGAGATCGGGTAATGACTAACTTAAAATCATTAATTAATGATTACCAATCAAAAATTGATGAAATAACCTCTTCTAATAGAACAAGTTATAAAATTAATTTTAAACGTGTTTATATACCGACCTTACGCGGCCTTAGAGGATATGTAGATACAATCGATACTGGGAAAGATGTTTATAAAGAAAGAACGAAAAATGATTACTTTGAAGAAGCACCTGAACTATTAGAAATACACACTGGACTTAATCTCTATGATGAAATAACAGACATGTTATTAGGAAGTGTTCAACAAAGGTACAACATGCTGAAATTTCAAGAATTCTTGTCGGAAAGCTTCTTTGATGGACAGCAAGTTACACTTACACCCGCTAGGAATTCAGATGTAATAAAAGTGAAAATAGGAACAGAAAAGGAAAAAAACATATTTGAATTAGGGGATGGCATTCAATCATTAATAATCCTAACATTCCCATTATTTAAGTTTTTAGAAGAAAACTTGCTATTATTTATCGAGGAACCTGAGTTATATTTACATCCAGGTATGCAGAGAAAATTTATTGAGATTATAATGGATGAGCAATTTGCACATCACCAATTTTTCTTCACAACCCATTCAAATCATTTTTTGGATATGACACTTGATTTGGATAGGATATCTGTCTATAAATTCAAAAAAAAATTGGGAGAACATTCCGGAAACCCTACTGAAGAACTAGATGCAACTTTCTCTATAAAAAATGTAAGTAATGAGGACAAGAGCGTGTTACAAGAACTTGGAGTTAGAAATTCAGCTGTTCTTCTATCTAACTGTACCATATGGGTTGAAGGTATTACAGACAGGTTGTATATAAGACGTTTTCTAAAAGCATTTCAAGAATCTCACCCTGCTTTAAAACAGTTTAAGGAAGATATACACTATTCATTCATTGAATATAGTGGTGGCAATATAACTCATTGGTCATTCCTAGATGATGATGAAACAGAAGCTGATGAAAGCCACGCTTCTATAAATGCTGAAAAAATCTGCAGCACTCTTTTTTTGATTTCGGACAAAGACGGTGACGATAAGCGTCCTCGGCAAGAAAAGTTAAAAGAAGTTCTAGGAGAAAGATATTATTGTTTGGAATGTAAAGAAATTGAGAATATACTCTCAGCAGAAACAATAAAAAAAGTAATTGCTGAATACGAAAAGAGTACACTAGAACACCTAAACAACGAAGACTTTGCTCAAGAGGAATACAAAAACGAACATTTAGGTAGCTATATAAATTCTCTTTTTCCAGAGGGAGCTAGGAAAAGAAGAGGTAGTTATGCCGCAGATTCAGGAACTATAGTAAATAAACTGGATTTCTGCAAAAAAGCTATTGACCATATAACTACGTATGATCAATTAAGTGAGGAAGCCCAGAAATTAAGTCAAGTTCTTTATGACTTTATAAAAGCACATAATGAATAACAACATTTATTGAAAAAGCTCTCGATTAGAGAGCTTTTTTCTTTGGACAAATATTGATAATAATAAACTTATTGCATCAGCCAAAAAACATTAATGCATTTAGTACAGACTTGGATACATGATGCATACTGGATCCAAAAGATGGCTCATACAATTTATTCATATGAATGCTATCTAAAGCTAAGAAAAACCTTATTTACTTATGGTACGGTTCACCGCGGTATTTCTAAATGAAGTTTTAAGCTGTTATAAGAGAATCATGGTTTCTTATTAAAAATGATTTTAGTTTGTCTGTAGTTTCTTTACGTTCAAATAATTTTCGATCTTCAAACTCTAATTCTTCATCTACTATCATTTCTCTTATAGAATCAATTGCATTTATAATTAAAGTATTTGTACTATCCTCATTTTTTATCTTTTTTAGAATTTCATTAGCTAATTTTTGTACTTCAGTTGAATTTAAGTTAGGTGAAAACTTTCCGTTATTGACTAAAGAATATTTAATAGTCATTAAAATATGCCACTTCATTCTTGTAAATTCTTTATACTCTTTGTTTTTTCTAAAGAAGGCTTCTAATCTATAAAACAATACAGAACTTACAAAATAAGGTTCCAATTTGTCGTTCTCTTGGAATATTTCATCTTTCACTTTCCTAGCAACTGTTCCATAGTGACCTGATACTCCATGTGGATTATCTAAAAACATTGAAGTCACTGTCTTAATTTGTTTAGGTATATTAATAATCTTAGTTTGAGCTATATCACTATTTCTATATTGATTAGACCTTCTTTCATAATACAATTGTAAATCCTTGAAAGATGTATGTTGTGATCTATAATACTCTTCTAACATCTTATGGAAGTTATTTAGTGCGTCTAGCTGCTCTGGCTTTAGCCCTGTTTGACTATTCGTAGATTTAACTATTTCATTCTTTGTATTTTCATCAGTGGTAGCTATTATTTTTAAAGGAATAGAAATGCTTTTTTGATCCAAAAAGTCATATGTTTCGAAAATAACATTACTAGTTTGGCACCCATTTACTATCTGATAATTATGTAATGTGAACTTCTCTCCGACGGGTTTAATTTCATCGGAAACTATTGTAATGCCGTTATTTAATATACCGAATAATTGTGAAGATGAACTTTTAAGGCAATCATGCATATTTTTGTTAACTTCATTATTTTCTATACCTAAATAGTCTCTAATGTTATCATCAAAAACATTTTTTACTCCCATAGTTTCGCTATCTAATAATAAATTCATATACTCATTAATTTCTACCAATCCAAAATATGCAGATTTAATTTCATCTCCCTCATATGGGAATGTTACATTTTTTGGGAACTTAAATGTTGCTTCTAAATCTGAGTCTATTTTACGATATAACTTCTGGATTTCTTTAACCCCTAGCGTAATAAACCTTACTTCATCTGATAAATACCCACTGTCTAATAAAGCAGTCTTCCCATGTTCAATAGTTTGATTTATATCCTCGCTAATTTGAGTTGTTGGAGAAGTTGTTGCATAGTACATGGTACATTTAGGATTTTCTTTTCTAAATAGATGTGAATTTTCATAGATTATATTTCTAAGCTCCCAAAATTTTTCAATTTCTGGAATTGTACATTCTTCATTACAAATGAAATTTTTAACATGTCTTAAAAAATATGTAATATTTGCATCATTAAATCTTTCAGAGGTTTTTGATTGAACAAAAATGAACTCTACAGACAACACTTGCTTTTGTTCAACAAGTACATTTATATCTTCTTCATTTAATACTAGTTTATTATTTACTATAATAGCAACCCCATCAAATGCTTTAGCAGTTCCAGTATCAAGTTCTTGAAAGTTTTTTTCTGAATCGATTACATGATTATTTAAAATACAATAATTTATAAAATCTTCAAATATTAAATCTTCTTCTTTTTCTTCTATTTCATATTTTATTTTAAAGTCTTTTAAAAAACCTTTAATTATTGGATTTTTCATACAGATCCCCTTTTAATATAAATATTTACTATTTTATCATATAAATTATTAATACATATAAATAAACTATATTCTGATTAAAGTTAAAATAATTTGAAATTTCTATAATTCATTTGTGTTTTTTGGTATAATGAAATTTAAAGTACAATATAAACTATTAAGGTAGGTAAGTAAAATTGTCGTTAAAAATATTTTTTTGGAATATATATGGTCTTAATGATTCTAGGAAAGAAACAGCAAATTTTGATTTTACCATTAGAGCAATTGAAGAACTTACAAAACAAAATTTGTTTGATATTATTATTATTTCTGAATGCCCAAATGATAATATAAGAAATTTGATTGAGAGTAGATTGCAAAACATTGATAAAAAATATAAAAACCACTCCCAATTTGGATCTAGAATTGTTATTTTTCATAAACTTAATAACACTAGTGAAACTATTAACCTTGAATTATTAAGTTACCTTACTATAAATTCAGAAAGAAAAATAATGATTGTTGGTTTACATTTACACGGCAGGAATATGGGTACCTCCGAAGAAGAATTATATGAGGATGCAGCTATTTACAAACAATCAATAATGTATTTAGCAAAACAAGAAGAAGCTGACGATATTATTATCATTGGTGATTTTAATATGGATCCATTTGAAAAAGGGTTAGTATCTAGAAAGAAATTCAATGCAACCTTTTTTAGACCTGTTGCATTAGGTAAAATACCTGAAGAAGAAACTATTCTAGATAAAATCAAAGGTGAAGAACCTACACAATATCCATACTTTTTTAATCCTTCGTGGCATCTTCATGGTAACGGTAAAAATCCGCATGATAATCCTGAAAAAAACATACCCGGAACTTATTATTCACGGAGTTCACAAAACCAGATTATTTATCATATGCTAGATCAAGTGCTTATAAGCCCTAACCTTATTGATAATTTCAACCTTGAAGATTTTGAAATTGTTACCCAATATCTATATGAAAATAAAGAAGTAAGTTTAGTATCTAAAAATGGTATTCCCATAAAGAAAAATTATTCAGACCATCTGCCAATTAAATTTGAGGTAAATATATGACGAGAGGGTGAATGGTAAATGGGAAGAAATAAACATCAAACTCCAACTGAAAGAAAAAAAAGTAAAGGTAATCCCTGGGTAAGAAGACCGCAACTTAATAGTGTATTATCCAAACGTCCATATAGAAGTCGAAAAAATCATATGAAAGTTCTGTCTGCTTTAAAAACACTAGAGCAAAGCCCCCTGGTCGATATTGAAGTAATAAAGAAAAAAGATTACTTACCTATAACTGGTTTTCATCATAATAAACATAATTCTCATCATCATCATGTTAGAGTAAATAAATTCCAACCCTCAAATAGCAAGCGAACAATAAGTCAAATATTAAGGCAGTTAAAAGAGGAATATGAGCAACTTCAAACATTTGAAACAGTAGAGATTAAAGAAATACAGCTTGAAACGAACAAGACTATGTTTTCATTTTTTACTCATGGTAAAAATGAAAAATGTATATCTATCTTTTCTATAGTCTGTACGGACAATATCTACCCAGTCAGGTTAATTTCATCTGAACAAAATGAAACTTTTACTAATGATAAAGATAATTTGTTTACTCAAAGGTTAAATAATTTATTAACAAATAGAATACAAACCATAAATAAGCATATGGAAAAACACTAATCCTTCTTAATTTTAAGAGAGATTAGTGTTTTTTGATATTCCTAAAACCTCATTTATTTCCGATACGGTTCACCGTATCATAAACAATACTACCGTAGTTATATCTAATCTCCTTTTGATTAAACACCTAGCTCTTACATTTAAACTAAATAATCTTACTCCAATAAGTTGTCGGCTTATTTAGCTTCACAATTAATAGTATCCAGTAGGTATAGTCACAACACCTTGGTACAAACCGTTCTTTAAACTCACAGAAAACTAGTTAAAAGCTGGTCAAGAAATTTCAGTTTTCTACTGTACAGGATTTACATAAAATAATCTAGAATCCTCTATAAACCCTTGATATAACTACTATTTCGCTCGATATTCCCGAAACGTAAAATAGATGTTCTTTATCTTGACAGGGTGGAGATCATCATTTGAATTTTATATTCACTTTATTTACAAATAAAAAGAAGAACATATCCCCGATATACTCTTCTTCCCATAGCTAACAATGCAATTCATCCAACTAATATTTATCTAATCTATTTTACAATTGCATCAACTATTGAACACCCATCATTTTTAACAATTTCTCCACTTCACCTAAAAACCCCATCGTTCTAGGAATATCAATTCTCCCTTTTCTATCCCTCACTCTATAATCCCTCACCACAGCAACCGTCATATACTGTCCATTCCCAAGCCTAGGTTTCTCTATATTAAAAGAATAATCATGACTTTGCTCAATCAGTTCCTTACTCCACTTATCCCGAAGTTCTTTTCTTCTATGCTTATCAGCAACATGTATTTTAAAACATAAACGTCCTTCTTCTAACTGCAAATACTGCTTACAATCCTTATCCCCTTGCTCATTCCACCATAACGCATAGAACCCACCATTCGGATTAGCTACATACCCATATTGACCTTTGATCCCACGTTTCTTTAGCTCTTCATAAAACCCTTCCCAAGCTTCACCTTTCCACTCGCTTAACGGAAGTGTCTTATATGAATCATATTTTTGATCTATTTCTCTTAAATAAAAATAGTAATCTAAAAATATTTGACCTTGAACTCCGCTATCTATATTCTCTTGTAAAAATTCAAGCATTTGTTTTCTTGTAAACAACATATATTTAGCATCAGTTACGGCTGAATAATCACTTTGATTACCTATTTTATAGTAGATCGGTAATAGGTCGCTCTCTTTATATTTTTCTAGTTTAGCCAATTCTTCATAATAACGCTTTAATTGATTAGAATGCTCTTTTGTATATGTTTTATCTTCAATTAAAATAGCCTGATTACCATTAACTTCAATAAGTATATCTAAACCTTTAAATTGTTTCGTAATCTTAATTTCTTTAATAGAAGCTGGAAAGTTCTTTTTATGTAAGTCATATATTCTTCTAATAAAATCTATACCAGCTTCATGTAAGCATTCATCGGTTTCTTTATAGGTTGGGTTCGCCCACTCTGCTAGCCAACAAATAAAAGCATCTTGCGACAACTCACTTGTTCCATGCGAAAATAAATTCGGTCTCTTATACATTATTTAATCCCCTTTGTATCTAATCCCTATCCCCAAACATTTAACACCCCTAAAACTTCCCTAAACAACAACGAACCTCTCCCAACAACCAACTCCAAAGGCACCTCTTTAACTCGCCCATCTCTCCCCACCATTACAACCTCATTCTCATAATCAACCCAAATCTGAACATCCTGCACATAATAACTCTTAATAGCAGAAGCCTCATCTAAATTGCGATGATCCAACTCAACTTTAACCTGCTTCGTAAAACGGCGTAGTGTTTTCCAAAGAATTCGTTCTTCCTTTGATTTCATGAAGAGTTCTGGGAGTTCTTGTACTTCTTTTAATAACGACATAGTTGTTATTGTATATGTTTGAATTCCATATCCTACTGGGCGAATGAGGTGGTCTAGTTTTTTCCATGGCTCTAGTTCGAAATGTACATGCTCATCGTTTTGTTGCATTTGAACGTGTTTGATTTTTGCTACGTATTGAATGCCACCATTTTCTCCGTGCCATTTTTTCGGTGCATATAATGCTATGTACTTCGCTTCTTGCCATCCTGGTTTTAACTGTGTGACTGGTAACTGGTATAAACCTTCTTTCCTATATGTTTCATAGTCACTTTCAGTTTTCACGCTGCCCACTAATACTTTTTCTTCTAGTGAGGAGTGCCATTCTTCTTTTGTTCCTCTTGGAAGAATGCCTTCTCTTATAATTTCTTCTGGACTCTTTTCAATGAGATGATCTAAAAATTGTTCAACTAGCCTTGTTGCGTTTGGTAAGAACGGGAAGCCACCGATATTTACTTTTTCAATACTTTTATAAAATGGATGATTCTCGTACTCTTCCTCTTGGTTCCATGGGAACAGTACGTACGCCCCGTAAGCAGTTCGTTCAAATGGTCCTTCTTGTTCTACTACTAGTGCATCTCTGTAACGATGCATTGTGTTAATGTCTTCTTCCATCGGGCCAGGGGCGCCATACTTCCTTTTATAATGAGAGCTTTCAGCAAAATCAATTCGATATTTCGCATCAAAAATGTATTGATATTGATAGTTCTTTCCCTTTTTCTCAATAGCAAGCATCGTATCTGGCTTTTGTGTAACTGTTGGCAGTCCACCGTTTCTTTTCTGGAAGTAAAGTTCGATTACTTCATCTGTTTCTGGATGTTTGAACGTTCTTTTCGCAGTTTTACTTTCGTCTAGTGTTACATATAAACCATCTTGTTTAACTTGAATAACATCTTGATGGAGCGGTATATATTTTTTCGATAAAATTTGTCCAAGCTTTAAATACGTCCAATACTCGTATAACCTTGCAACATCTTTTACCGACATTTTGAAAATTTGTCCTCGTAATGTTAAACCTCGCGATAGCATTAAGAAGATTTGATACGCATCTCTATAGCCTGCAGCCATTTGGATAACGAGTGAAAAGACTGAGCGATCTAATTTTCCGATTCCTCTCCAAAATGGATCGTTCAATTCATTTTTCATTCGATACTTCATATTCTTTACACGTTCTAGCAAATCTTCATCAGTTACACCACGTGTATATCTAGACTTTGGCTCTAGCGCCTGAAGCAAATCATCTATTTTATGTACGACTCTTTGAATCATCCATTTAACAAATCGATTTTCCAGCGTATCATAAGAAACTTCCTTATAAGCTGTAATGCCTTTAGTCGGTATATTATTTTCTCCTTGCAGTAAGTGTGGTCGCTTTCGCAAATAGTTCATTCCGACAGAATCCAATTTACGAATTTTTTCTCCTCGTACAAGTTGATGCCTAGTCATGAGCGTATGATGCGGTTGTCTTTTTATATGAGAGATCGACTTCATAAATCGCTCAAAGGAATCATTTAAAATACGGTAGAATTCACTCTTCGATGGATTTGTAGCGTAAATTGCAGACGCTCCTAAGTAAATTCTTTTCAATAGATGAAACGCTAAATTATAAATCTCATCATTTACTTCTTCTAATAAAGATCTGTAATCATCCTTATAATCAAGTTTTGATGGGAAAACTTCAAATGTAACTGTTAATAAAGTATCTTGATTATCTTTAATTTCAAATGTTGTATTTCCTACTTCATTTGGAAATGAAAGATTCCCCATTAACACATGAAGTGATCCCATTTGAATGGAACTAACTTGCTTTCGAAAGCCCGGATGTTCATGATAAAAGGAAAGCTGTTGGTTCTTTTTCGGAACAACAACAAGCTGATAACTTCTATTTTCAAAAAAGATTGGCGGATGTTCGTTCC
The DNA here is from genome assembly GCF_044908115.1 of Bacillus sp. RC51. Classification (NCBI taxonomy): domain Bacteria; kingdom Bacillati; phylum Bacillota; class Bacilli; order Caryophanales; family Bacillaceae; genus Bacillus; species Bacillus sp. RC51. Next base: position 128,795 of record NZ_JBIYCW010000007.1, on the reverse strand, counting down.
ATTCGTCTAGCCTCTGCAATCTCGCATCAAATACAGAAACGGATTCCGTCTTTCCATCTACATGAAAATACATCATTTCATCTGCGTTCATAGCGTGATATTCTTTTAAACTCTCGTATTTTTCATGATAAGGATTTCCCTTAATCGTCAACGATAACTCCTCTGTTTCAATCTTAACTAGCTCTATTTCATTATTAGATCCAGAAAGAGGTGAAACCATCATACTCGAACCTCCTTAACATATGAGACAACTTGTTAGCTGAACGAGGATACTTAGCATATGAAGCATCATTATTGCCACTATCATATTCTTCATTTGCACATAAGACATACAACTGCTTTAATACCTCTTCTGTTCTTCCATCGCTCCCTGCAAGACGAGGTAAAATCTTTTGATATATTTGATAATCAAGTGCTTCATCGAATGACAATAACTTTCCTTGCTCGTTGTATGCCATATAGAAACAAATTTCATCTCGTATACGATATCCAACCTGAGCTCCAACTGATTCAAGTGTTTTATTTATTTCTATTAAAGTAGTCGATATATTTCTCACAAGATCTTCGTTTTCTTTAAAACATTCTTTTAGATGAAGATACTCGGTTGCTAAGGAGCGATTCGAAACAATTTCAGCTTTCTTCTCTTCTACATCCATTAAGAAATTAAAATAATCTAAGTTAACGGTATTAAATTCAATTGTATTCGCACGATCTAATACTTTTTTACTTAACGGATGTGTCGTTTCATCCATATTTACCGTTCCGATAATATATACATTTGATGGGATAGTAATATGCTTATTCGTAATTGACTCTGGAAGAACTGGTGACGTAATAATCTTCCCATCTTTCCATTTACGACTCTCAATTACACTTAAGAAATCACTAAAGTAGTATTCCACTCGAGCTAAATTCATCTCGTCCAACACTACAAAATACGGTCGATTTGGATTTGCACCTGCAGCTTCAAGTACCTTAATTAACGGTCTTTCTTGAAAATTCCCTTGAAGGTTCACATAACCAAGTAAATCAGAACTATCACTCCAATCAGGTCGAACTGGAATAAGCGTAAATTGTCCATTCTCTTCTGTAGCCCCTAAACTCTCCGCAAACCACTGAACAATTTTCGTTTTTCCTGTACCTGAAATACCTGATAAAATCACAAACGGCTTCGTCTTTAATGAAAGGAAGAAATTAATAAGATCTTTTTCCTCATAATAGAAACCTTTACTTTGAATATAAGAAGACACATGATCAATAATTGATTGTTGATCTAAATACACTTCTTTCCTCTCATAAATCGCTTCATACTTAATACCTTTCTCTTTATAGTTAATGAATCCCTCATAGTAGTGAAGCATTTCTTTTAAATCTTCTACTAACTCAACCTCACCTGGCATTTTGTTCACATCGTATGCAATGTAGGCAGCTGTTGAATTTGCATAATCCATCGCTCTTGAACTTGTACCAAGGAAAATACTATCGTCTTTCTTCACCTTTTTAGACATATGTATATGTTGACGAATTTCTTGCTTAATCCTCTCCATTTCTTTGCTAGGCGTATCTTTTACTCCTTGTCCTATAGTTAGATACAGTCTTTCCATATCTTCACTAAACAAATAAACAATATAATATCCCCGCTGAGTCGATGTGGTGATATCCTTATGCATAATAGCAATCCACGGAATAGATGCCCAATTTCCTTGTCCAACCGAGCCAGTAACGATGTGCTTACTGTGATTCATAAAAGGTAAACACTTAATCTCTGTCGTTATGTCCTTTCGAACCAATTCAGCCAATTTATGACCTTTTGCACTCCCCTTTTTTGCATCTAGATAACCATCCATTACTCTTAAAAATCCTTCACGCAAATTACTGTTCATACTACCGCCCTTTTCTCCATCATCTTTTACATATCGTTCAACAGGAATCCATTCATCATTAACTAGTCCTACTTGTTCAAGCCAATCTAGTAAGTTATTCGTACGCCGCTTCGCCACCGATTCAACCATCAAATTATCCCCTAATGAATTTTGGACAATCGTCATTCCCAAACCTACTAAAGCTTCTCTCTTTTCAACCTTTGAATACTTCTCTAACAATCCAAGAACAAATAAAGCATGACGGAAATATTCCTGTTTTAAAACTAGCTGTGCAATATAGACATTCTTATCTTCCGATTGAACATATTCATTTAATAAAAGCTCATTCATTTCATGAGATTCATTCAAAAAGCCCAACAATCTTAAATCCTGGCGTGCGCGCGACTTCCTACTATATAAATTTTCATCCGTTTGTTCACGTAACGTACTTGGATTATATGTACCATTCATTATCTCTTCTAAAAAGAGCATGACTTTATCATATTTTTCACTTGGTAGATTATCTGTTTGAAACTCTTTAAATGTAATAGCTCGCGATCCAGTCACATTCACAAATGGAAACTGAGAAAAAAAAGCTACCAAGAAAGCATTACATTCTCCCACTTGCCCAAAATCCTCATGCTTTACCTTACGAACATCAATAAGTTTTCCCCAAGCATTTTTAAGAATTTCAAAACTCACTTTAAAATAAGATATTGCTGTCTCGCCCTTTTCATATTGCTCAAGTGAAAGTTTAGTTTCAACGTATAACCCTTCATCATCCTTATTTATAATCAAATAAGATTTATTACCTTTTATATCTTCAACCTGTTTTTTTGATTTAGCCAATTCAATTATGAGTTGATCTAACATTTTCATCCCCACCGTTACAATTAATTACAATTACTACTATTTTACCAAACTATGTATAAAAGAAAAATCATACGCCATATCGTATGATTTAATAATTTCTATTATTCCCCACTAACTCCCTATACTCCTGACCACTCTCCTCAAGAAATATCCTACTCTCCCCACTCCCCTTATAAAAACTCTCCCAACCCCTCTCCCTCAAAACCCCCTTCCAACTATCACTCTCCACCATCCGCTTAATAACACCATCCCAATAAGCAATCTCTTCCTCCGTCATATCTTTCGGGCCCATAATCCCTTTCCAGTGCTGGAATATGACGTCGATTCCTTGTTCTTTCCATGTTGGGATTTCGGGTAGTCGGTCTAGGCGCTTTGGTGCGGATACGGCTAGTATTTTTATTTTGCCGGCTTTGTATTGTTTTTCGGCTTCGGATAGGGTCATTGTTGCGGCGCCTATTTGTTTGTTCGTTAGGGCGTTTATGATTTTTTCTTTGTTTTCGTAGACGAAGAATTGTAGTTCGGCAGGGTTTATGCCGAAGGCTTTGCTTACTTGTACGAAGGATAGGTGATCGTCGTTTCCTAGGCCGGGGGCAACGCCGATTTTGAAATTTTTCTTGTCTTGTTTTAGTTGTTCCATTAGTTGTTTTGCGTTTTCTATGTTTGATTCTTTTGATACGACAACGACTTCCCAATCTGATGCGAGTGTTGCGAGTGGGGTGAAGTCTTTATATGTTAGTTTACTGTGGCCTAGTAGGTTGTTCGTTATGAGTAAGCTTGAGTTAATCGCCAGTACGTGACCGCCTTTTTGTTTCGTATATTTCCATCCGACGTCACCGCTGCCACCTACTTTGTTTGTGACAGTGATTGGTTTTGTGAAGATTTTTTCTTCTGCCAGCGTTTTTTGCATTGCTCGTGCTGTTAAGTCCCATCCAGCTCCTTGAACGTTCGGCGCAACGATTTCTACTCCTTCTATGTTCACTTTATTCTTGTGCGTTTTTTCTACAGAACAACCAGCTATTACTCCTGTCATGATCCATATACATAGTAATAATCGTTTTTTCATAGTCCTCGTCCTATGCGATATTTTCGTTCTGGTCGTCCGATAATGCCGTATGTGTACTCTACTGTGCATTCGTTTGTCGCTACTAAGTATTCTAAATATCTTCTTGCGGTTGTTCTGGAGGCACCCATTTGTTCTCCCATTTCTTCTATTGTAATGCCCTCTTCGAATCCTTTTATAATTCCTTTCACTTTTTGCAGTGTTAACGGATCAACGCCTGTCGGTAAGTTTTTTATATCTTGTGTTTGCGAAGTACCGAAGAAGTTATCGATGAGTGCTTGATTCACTTCATTGTTACTATGTAATAGTTGCTTCTTTCTTTTATAGTCTTCAATGGTTCGAACAAATTTATCTAACGTGACCGGTTTTATAAGGTAGTTGCTTACGCCGTTTCGAATTGCCTTTTCTAACATATGGTTTTCATTCGCCGCTGTAACCATAATGACGTCAACGTTTGGAAAGTCAGCATGGATTTTCGGCAATAAGTCTGTACCAATTCCGTCTGGTAAGTAATTATCTAATAGAAGTAAATCGATTTCTTCTTTTTGTAGTAGTTCCATCGTTTCTTTTGCGTTCAATGCTTTTCCGATCACTTTTACGTCCTTTATTTTTGATAAAAACTCCTCTTGAATTTGCGCGACGCGGAAATCATCTTCTGCAATTGCAACCTTCAACATATGTCCATCCCCCTGTTTGTCATGTACTTTCTCTCAATGTTTTCGGAAGGTAAATTGTAAAAATAGCTCCCCCATTTTTCTCGTTTTGAATTTCAATTGTTCCCTCTAGTAGATCTACCATTTCTTTCACGTTTGCTAGTCCGTAACCACGATCATTTCCTTTCGTTGAAAACCCTTTTTGAAAAATGGTCGTGATTTTTTCTGCCGGTATCCCTGCTCCACTATCTATCACTTCAAACACAATATCGTGTCCAATATCCGTAACAAAGAAGGAAACACTCTTTTCCTCTTGTCCACTCACCGCGTCAAATGCATTGTCGATTATGTTTCCAAGGATCGTAATAAGATGCGAAACTTTTATATGGTCTGGTAACGGATGAAGCGCACTATCTCCTTCAATATGAAAATCAATTTTCTTCTCAGATGCTGTTCCGATTTTCCCTAATAAAATAGCTTGTACTTTCGCATCGTGAATTTGATGGAATAAAATATGGTTTTGGCTTTGATGAATGCTAGATTCTTGCTGAATAAATTCAATCGCTTCTTTGTAATGTCCTAACTGGAGTAATCCTGATAGGACGAAAAGTTTATTTGTAAATTCATGTGTTTGAGCGCGTAAATCCTCAGAATACTTTCTTACTTCAGATATTGTATTCACTAGATTTTGCAGTTCTGTTTTATCTCTAAAACTACATACAATACCTACCGTACTGTTATTTTCGAGTACCGGTGTCCTATTTAAAATAAACACTTTATCTTGAAACGCGATTTCTTGATCGCTTTCTAACACTCTCTCCATATTAAATTCCGGTAAAACTTTTGAAATGTGCTGCTGCATATAATCACCATTTACATGAAGCATTTCTTCTGCCGACGTATTCATCATCGTAATAAAACCGTTTTGATCAATAGCGATAATTCCTTCTTTTATAGATAGTAGTATTGCACTTCGTTCCCGGTATAACGCTGCGATTTCATTCGGTTCCAAACCAAGTGTATCCTTCCTAATACTACGTGCTAAAAGAATTCCCCCAACAATGCCGGCTAATAATACCGCTAAGGAAAATAGTATGATTTCTTTCGTTCTACTCAATATGTTAGATTCAATACCTTTTATTGAAAACTCTACTGTTACAACGCCTACTACTTGATCGTAGTCTCCGTTCTGAACAATAATGGGTGCTTTCGCCATTAAAGCTGGTCCACTTGCACCATTTCCTTCGAGCGTATAATAACCACCAAAAGTGAGTGCTTCATAGTTATATGGATTGTTACTCTTTGTACCAATTAGCTCCGAATTAGAATGCGAATACATAACCCCGTAACGATCTTCCACAATTACATAATCCGCACCAGCTTGCTCACGAACTTGTTCCGCAATAGATTGAATGTTATTTTTACGCTCGTTATTTTGAAAAGCCTCTTTTATAGCTGGCATAAAAGAAAGAGATTTAGCCGTTTGCAGTGCTAGCTGTTCCACTTGGTGCTTCGTATCAACGGACTGAATGTAAACAAATATTCCCGTTAATAGGAGAACGACAAATAAAATTAACGTAATAATTAAGCTTACTATTTTCGTTTGTAATGACACTTTGCGTGATTTTTTCATACTTCATATCCTTTGATAAAATATTCAAAACTATCAATCTCCTTTTCCTATTATTATGACAAAACTGAAAATGAATCAACTATTAAAAACTCCATGTACATAAAGTACAAAAAGAATAAAATTGTCATAATATTGAGATTTCAATTCAAGGACAGTACAATTCAACTATATTGAACACGCTTTCATAATTATCATTTTATTTATAAGCAAGAGGAGGAATTATTATGGCTCAAGCAAAATCTAACCGAGTCGCCGGCAATATCTTCAAAGGTTCTGTCGGCAATTTAATTGAATGGTATGACTGGTACGTTTACTCTGCTTTCGCTGTTTACTTCTCAGCAGAGTTCTTTCCTAAAGGAGATCCAACGAGTCAGTTACTGAACACAGCAGCTATTTTCGCAGTCGGATTTTTAATGCGCCCTATCGGAAGTTTATTAATGGGACGCTATGCAGATCGGCACGGCCGCCGGGCAGCATTAACGCTTTCCATTACAGTTATGGCCGGTGGTTCTTTAATTATCGCCTGTACACCTAGTTACGAAAGCATCGGTATTATGGCACCAATTATTTTAGTTCTTGCTCGTTTACTTCAAGGGTTATCACTTGGCGGAGAGTATGGAACTTCCGCAACGTATTTATCTGAAATGGCTAGTAGTGGACGCCGTGGTTTTTATTCAAGTTTTCAATATGTAACGCTCGTTGCTGGACAGATGGTTGCGTTAGGCGTTCAAATTGTTCTTCAGCAATTACTAAGCGAACCAGATATGAAAGCTTGGGGATGGCGTATTCCATTCATTATTGGTGCGATGGGAGCAGTAGCTGTATTATGGCTTCGACGTACAATGGATGAATCAGAGCAGTTCTCAAATATGGAATCGAAAAACCGCGAAAGCGCAGGAACCGTTCGCGCTCTTATGAAACACCCGAAAGCAGTATTAACAGTAGTCGGCCTAACACTAGGAGGCACTGTCGCATTCTATACGTACACAACATACTTACAAAAGTTCATGGTAAACACAGTTGGTCTCCCGAAAGAAGTTGTAAGCTGGATTAACTTTGCCGCACTACTTATATTCGTCGTACTTCAACCAATTGCAGGGCTATTATCCGATAGAATTGGACGCCGCCCACTATTAATGGCTTTCGGTATTCTCGGAACGTTACTAACAGCACCAATCTTCTTCTTTATGGAAAAAACGACAGAACCAATGGTAGCATTTTTACTCATGATGGTCGGTCTCATTATCGTTACTGGTTACACTTCCATTAACGCAATTGTAAAAGCCGAACTCTTCCCAACTGAAATTCGTGCACTTGGCGTAGGTTTACCGTATGCACTAACCGTTGCGATATTTGGCGGAACAGCGGAGTTCATCGCATTATGGCTAAAAAGTATCGGAATGGAATCACTATTCTACTTCTATGTAGCTGGATGTATCGCGATAAGCTTTATTACATATTGGCGTATGGATGAGTCATCGAAGACTTCGCAGATTGAGGCGGAGCTTGGTGGTGGAGATAAACTAGCTAATAATAAATCTAGTTGAAATTATGTATTCTATGTTCTTCGTTTACCCGAACTCGATTTGCTTTATTTAAAAAAGCATAATTTATTAATATATAATTTAAAAACCTCTACTTATATGTAGAGGTTTTTGTATGACGAAAAAACACGTAGTTCCATTGTCATTTTACAAACCCCAAATTCTTCCTCATCTTAAAGTGGAACAAATTTATTACTTAGAGTGTCTAATAAGTGTATTTCTAATATTAGTTGTCCAGATTGGATACAACATATCCCGTTTGACATCTATTTTTATGTATTACAAAAAAAAGAAAGGACTTATTATTCCCAAAAGTAAAAAATATGTATTGTAATACTACGGTTAAGTATTACAAGTTTAATACTTTCACAGGTGAACCATTACAAGTGAAAGCAAAAAAGAAACACCCCAAACCGTGACTTATCAATCATATAAAGCGAAACTTTAATCAGTGGGGGTCTTACTGCCCGTTGATGCGAGATAAACGTTTTGGATGTCCTTTAACCTGTGAAATCTTAGCTACAGTAGTATTGTTACCCTATGCCATCTTTAATTGCATTGGTATTTAGAATACCTAGACAAAATCCATATATTCTTGAAAGAGGTTGAAAATTTATGTTCGTTTTAAACAAGTTCTTTAACATTTTACATTACAAAAAGATTGTGCCTGTAATATTACTTTCATGTGTATCACTTATAGGCTGTTCCAATAGTAACACTCAATCTGAACCACCTAAACAAACGAATCAAGCTAATCAAATTAAACAAGAAAATACAGGTAATCAATCTTTCGCTAAACTTGAAAAAGAATATGATGCTAAGCTTGGTATTTATGCACTGGACACAGGTACGAATCAAACTGTTGCTTATCATTCAGATGATCGTTTTGCATTTGCATCTACATCTAAATCATTAGCTGTGGGCGCTCTTTTACGCAAGAACTCATTAGAAGCTCTTGATCAAAGGATTACGTATACTCATGAAGATCTTTCTAATTATAATCCAATTACTGAAAAGCATGTTGATACAGGAATGACTTTAAAAGAACTTGCAGATGCTTCTGTTCGATATAGTGACAGCACAGCACATAATTTGATTCTTAAACAGTTAGGGGGCCCCTCTGAATTTGAAAAAATCTTGAAAGAAATGGGAGATACTGTTACTACTTCAGAACGATTTGAACCTGAATTAAATGAAGTGCATCCAGGAGAAACACACGATACCAGTACACCAGAAGCGATAGCTAAGACACTTCAATCATTTACATTAGGAACTGCACTTCCAATAGAAAAACGTGAACTATTAGTAGATTGGATGAAGAGAAATACAACTGGAGATAAATTGATTCGTGCGGGCGTACCAAAAGGCTGGGAAGTAGCTGATAAAACAGGCGCGGGATCTTACGGAACAAGAAATGATATCGCAATTATTTGGCCACCAAATAAAAAGCCGATTGTTCTTGCTATACTTTCTAATCATGATAAAGAAGATGCTAAATACGATGATAAACTTATTGCAGACGCAACCAAAGTCGTGTTAAATACCTTAAAAGCTACGGAATAAATGATAATAGGTTAAAAGTTTTCTATTTTAGGCGGGTGTTTTCATCAAATAAAAATTTGATAGTGTCCCTAAAACATCTGGACTTTAATAGCCAACTAAAAAATGCAAACAAAAAGACCTTTAATCAGTCGTTTTGTTTGCATTTCCTTTTTCTAAAACTACAGAAAAGATAAGTACTATAGTTAACACCATAATAAACCTTACTTCACTTCCATCACTTACAAAAAATGAATACAAAGTATAAATTAAAATTAATATTCCATAAATAACTTTGTGCAATGAACTCCCCCCTTTTTGCCGTATATATTTTAGTGCAAAAATTTAATTCAAGCCCTATATCAAAATGAAAAGCACCTGTGATATACACAAAGTGCTTTTCTCTTGTCAATTTATCTATTTTCACTATATTTATCTATTTTCTTTTTATAACTCAAATTTCTTCGAATCGTACTTTTCTAGAGTTTGCTGTAATTCATTTTGTTCATATGGAATATGTTTATCTGTCTGTACATCTTCAACATTTTCTCCACCTGTTAATAATCTCCTGTACTTAAAAGAGTGGCCTGTTAATACTGTTGTAATCATTTTGTATTGCCCTCCTTTTGTTTGATTACTTGTATCATAAAACAAGTATCTGAAGTTGATATGTAGTCTATCTAGAGTGTATGTAAATTTAAAAAATCTCTAATAAAATGTTTATGTTGTAACGTTACCACCAAAACTAGTGCTTCAAACACCATGATTTGAAGAGATAGTCCCTCATGTTCTAGCCTCAATTCCTCCTACAGTTCTATATTCAGTAAAACTAGTTAATCCCTATAATATAAAAAGAGCACCACTTTTTGGATGCTCTTCGTCATAACTATATATTATTTAATTTCCTTCTTTTGTTGGTACCATTTTTCCTTCTTGAGAGTCTGTGCCCTCTGTTCTTTCAACAGTTTTTGCATGTTCTGGTTTTTCAGGGGCTCCCATTTCAAATCTAGATTGAGAATCTGTACCTTCTTTTGTTGGTACCATTTTTCCTTCTTGAGAGTCTGTACCCTCTGTTCTTTCAACAGTTTTTGCATGCTCTGGTTTTTCAGGGGCTCCCATTTCAAATCCAGATTGAGAATCTGCACCTTCTTTTGCTGGTACCATTTTTCCTTCCTGAGAACCTGTACCTTCTGTTCTTTCAACAGTTTTTACGTCTCCTTTAGGAGTTGCTGGCACTGCATCTTTAGGTAAATCAAAGTTTTGTGAGAAAGACGTTGTTCCATCTGCACTCTGTGTAATTACTTGATTGGAACTATTTTCATTTGACTTTAAATTGTCCATTTTCGCATCATCTGCACCTACTGCACCTCCCGCTACCAATCCTGTACTTAAAAGTGCTCCTGCTAATAATGTTTTAATCATTTTCATTACCTCCTGTTTATTTGTAATATTCATCAAAAAAGTATCTAGAGTTAATGTTTTAGTCATTATCTTTATCTACTTGCTTTTTGATTACATTTAGCATAAGACAAGAATCTATAGTTGATATGGACTGTATCTGGAGATTATGTAAAGAAAAATAGATGATCAATTGTATATCCTAATGGATGCTTAGACAAGATTGAAACTTTATATGAGTTTGAACAATTGAATTCCCCTTTGTTTTTGGGTGTGAGGTTTTTAACTGGAGTGGAGTGAAGTGAGGGACTAACCTTTTCTAATATGAAAGCAAACTTTTTATTATTACATTCAAAACACTGTAAATAAAGATGTTAAAAATCCGTGAACAAAAAACAACATCTCATTGATGTCCACCCCATCAGAGGTATGGAAGGGAATTAAATATAATCCTCCCCTGTCTTTATGCATTAAGATAGAAAAAATTATAAAGTGAAACTTTAATCAGTGGGGGTTTTGTTCATCCCCCACTGATTATTAGCCTTCACCAATCGGGCGTTTACGGGCAGTCGATCTCCCACCTAACTTCTTTGCTCCACCTGAATTTTGAGGTGGGAGTTTTACTGCCCGGCAAATAGCGGGATAAATATAGACTTAAATATTTTTTTGAAAGGATATTGTTTAACAAACATAAAAAAGAGCTACGGCTGTATGAGAACCTTAGCTCTTTTTTATGTTTATTGTTTATTATATAAATTATTTAACGCTAGAAGCGCTATCATATTACCAACTGAAATACCACCAGGTTCCCCCGATGCTCTCCCTCTAAAACAAATGACAAGCCACCTCATGCCCCTTCGCAATCTCCACCATTTTCGGTACTTCCTGTGCGCATTTTTCAGTGGCGAATTTGCAGCGCGTTCTGAATTTGCAGCCGGATGGTGAGTTGAGTGGGCTTGGTACTTCACCTTGCAGAATGATCCGTTCTTTGCCTGTGTTCGTTGGATCTGGTTCTGGCATGGATGAGAGTAGTGCTTGTGTGTATGGATGTGCCGGTTTTGTGTATAGGTCTTCGCTGTCGGCAATTTCTACTATGTTTCCTAAGTACATGACTCCGATTCTATCTGATATGTGTCTTACCATGGATAGGTCATGTGCGATGAATAAGTATGTGACGCCTGTTTCTTCTTGAATATCTTGCAGCATGTTTACGACTTGTGCTTGGACTGAGACATCTAGTGCTGAGATTGGTTCGTCACATAGGATGAAGTCCGGTTTTACAGATAGTGCGCGTGCGATGCTAATGCGCTGTCTTTGGCCTCCGCTAAATTCGTGCGGGTAGCGATATAGGTGTTCTTCTTTTAGTCCTACTTTTTTGAGAAGGTCTAGAATGATTTCTTTTCTTTCTTCCGCCGTGTAAGAGCCGTGAATGTTCATCGGTTCGCTAATAATTTGGAATACGTTCATTGTCGGATTTAATGATGCGTATGGGTCTTGGAAAATGATTTGCATTCGTTTTCTGTATTCTTTTAGTTCATTTTCTTTTAGATCTGCGATATCTTTTCCGTCGAATAGAATGTTACCTGAAGTTACATCGTGTAAGCGAATGATACTTCTTCCTGTCGTTGATTTTCCACAGCCTGATTCTCCTACTAGTCCGAATGTTTCACCCTTTTTAATTGTGAAGCTTAGGTCATCGACTGCTTTTAATTGCTCTGTTTTTCTGCCGAATAGTCCTTTTTTAATAGGAAAATACTTTTTTAAGTTCCGAACTTCAATTAAGTTTTCTTCATGCATGTGAATCACCTACCGCCCTATCGTTTAGCCAGCACATAGAGCGTCTTCCGTTTCCGATTTCAAAATATGGCGGACGTTCTTTTTCACAAATGTCCATTTTATGCGGGCAACGCTCTGCGAATGGGCATCCTTCCGGCGGATGTAGTAAGTTTGGCGTTACACCTTGAATTGGAGCTAGTCTTTCTTTTACGCCGTTCGATATTTTTGGCAGAGAGTTTAATAGCCCTTTCGTATATGGATGGTTCGGCGATTGGAATATATCAAGTACATGTCCTTCTTCCATAATAAGTCCGCCGTACATAACGATGACGCGTGTACAGTTTTGCGCAACAATTCCAAGATCATGTGTAATAAGAAGTAACGACATATTCGTTTCGTTTTTTAAGTTTTTCATTAAATCTAGTATTTGTGCTTGTATCGTTACATCAAGCGCAGTCGTCGGTTCGTCCGCAATGAGAAGGTCTGGGTTACAAGACATCGCCATTGCAATCATAACCCGCTGCTTCATACCACCGCTTAGTTCATGCGGATATTGTTTTACCCTTTCTTCCGGTGAAGAAAGACCGACTTGTTTTAGTAAGTTAACCGCGATATTTTGTGCTTCTTTCTTTTTCACTTTTTGATGCCGAATAATTACTTCCGTCATTTGCTTACCAATTTTCACAACTGGGTTTAATGCCGACATTGGATCTTGGGAGATGAGTGAAATTTGATTTCCTCTAATAGAGCGTAATTCTTTCTCCGATTTAGAAAGCACGTTTTCATTTTGAAAAAGAATCTCTCCTTCTTTCACTTTCCCTGGCGACGTAACGAGAGCCATAACGGATTTCGCCATAACGCTCTTTCCGCTCCCCGATTCGCCAACAATCCCAACAACTTCACCCTTTTTCAAACTAAATGAAACGCCGCGAACCGCTTCTACTTCGCCGTCTTCTATGAAAAAAGAAGTCTTTAAGTTTTTTACTTCTAATAGTTTTTCAGACACGCTTTTCACTCCCCCTCACTTACAGCCTTAATTCTCATGATGAGCCCCTTTTGGTGCGAAAGCTTTTTTCAACGCTTCACCGATTACGTTAAAACTTAGTACCGTTAATAGAATAAGGAACCCTGGGAAGAGTGTTAAATACCAAGCTTCACCTATGTATCCTTGCGCATTATTTAGCATGCTGCCCCAAGAAGAATCTGGTTCTCTAATACCTAATCCTAAGAAGCTAAGTGATGATTCCATTAAAATCGATGTCGCAATTGTTAATGTCGCTGCGATTATAATCGTCGATAAAATGTTAGGAATTATATGTCTTACAATAATCATCAATGATTTTTGTCCAGATACTTTTGCATATAAAACGTACTCACGCTCTTTTACAGATAACGTTTCTGCCCTTACAATACGTGCGGTGTCCATCCACGTTAATAATCCGATGATAAGAACAAGCGTTGTAATTCCTGGTTTTAAATACGCATTTAATAACAGCATTAAGAAGAATGATGGAATCGACATAAGAACTTCAACAATTCGCATTAAGAAGTTGTCTAACTTTCCGCCAAAATATCCGCTAATTGTTCCTACTGCGGTCCCGATTGTAATGGAAACAACCATCGCTAGAAAACCAACAGCAAGGGAAACTCGTCCGCCATATAACGCTCTCGTTAAGTAATCCCTTCCGTAATCATCCGTTCCGAAAGGATGACTTAAACTCGGTTCTTGTAAACGATCTGGAATCGACATTTTACTAGGATCGTACGGTGATACGAATGCGAAAAGAGACGCGATTGTTAAAACACCCAGTATAATAACTCCCATTACTACAAACTTATTTTTTGTAAAACTATTTTTTATCGTTTGAAATCTCCTATTGTTCATTCCAAATCACCCCCTCATTCGAATGCGTGGATCTACTACGCCATATAAAATATCAGCAATTAAATTACCGAGAATTAACATGAACGATGATAATAATGTGATTGCCATAATAATTGGATAATCAAATCTAAAAATAGCATTTACCCCGAGTGAACCAAGTCCTGGCCATGAGAATACTGTTTCCGTAATGAACGCTCCGCCTACTAAACTTGGAATGGATAATCCGAAGATTGTAATGATCGGTATTAATACGTTTCGAAGTACGTGATTAAATAAAACTGTTTTCTGTGAAGCACCGTACGCATATTGAATTTGTACGTAATCTTCTTCTAATTGCTGAATTGTACTTGAGCGAATATATCTCATATAGACAGAGATGTTTTGGAACGCTAGCACCATGCAAGGTAAAATACCGTGCTGGACAATATCCCAGAAGGAATCTTGACCGACTGTGCGCATACCCATACTCGGAAGCATGTTCAATTTTAAAGAGAATAAATAGATTAATAGTAACGCGAACCAAAAGACTGGCATTGAGATTCCCACATAGGAGATGAAGTTCACAATGCGGTCAAAGAACGAGTTCTTTTTCACACCTGTAAATAGTCCAAGTGGTATTGCGATTACAAATGAGACGAGTAAAGATGATCCCATTAACCCGATTGTTGCGGGTAATCTTTCTGTAATAAGTTCTAAAACAGGACGATGGTTTTGAAGTGAGTATCCAAAATTCCCTGTTAAAATATTTTTTAACCATAAAAAATATTGCACGTAAATCGGCTGATCTAGTCCTAAACTTTTGCGAATACGTTCAACGTCAATCGGACTCATATTCGGCGTTACAAAGTTTCGAACGGGATCGCCCGGCGCTAGTTTTATTAATAAAAAAGAAATAATAGAAATAACAAATAAAAGCGGAATCGCATTTAAAAGCCTCTTTGCAATTACTTTATACACAAACTTCCCCCCTCAAGATAAAGAAGCTGATTTCCACCAGCTTCTTCATAGTTTCTTATTTCACTTCATAAATCTTCGATAAATCTTCAAACATTGTAACTGGAATTGCTTTTGCTTCTTTTAATCCATCAAACTTTTTATCTACTGCAATAACTGCTTTCGGATATGCGATTGGAAGATAAGGTAAGTCTTCTCTAGCTGTATCTTGGATTTTATGGTATAGCTCTGCGCGTTTTGTTTTATCTGTTTCAACCGCAGCTTCTTCCCATAATTTATCGAAATCAGCGTTTTTATAACGTGCATAATTGTATTCAGCATTACTTAAGAATAAACTCTTATATGAATCTGGCTCTGGTCCCATTATGTAACCACCGAATGTAATGTCATAGTCTTTATTCGCTTTATCTAAGCCTTTTTCACTTGCTGCACTAGCATCTAATGCATTCAGTTCAACTTGTAAACCAACTTCTTGTAATTTTTGTTGTGTATATAGCGCTAAGCTTTCCATAATTTTATTATTCGTTACATACATAACGCGTATTTTTTCTTTATCTTTCACACCAGCTTTTGCTAATAAATCTTTCGCTTCTTTTTGATCATACTTATACTCTTTAATATCTTTCGCATAATACATAGCGTCTGGTGTTAAGATTGAATTTGCTGGTTCTGCAAATTGACTAGAAACGAATGCTGAGTTAATCATTTCTTTCTTATCTAATGCATGCGCAATTGCTTGGCGCACTTCTTTTTTCTTCATAAGGTCTGTATTAAAGTTATAAGCTAAGTAGAATAATCTACCTTCAGGGAATGTCACCATTGAGAAGTTCCCAGTGCTATCTAATTTCTTAAAGTCTTGCGGCTCAATCATCTTCATATTGATTTGACCATTTTGAAGTGAAACGTTTGCCGTATTACGGTCTTTTACAACGCGGTACACGACAGAATCTAATTTCGCTTTACCAGCAAAATAATCATCGAATCGCTCTAGCGCAACATATTCATCTGACTTAAATTCTTTTAATTTAAATGGACCTGACCCTACAGGTTGTAGGTTTTTCTTACTCTTCACTAAATCTGCTTCACCTTCAAATACATGTTTCGGAATTGGGAAGAAGTCATTCATAACCCCTTCGAAAGATGCACTTACTTGTGGTAATACAAATTGAGTCGTTAGCTCATCCACTTTTTTCACCTCAAGCGGCTTTCCTTTAAAAATAAAGTTTTCACGGCTTGAACTATTTTGCTTCTCATCTAGAATAGATTTGAATGTAAATACAATATCATCTGATGTAATTTTCTTACCATCATGCCATTTCAAATTATCCTTTAATTTTAAAGTCCATGTTAATTGATCCTCTGAAGGCGTAAAGCTCTCAGCAAGAACAAATTTTTTCTTACCGTCTTCCATATGATACAGCGGTGCATATAAAGCTTGCTGTATCGTGAGCGAGACACGATCATTCGCATAAAGCGGGTTCATCGTATCTGGATTATCACTAACACCAACTGTTAACGTTCCTCCATCTTTCGGAGTCCCTGATTTACTAGTTCCTGCTTGCTTTGAAGAATCTTTCTCCCCTGAGCAAGCCGCTAATGCAATAAGTAATAGTAGGACAAATGGTAATGCAAACAACTTCTTCATATTTCGACCCCTCTCGACTATTTACACCTATAAGAAAACTCGGAATTAATACCGAGTTTTCTTATAGGTTTTAAATTACCACTACCCGTATGTATTGTCAAACTTTTTCGCAAAGATAGACAGTTTGAAATCTATTAATGAATTCTTGCGATAAAGTGAAACTTTAATCAGTGGGGGTTTGTCCATCCCCCACTGATTATTAGCCTTCACCAATCGGGCTTTTACGGGCAGTTGATCTCCCACCTAACTCCTCCGCATTCGCCGAATTTTGAGGTGGGAGTCTTACTGCCCGGCAAATAGCGGGATAAAATATATTTATGCGGAGGGTAAAATAAAAAGACCACGAATAGGTAGCCTCGTAAAATGCGTTGAAAAACTAGCAGCCTATAGGAAATTCCTCTGAAATGGTTGTTATATATAATTGAAAATGTAG
The DNA here is from genome assembly GCF_044908115.1 of Bacillus sp. RC51. NCBI lineage: Bacteria > Bacillati > Bacillota > Bacilli > Caryophanales > Bacillaceae > Bacillus > Bacillus sp. RC51. Next base: position 111,540 of record NZ_JBIYCW010000007.1, on the reverse strand, counting down.
AATGAGATTAAAGATAAAAAAACATTTTTAGGAGGTTATCATGACATTTGATGAATTGAAAAAAAACAAACCAACAACCCCATGGATTGAGCATGATGAAGATGGGGAATTTTTCACTGAAGAAAATATAAGTGCAACAAATACAGTTCTTGACACTTACATTAACAATTTAGAGCAATTAGGCGAGAATCCAACCGAAGTCGAAGTAATGCAAGTCGTTAAAGAGGTAGTTATAAAAATAAATGAACTAAATATCGAACATGACCATTTTATCGAAACAATGGAAAGAGAAGATCTCTATGAATTTATCGATACAGCAGCACGAATAGCTGGCTTAGAATCCGAAGAAGATATTACAGAAGAATGGCGGGAGTGGTAAAAAACTGCACCTCTAATTGTTAGAGGTGCAGCTTTTTTCATACGCCAATTGAATTAATTCATATCTGCATAGGATTCACATGTTCCAACATAATATCAATTTGATTTTTACCACGAAGATTTAATGATAAATAAATATCGGCACTTGCTTTAAGCAAATAAAAACTAGTCTCTTCTTTGAACTGGTACATAGAGCCTTCACCTTAAATATATTTACGTGATTAATTTAAATTAACAAAGGCTTTATTCATTCCGTATCCATAATGTTCTTCCATTCTTCATCGATCCTACTTCTATTTCTCACTATTTTTTCACCAGTAGTATCTCTTGACTGAATAAGTAACATCTGGACACTTTGTTTAGCAAATACTAACCACTCAGAAAAGTTGAATGCTAATGGATTTCCATGATACATCATAATTTTACCTATGTTTCCACTGACCGCCACAGAATGGGCAATGAAAATCATTTTTTCTAACCTAATATTATTTTGTATCGATTTTAATTCTTTTATATAGATTGGGGATAAAAATTCATCCTTTGATAAAGTAAATTTAAAATACATTTTAGTACACATTTCTATAATCGCTGGTACCGTACCCATTGTTAGAAAGTGCCTTATATCATATCCTTCTATATACATCCACCTTGTTATATCTGCAACTGTTTTGCTATTCTCACCTAAATTTCCAAACTGTAATAACTGAGTAAATCCCCATCCTGGAATTGGTATTCCCATTTTAGTACATACATCTGATAAAATGTGTCCGAGCCAAATTAACGGTGCAAATATTTTATTATCCATAGGAAAATCCTGATATTTTTCAATTGGAATACAATGTATGATCCCTTTCGAATCAATTAAGGTTGTCCTACCATTAAACATGTCAATTAGTCCGAATATCAAACCAAACAATGGATCGTGACCTAAATTCATCATTCTATGTGTTTTAGGATAAAATCCATTTACTTGATTTGCATAATCAGGAAAGGCTTTCGTTGTACTAGCATCAAAATTCACCTTGCATTTTTCTTCTAATAACTGAAAGAAGTCATTTAATTTACCATTCTCATCTATACCTAAAGTACGAAGCCATTCAGTAAATGGACTTCCACCTTGTTGGTACTTTTTCAAATAATTGATATCTTTCGGTACCTTTACTAAAAACAAATCGACTATTACTCCAACAAGACCAATTACAACAGAAATAGTTATATCTAATTTTGTTAAAGATGAGATTAGGTCTGCACGATTGTTCACATCATTTAACAGTTGTTTTTCTAATTCATCAGATATGTTTTTAAAATATTCTTTAGAATAAATTCTTAAATTACTATCTATATGATTTGTTTTTTCATTAATAATCTCATCTTGCTGTAGATTCGATTTAGAAAACAAATTTGAAATTTCTTTTTCAAGTCTCTCTATTTCTTCTAAGTTCTCCTGATTCATTCTGTTAACATAGAATGAATCAGAAGTGATAAAGCTTATACTATCCTGTATGGAAGAAAATTCTTCATTAAAATCAATGATTTTCTTTTTTGACATTTTTACCGTCCTTTATTTATACAGTAGTTTCAATATCATTTAACACTTTATAAGAGCTATTAAGAGAAGTACGTAAATAATCAATAGACTTAGCTAACGTTTTAATTTTCTCTTTATTCTCCTTTTCATTGAACTTCAAATTACATAGTTGTTTCTCTAATTCTCTAATAACATCTTGTTGACTTTTAATCATCTCTTGAGCAAGTCGAACATCTTTTTGAGCAAGAAGTATAATCTCCTTCATCACTACTTCCAATTTCGCACCTTCACGCAAAGCAAACTCAGATGAACTACTTAAAGCCGCACCCATAACCCCTCCGCTTAGCACTCCAAAAATCGTACCACCTCCAACAATCACGCATAATCCACCTGCTATTCCAAAACCACCTGCAGCAACAGCTCCTCCTCCTAAAGCTGCTAATCCTGCATTTACCGCAGCTGCACCATAAAGTCCAAGAGGAGCTGCTAAACCTCCAATAAAAGGTGCTGCAAATCCTGCCGTAATTGCTAATAATACAGCGCCTACTCCTGCACCAATTAACATTCTCGTATAGAATCCAGATATAGAACGAATTGAATTTTTAAATGCCTTTCTATAACGTTCAATGAATTCTTTATCGACTTCTAACATACCAGCAAATTTCTCCAATAAAAAATCTGCATACTTGTTGTCTAAATTTACTCTTTCATAAAACTTTGTTTGAAATTCTCCGATTGGAAAATAAGGAACAAACAAAGACAACTCTAATAGAATCAAATACTGAGATATATTAAAATTCTCATTCATATTAATAATATGATTAGATGTTTTTCTCAGTTCTTCTTCTCCTTTAATAAAATCTAAATCTGTTTTATTATCTGCGTTGTTTAAAACCTGAAGAATTCCTTTCTCCCAAATATGTAACCATTGAACTTTCTTTTCTTTATATTTTTCATTTTTTTCAATGCCGATATCTTGTTCTACGATGTAACGTTGCATGCTAAATAAAAGTCTAGTTTGTTGAATATCTAAACCAAATTGTTCTAATACATCTTTATTCATAAAAAATCTCTCCCTTTCAAAACTGCTGCTCTATTTTAATTATAACAGGAAATTTTTTCATAAACAGGTACATGGATTGTTTGCAAATTCGTTATAACTACTTCTAAGACGATTTGCTAGATTTCTTAGTTGAATTGCAAATATTAATTATTTTTCTCCTAACTTTTCAAAACCCACATAACAAATTGTGGGTTTTGTTGAACTATCAAATATGCAAAAAGATTTCTACCATCCTACAAATATAATTACCGTCAGGTCTTCTTTTCTGCTAGTAATTACATTGAAATTTGATATATCAAAAAACGAATAATCCCCACCATTAAAATCTTTTTTATTAGAACATAACTTCTGCAGTGTATGGAGTACCCTCATAATTATCCCTCTCTAACTAAAATTAATCTATTTTCCAAACTCATTTCTCTAATTAAGTACCAAGGCATTTTGAACATAAATATCTTATATTCTTTAAGATGTATATCTTTAGAGTATTAAATAAACAGAAAAACAGCCGAATCTTTGTATAAAAGTCGGCTACTTTCTTATAATTAGAGCTTCCCCATGCGAAGAAGTTCAACAACTGCTTGGGAACGTCCTTTAACCCTTAGTTGTTGCATTACCTTTGAGATGTATAGTGTTTGCAAAAATAAAATTCTATTCCCTTAAAAACAATGCTGCTTTTCCAATCACTCGTGATTTATATCACTCCTTAGAAATCGATCATTGGTCTTTTAGATGACTCAGCTTCTTTTATCACTTGTATTATCAAGAAAATTCTCCTTTACCTTTTGAATCGTAAGATTGGGACTTTTATATAGGAAAGCATTTTGTTTAAACTCATAACACTCAAGGTTGATAAAAGACTCGTATAGACTCTTTTGTCGTTTATTAAATATCTAAGTCAAATTATTGTACATCTATTATTAAAATAATTATTTTTTAAATTTATCAATTACTTCAGTATTGGCTCAATTTATATCCTAAGCTTTTTTAAATTAAGCCCATACCTATAACATTCAGTGTCCCTATCGAAAAATTATGTCCTCTTTTAACACTTCAATATATTCCATATAGCCATTTGCAATCAGAAACAATACTAGTATATTTATCTCTCTTCAATTTCTATTTATAATATTTCCAATCTCCCCTAGTAATTTTCATTTCATTAGGATAATTAACTAAAAAGTAATCAACTAATTTATAGAAACACAAAATATCATTACATACAGATACTAGATATAAGAAGCTTTTATTTTTTAATTTATGAAAAAAAGAAAATAAGACTCTTACCCAAAGTAAATCTAAGTTAATAAACATATTACGCTTATAGGCACAAATTATTTATTAATTTACAAATGATTGGTTTTAATGTAATAATAAGATAAAATAGTTATCTGAATTTATGGAGTTGGAATAAAATGTCTGAGGTAGAAGTTTTTGTTTCAAATGAAGGTACCCAATATATTTGGCACAGGGGACAAGAAAAGATTGTTAAACTTACTGATGAGGAAGTTAACTTAATAGGATTTAAAGTAAGATTAATGGAAGACAAAGAAATCCTCAACAGACAATCTGGGAATGGTATATCTATGGGAATACCTATAAAATTAAACAAGGATAGATTAAAAGAGATTAAAGATATGCTTGTTACTGTGCTAAAAAGTGGACCTTTTATAGACATTGAAACACATGTTATTGATAGGTTAGTGTTAGATTCTTTATTGGATGAAGAGGATCCACAGAAAAGAGGGTGGGAAGACGAAGAAGATGTTAAAAATTGTGTTCTGACTGCAAAAAAAGTAGTTGGAGTACGATTAAATGTAAACCATCAACACCCTGAAAATACTAACAAGATTAAACACCTACATCCACATTTAGCTCTGGTGATTTCAGGAAAAAAAGAGGATGGTAGTGGTCGTCTCGTTTTGGTAATATTAAATGAAAATACAATTAATGTAATAACGATATTATAAAAATTTTATTTATAGTGTATAATTTAAGTAATATATAGCATAATTTATAATAATTAAGAAATGAGGTGGGGTTATGTTATTGGCTGAGAGACAAAAAAAGCAAAGAGTTGAAACACCATGTAGATGTGGGTCTAATGCTAGTCTACAAATTGGAACAGTTGAACATTTGGTTGGTAAATCTCAAATTTTAATACACAATATTCCCCATTACTATTGTTCTTTTTGTGGAAGAAAATCGTATGATATAAATATGAAAGTTACACCTTTTTTAAAGATTGCTTATAAACGTGGTTTAAAAGAATTTGATTGGAATCAGAAAGATTCATTACTTTAAATAAGAGGACTACAATCTTTAGAATTGTAGTCCTCTTATTTTTTATATGTTACTTACTGTACTCAATATTTTTGTATTGATTCATCCTTTCATTTCTGTTAGACACATCTTCTTAAATACCAAAATTAAATCTCTTAATTAAATTAAAGGTTTTTCACCCTTTTTTGTACAAAACACAACTCAAAAACTTGCAAGAATACATCTCCAATTCATAGTAGGCCATATGTTTCAGTTCCAACTTTAAGTGGAGACGTTCTCGATTTCAATTTCATAATTCATCACCTCATCCCCACTATATGCAAGAAAACATTGTGGACCACCCCATTCTTTCAATAGATGTTCTAAACACTGAAATAATCCCGGCTCAACTTTCGCTAAAATTAAGTGAGTAATTTCGTTTGTCCTTTTCTAAATTGGTAATCCACCTTAGTCTAATCCACTTGATTCAAGAACTAATTGAAGAAGGATTCGCATTAGACTCTACAGCTAAAAAGGGTGAAGCTCTATTACACAGCATCAATGAGATATTTTTCTCCACTCTCTTCTTCACTAACGCTAAAAGTATGAGCAATTCCCTTTAAATATATCTCTACAATATAAAAAGTTCAGCTGTAGAAAGAACCAAGCCCCATATCTAATTAATTAACTATCTGTCAATCTATATTAATATAAAAAATTTGAAATCAGGAGGTACTATACAAAAAATAGTATTTGATTTCTAACAAGAAACTACAACACACTTTCATACACAAAAATATCCGCATCACCCAACAAAGCAGCTTATCCCCAAATAAAAAAAGACCACCAAAAGGCGATCTTCCCATAAAAACTATCTCCTACTCCTCCATCTCCAACATCTCATTCACATTCTCCAAATCAAATGCCTCAGGATCAAATTCACCAAGCCACTCTAGCAAACCTTCATCCAGTTCACCTTCTCCTCGCAATGCCTTTTGGATTTCATTGTACATATAAGGGCCACCACAATCTTCTGGTGGGCATGCTCGTTTTCCTTTTTGGCATATAGGAACGATTGCCTCTTCATCAAATGGTAATATTTTTTCTAGCACTAGTTCATGTTCCCAGCCATCTCCGAAATCATATGTGTATAGGCATTTTTGTTTTTCTTTCGTTATTAATGCACCAATTTTCGTGTCTGCTGCATCATGTTGTGCTTTTTTGGATGCAAACATGTCCCCGGAGTGTTGCACTTCTACATATGAATCATTCGTATAGAAGTTATATAAATGACAGTCTTCCCATCCCATTACAATTTGGATAATTTGATGCCATTCTTCAAAGGTTACTCGGCTATCAATAAGAAACCTTCTCCAAATTGGTGGGCGTATTCCTTTTAGCGTAATCTTAAATTGATAAATCGCTGGTTCTACTTCTACAATATTTCGTTCTCTTATCCCCTCGCCACTTTTCCCACCAAGAAACTCAATGATTTCTGCTAATCGTTCCTTTTCTGCAGGGGGCATTACTTTCAAAAAACTATCTGTTTGAAGATCCTTAATAAACTCTAATATAAATTTATCAATTATCATTTACAATCACATCCTTACTTACTTTATCCCCATATTAACCAACAGCAAAACTCCCACATCAAAATTTGATGTGGGAGTCAGGATACCCGTAAAAAAACGATTGGTGCTGGCTAGTAATCAATTACCCGTGATTACAGTTTTATTTTCCTCTGTCACCCTCTTAACCTGCAAAATCCGACTAACCGGCACACTCGCATCATGCATAACTGTTAGTGCTTGTGAGAAGTGTTGTAAGTAGTTTGGATCGTGACTTTTTGGTGATACGATGATCATTTTTCGGTTTAGTTCTTCTTCGAATAGGGTGAAGACTTTTTCTTTTCGGCTATCGTCTAGTGCGCTGTCGTATTCGTCTAGGATGATATAGCCTGGGGAGGCTTCAATTGTTTGTAGTAAAGCTAGTGCGAATAGTAGAGATGAAAGGGATTCTTCTCCTCCTGATACGCCGCTTCCTACTTTTCCTCCGCGTCCTTTGGCGCTAATGTCTTCCATTTTGCCGCGGTGACCTTTTTTGCGTGCTTTTATATAAAGATAGTAGCGCATTTCACCGTGTTTATTTGTATCCATGTTCCATTCTATTTTTCCTTCGAAGTGGAATTGTTCCATGTACTGTTCAAACTTTTTATGAATTTTGTGAGCGTTCATCTGAATCGTCGTTTCTAGGCGTTCTCTCATAAGCGCTATATTTTCGCGAAGTTCGTTTAAAATTTGTTCTGCGTTATGTAGTTCTGCATTACTTTTTTCATTTTCTTCTTTCATCTTCGCATAATTTTCTGGTGCCAGCGGATTAACCGTTTCGCTTAAAGCACCTTCTAACGTAATCTGTGCTTCTTGTTTTTGAGAAAGTGCTTTTGCTTCAGACCATTTTTCAATTTGTTTTTCCCAGCCGATTTGTTCTAACAATTTCCCGTACATGTCATCCGTGTCTTGTTCTTCTCTTTGTATCACAATCAACTTCTCTTCTGTCGATATGAAATACTCTTGAATATACTCTTTTTTCTTTTCTAAGCGCTGAATATCAGCACGCAATGTTTCTACATCTTGCTTTTGTTGTTTTACTTTTTGACTCGCTTTATTACATTCAATTTCTAATCTATTACAAGTATCATCAAGTATATCTCTTTGCTCTACTACTCCCTTTAGCTCGTCCAATAACTCTCTATGAATTTGTTCAAGCTTTTGCATATGTGCGATTTTTTCTTTTTCCTTATGCAGTTCTTCATATATCATTTCGTACTGTTCTAACGTTTCAAGACGTTCTCTTAAGCGAGATATGTGCGTATGTAATTCTTGATTAATTGCATACAGCCTTAGTATTTCTTGTTCTAACCTTTGCTTCTCTTCTTTTTTTCGCCCTAACTGTTCTATTCTAAAGGTACGTTCGGCAGCTTTTTGTAAAATTGCTTCTGCATCTCTTACTTTGTATACAATATCGTGAAGTTTTCTTTCTTTTTCTTGCAGCGTATTAATGTCGTGCTCATATTGTATTAACTGTTTTTCATTTTCCTCAATCCATTTTTCTGTCTCTTCTAAGCGTTGCATAATCGCTTTTTCACTTAAGATATATTCTGCCTTTTCTTGTTCACCACGTAATCCTCTTGTATCAATTAAACTACCTTTTTGAATACACGGCTGCTCACCTGTGAAGAATTGTTTTACCCACCATAAAGCTTTCATCGCTACAGAAACGAGGTTTTCATTATCGCCTTCTTTTATTCTTAACTTATACTGTGGTAATGAAATTACACTTTCAGTTGGAACGATTAATGGCAATGGTACGTAATATAAATCATTTGGTGGTGTAAATTCTTTTGAATCTACGAAAATTGCATATTTAATTGTATTTACAATATCTTCATTACGGAATTCTGCGGCTTCTTCTAATTCAATTAAATCTCGAAGCGGATAAGCTTGTAATCCTTGCCTTCTAAAATATCGCAAACCTTCTTCTTGCCTCGGGCTTACGTAACGATTTAACTGTAGTTGCTTTTTCTCTTCATATTTTTGCTGAAGGTCTCTTTTTACCGTTTCAACAAAATCTTTCGTTTGTCTCATCAAGCCTTCTACTTCTTCATGTTTTTCTTGCATATGAAAACTAGATTCATATTGCTCTATATAACTCTTTGCGGAAATGACGGCTTCTTCATCACCATCTACTTGTACTTCTAACTTCGCAACCTCTGACCTTAACTCATTTAAAGTATAATTCGTCTCACTAATAATCTGTTCCGTATATACCTTTTCCTTCTCAGCTTCTTTCAACTGCTGTTCTTTACTACTCTTTTCTGCTCTTACAATCTCTTCACTAATACCTATATTTTTCACACGATCCGTTACATCTTTTATTTCTTCTTTAATCGCGTTCCATTCTCGCTCTTTATCTTTACTTTCCTTTTTACACTGTAATTGTCGTTCTTCGGCAATTTCGCGCTCTTTTTCCGCACTTTGAAAACTTGCTTGTTTCGCGTGTAACTCCGTTTCTAATTGTGTAAAATGGTCTTCTCCTTGCAGAGCTTCTTCATACTTCTCATCAAGAACCTCTTTAACATCCTCTAGCTCATCCTTATACTTCATACGTTCTGTAAAATAATGATCTTCTAGTGTACATAATGCTGTTTTATATTGTACAATCCCTTGTTTTATACGATTTTGTTGATCTTCATAACGATTTTTCTCTTTCTCCCATCGCTCAAGTTCAAACTTATATTGAATTTGGTTATTACGAGCCGTTTGCAAAATAGCTTCCTTATCACGTTCTTGTTCTTTGAAAGATTCCCAAGACTTTTGAATAGTGTCAATCCCTGTCATTTCACTAAAAATACGGAACCTCTCTTCCGGCTTCATAACTGCAAATTGATTTACGTCTTGTTGATACCAAATTAAATAAAACGCATCTGGATCAATTTTATATTTTTGAAGAAGCATTCTTTTATACTCTCTAAAGTTAAAATGCTTGTCCGAAGATGAGAAACGCGTTTCTTGCTCCCACTCATCTACTTGATCACCTTCTGCAATATAATATTCTTTTTTCAATGGATGACCTGGTTCTTGCTCGAGCACAAGCATAAATCTTACATATTTCGCCGCATCTACGAATCCATCATTCTCATATACGAGCTCAATTTTTGCTCGCCATACTCTATTGTCTGGCAGATTTTTCGAGCGAAGTCCTTCCACATTTACTTTCGTAGATGCCATAACAGCTCCCCAGCAAAACGTTAACGTTGATTTTCCGGCACCATTTGCACCTGATATTAAAATATGATCACGTTTTCCCATTAAAGAAATCGTTCTCGGCTTATAATCACGTATACCGGAAAAAGAAATACGGTATGGAATCATATCGTTTCTCCACCTCCTACGTTATAACGTTTAAAGAATTTTAAAACATCATCCATATGAAGTTGTTGTGACTGACTAAATTCAGCTGCCCTATGCAAGAACGAATCTGAAAACATTCTACTTCCAATTGCAGTTAATGCATATGCCTCTTCTTGAGATGGAGAATCATATTTTGTAATCGCTCCAATTTTTAGGAGTGGATCTAAATTCGTTTGTACTTTTCTACGTGCTTGCAACGTTTCATGTCCAAGCGCACTAAGTAATTGATTAAATAGCGTAAATTCATTTTGCAACACTTCTTGATGATAAAAAATAAACATAAGTAACCCTAAACTTTCTGAAGATAATACTTCTCTCGCCTGCTTTGCTGGCACTCGCATCATAACAATAACTTGGTCACGTCGTTCATCATATACACACTGGAAGTAGCCACTTAGCGCACCGTTTATTCTTTTTACAAATGACTCAAATCCTTCTATATCTTCACTATTTAACCCAAGCATCTTCATTACTTCTTTGCGACGCAATCCAAAATTTGTCGCCCTCATACGCGCTGAAGATGAAAATAAAAGTTGCATAAACGTATGCTCTTCATCACGAGACAATATGTACCGAAGTTCCCCTAATTTCGCGAGCGGATTAATTCCTTTCTCGGCTTCGAACTCGTTTTCGTTTATCATCGTCACTGCCCCATTCCCATTCTTTTTCTATATTTCTTTCTTTTACATTTTGATTATCCATAATATCGGCTTTATTATTAGCCGTTAAAGCTGACAGTGCGATTAATGCATTTACCGCATCTCCCCACGTATTAGACCCCGCTTCAAGTACAAGTTCTTCCATATCGACTTCTTCTTGTTCCATAAGAAACTCTTCTAATCGTTCCGTTTGAATTTGGTCTTTCGTCATACTCCACTGCTGATCTGCAAGTAGCTTCTTCACTTCTGCTTCTGACATTTCTTCTATTTCTTCATATTCTTCCTGAACAGCTTCTTCTATATGATCCGTATATGGCTCGTACTCTTCCAAAAACTGAATACCACTAGAAATCGCGGCACTTGATAGTGGCGCCGCAAACTGTACTGGCATCCATAGGCCATCTTCTCTCTCACCTTCTCTACGGTCTTGCTCCATAAAACTTAAAATTTCATGCGCATCTGGCAATTCCATATTTTGTTTCGTAAAACAATTTTCAATAAAACGGCGAAGTGCCTCATGACGAATGCTCGCTCCGACTGTAGATTGTTGAATATGTGTAAAATGTAAAATCTTTTTAATCGTTCCAAGGCTCACTTGTGACCCTTCAAACATAACGCTCGTACCTCTTTTCACAAGAGGCTCTAACACAAGGCTTTCCTCAAACGTTTGAAACTTTTGGAACCTTTCCTCAAAACGAACATTTAGTTCATTCATTAAACGATGAATAATTTGTACTTGCGGCAGCGCATAACGATCCGCTAAATATTCTAGTTCTCTTTCTTTTAACCTTTCCACCGCTTCCTCTACATTCTTTATCATACTTGCTAACTTATTTCCGCCCGATACACCTTTATCATCATACGCTTCACTTAAATCCGCATCACGATTCGCTTGATATAAAGACCTCGTTATTTCATCTTGCATGTAATACGCTAACGAATCGTTTGCTAGCCTGATTAACACATCAATCATTCGCTTCCCAACGTCCATCATCGTAATTTTGCTTTTCCCTTTTGAAATCCACCCATATTTATCTAGAATATTAATGAAATGTTCTAAGCGAATCGATGGGTCACCACCATACATATTACGGTAACGAAATTTCAACGTACGCACATCTTCAATAGAAGACGTCAATCCTAGCGCTTCTTCATTTAAAATATTTAATAGTAATAGAAACTCGTATGTTTTCAATGGATCATTAAAATACTCACTTTGCCCAAGCTCTGAAATAACACCTGATAATTTATTTAAATCTTTCATCGCATTTCGTACTGAAATATGCGACGAATCTGTTTGTAAAATCGAAATTACTGACTGATCCATTTCTTCCAAGTATCCACACCTCCTAAACTTTCTTCCTGTTCAATTTCGCGTAAACGAACCGATTTCTCGAATTCATCCTTATTTAATACCTTTCCTTCTGGAGAAATCCATCTCGTATACTGTTCATATGAGACAACTAGTTCAAATAACTTATCACTAATAATCTCCCCAGCACCATCATAATCCGTCCAAATAATAATTTTCGTAATAGATTTTGAATGATTCAATACACTTTGGATCAACTTTCTATGTCCACTACGTAATTGACCATCCACTCCCACCACAAGGCTACCGGTACTCGCAATAAAGTCATCCTCTGCGGCTATCCTCGTTAATACTGCTCTATTTTCAACGAGCCATAACACCTTCGCATCTGTTTTATACTCATGACGAAATACAACTAAATCCGTTAATGAACGGACCGTATCACACTCATAATACGTATTACCTTCCTGTAATTTCCCGCAAAAAAATATAGGCGTCACTGTCCCTAAGCTAACTAAACCTAAACAATGCGGCGGAGCATCTAACATATCTTCTAACTGATCAAGAAACTCTTTTTTATATTGATCAAACTTTTTAGAACCACCAATCACTTCATAATACGCTGCGCCAATCTCTTTCCAATCAAACGTACGCTTCTCACAACTAATTTTAAATATAGCAAGTAGAAAATCTAAAAACAGAACCTTCTTATGAAACGACCAACGTTTTTCATCTATAGGAGACAAAGTACTTTCGATATCTTTTCCAATGCCCTCCAACACATTCCACAATCTTTCCGTGTACTCATTTGTGTACTTTGGCATAGACTGCTTCTTCTGCATCCATTGATGTAAAATCTCTTCCTCTCTTAACTTTTCTAACTGTCGTTCCTTTTCCATATATGTAAACAAGCCATATCCCATTCGATAAAAAATGTCACGAACCGTTTTCCCATCTTTCTCAAAACGAACTTCCTTAATGAAAATCCCTCGTTCTATACAATCTAGCATTTCATGTATCGTTAACCACTTTAAAACATCACTTTCTCTTTTCCTTACATTAGGTGAATAAAAGTTTTTTGTAATAGTAGTAGAAACATCTGAAACTTCTTCTTCACTAACAAGAAGTTCCGCTGTTTTTATAATCTTACGCGGGGTCTGCTTTATAATGGGGAGAATTGTTATACCTTGTTCTTTACGTATATATAACTCATCAATCTTTTCAGCACTTTTCATTACATACGATTGAACAAATTGTATGCTTTCCATACTTCCACTTCCTTATTTACAAGCTATTTTCATTGTAACATACACGGGAAAAGCTCTTCCTACCAATGAATACCACACCCATAAAAAATATATCAGCGATTATCCAATTATATCGACCGTAACTCCGAATTTATCGGCGATTCGACACAACTTATCGACTTACCGACAAACTTTGCAAAAACTACCTTCAAAACTAGCAACCAATCCCAAAGCACCTGCGCTATAACATTTCGTAAACTTAAAAGTCTATGATAGTCAAATTTAGCAAGCAAGCATGCATGTACGTGTAAAATATTATTGGTATGAAAAACAAAAAAGAATCGTCCTTTTAATCTAATTAAGTCACCACAACAAAATTAAAAAGAAAAGAACGATTCTCTTATATAGATTATAATAAAACTATTTTACATTTTATGATGCTTTCTAATGCCCTTTTAGGACAAAACCGTTTCTATCCCCTCCGATAAACACTCTCCTGCCCATCCATCTTCATTCGTAATCGATCTTCCGTCAACGTTAGCTCTACTTTTTTGTATTCACCTGAGTTTTGTTTGACCGAGATGATATATGTATTATCCCCACTCTTCGGTTCAGAACTTATATAGAATTTATGTTGTGGAAGGCGGCCGCCTGGCTGTTCCTTCGCGATAATTAATTCACCGCTTTTATCTCCTTCACTTAATACAAAAGCTATGTCATCCCCACCGGTAGTATTGATCCAGTCACCTTCTACCTGTGTGAATGGTATCGTTGTTTTCGTACGATTAGATTGTTCACGTTTATCATTTTGTCCTGTATACGTTTTTTTCTCATCAACAGGCTCATAATTGTTCGTAAACTCTTCTTTCGTCATTCGTTTTAGCGAGAGGTTTTCTTCTTCATGCCCTAGTCTTATTAACTCAATCTCCTCGCCATCTACTACATTCACCTGAACATTAAATGGTGTGAATGTTTCTAAATTAGATTTCACTTCATAAATGCGTAAACTAATTTTCTTCTCAGCACTATCTTGTTCTTTAAATAAATATGTAACGTTTTTTTCACCGTTATAGAGCGTTATTTCGCCTTTTTTATCTCCAGTTACATTAATCCCTACATAACTAGGATCACTTGTATCTACCCAATAACCATCTATATCCGTTAATGATGCGGTGCTTAGTTGTGTAGTTTGCGCTTCCATATTTTCGTTAGTTTCCACCGGAGTTGTGATTTTATCATCACCTGAGAAAAATAACATTTTCACCGTAAGCAGCGCAACTGCTACACCGATTACTCCCGTAATGCCTAACAACACGAAATCCTTTTCTTTTTTACTATCCGCTTGTTTTGGAGCTAGCTCATCATTTTCAAGGTCACTGCCACATGCGACACAAAACCGTTCTCTTCCAGACCTTTCCTTACCACAATGTCCGCAAAAACGACTCCGCCCTTTCTTCTGCTCAACACGTTTTAACAGTTTATCTATCGTTCCTTGTCCAATTAATACTCCATTAAATGCATTCAAAGCGGTTTCTTTCTGTTCTGGGGTCATGCTCCCCCACTGTGAAGAGTCTTTAGTATTTGAAGTAATTTTTACATGATCATTTCCTTGCGCTTCTACATTTACAAGATTTGCATCCGGGCCATGATACGATAAATTATTCGTTACATCTCCGTCTGGCACCGTTCTTACATGGCCTTTCACTGCTACCATTTCTGTATTCACCGGCTTTGCATCTGGACCATGATACGATAAGTTATTCGTTACATCCCCATCTGGCGCCGTTCTTATATGGCCTTTCACTGCTACCATTTCTGTATTCACCGGTTTTGCATCTGGACCGTGATACGATAAGTTATTCGTTACATCTCCATCTGGCGCTGTTCGTACATGACCTTTCACTGCTACCATTTCTGTATTCACAGGCTTTGCATCGGGGCCGTGATACGATAAGTTATTCGTTACGTCTCCATCTGGCGCCGTTCTTACATATGGTTGCACATTCGTTCCCTTAGCTATATGCGCCTCTGAAGAATGTACAACTGTTTCTCCTGTCACAGCGTGTCCATCAACCACTCCTGGTTCTGCGACATACACATCTCCACCAACATGCATTTTTAAAAATGGCAAAATGAAAGAAATAATAATAAGAGGTACACTTCCCATAATTCCAAGAGCTGCATAACTACTATAACTATGTCCATACAACCAAATTAACGTTGCTCTTATACCAATAAAGCCTAACGCCGAAACGATAATAGACTCCATTACTTTACTAGGTGAAGAATCGTAGGCTAAAGACGCACTAGTAGGATCGAAACTCATTCTGGCTAATAAAATAGCCGCAATTCCATATACAAGCAATCCAGCTAAGAAAGGCCTCCAATTTTTTAGCACAAACTGAATTCTCATAAAAAAGAGAACGAGCATAACAATAAAAATAATTGGTGCTAAAAAAGGAAGAATTGCCGCTATTATGCCTAATATGAGCATGAAAAATAACATTTTCTTCAATAATTTAAATGATGTAATAATAAAAAATAAAAATAGTCCAAAACCAAATAATCCTGGATGGATATATCCTAAAAATAAAATGATAGGAAATAATGTTATCGCTATTTTATGATGGGTAGTTTCTTTCTGACTTGCAATCCATTCCTCCATACTTTATATTCCTTTCTTCATTGTTTCATAAACCGTTTTCATCCATATCGATTATATACCGATTTTTGGAATTTATATATATACATTTAAAATAAAGTAAACTTATAATTCGGCGCTACCAATACCACACTCCACAAAAAAAAGACCACCAAAAGGCAGTCTCTCACAACCGAATCGTAGTACCCACTCCACGCTCCACCGCTTTTTCATATAAATACTTCGCAACGATAATATCCACTACTGCCAAACCAACCGATTTGAAAATAGTAATCTCTTCATCGTTCTCTCTACCAGCTTTTTCCCCGCTTATAATCTGACCAAGTTCGGCGTGGATGTCGCTCGCTTCAAATAATCCTTCTTTTATCGGAACTTGAAGGTCACCCGTTTCTTCTAGTGCTGCTTCTTTTGATTCGACTACTACTTTGTTTGCTTTAGCGATGGCGTGAGATGGTAGTTCTTGCATGCTCGGTCTGAATGAACCGACGGCGTTTATGTGGACGCCTTTTTGTAGTTTTTCTGAGAAGACTGGTGTGGATGCGTTCGTAGTTGTGACGATGATGTCCGCTTCGCTTATTGCTTCATTTGGATCCCTGTAGACGTAAGCTGGTTTGTTAAATGTCTCCTGGATATATGGCGCGAATGCATACGCTTTTTCTTCCGTTCGGTTATATAGGATGACTTTTTCGATGTCTCTAACTGCAAGTACAGCTTCTGCAATTCCTTTCGCTTGTTCACCAGTACCGATAATGCATAAGGTTTTTGCGTTATGACGAGCTAAATGTTTTGTCGCTACTCCTGATAAGGCACCTGTTCGAATCATCGTTAAGTACGATCCTTCTAAAAGCGCAAGCGGTTCTCCCGTTTGAAAGTCTGATAGCATAACAATTCCGTTTATCGTTTTCTTTCCTATCTTTTTATTATGCGGGGCTACCGTTACTACTTTTAAACCGAGCGCTTCGAGTCCTTCCGCCACTGAAGGCATAATTAATGCGGTATTTTGCTCGTTCGCAAATGGTAATGAACCGCGAATTGGTGTGATCGTTCTTTCTGCTGAAAATTCTTTTAAAGCAAGCGCCGCGTATTCAATGACTTCCTTCATATTTACTAAGTTTCGTTGTTCGTTCGCGCTTATGACTAGCATATCTTTCCACCTCCTCCTTCTACCCCGTATTAACGGGCAGTAAGACTCCCATCTGAAAATTAGGTTGGACAAAGACGTTATACGGGAGATCAACTGCCCGTAAAAGCCCGATTGGTTCAACTAATAATCAGTGGAGGATAAACCCCCTCCGCTGATTAAAGTTTCACTTTATCCTAACAAAAACCCCCGATTCAAATCATCCCTCGGATCTACAACAAACTGATGGAACCCTGTAATAAATGCATTCCCCGTTACTTTCGGAACGACAGCTTCATATGTATCTACCGCTGTTACGGATAATACTTCTCCCTCAAATTGGCCGTCAGTAATGCATTCGTGGATGAAAATTTCTCCTTTTTGTAAGGCATCTTTTTCAAAAAGAATTGCGATTCTTGCGGATGTTCCTGTACCACAAGGGGAACGGTCTACTTGCCCATCAGCAAAGATCGTTACATTTCGTAAAGTAGCGTCTTTTCCTTTCGGTTCATCTGAGAAAATAACACCATATATTCCTTTTAAATCTTCTTCAAGTGGGTGCTTTACTTCCATTTGGCTTTCAATGTAGTGTTTAATTTTACCGCCCCACGTTTGAATTGCAGCTAAATCTTTAAAATCGACTTTCAAACCAAACTCTTTACTATCCACTACAGCGTAGAACGCTCCGCCAAACGCAATATCTACTTGAAATTCATAGTCATCTATTTTTATAGGAACGTCTTTCTTATATACGAACGAAGGAACGTTTTCAAATGATACTGACTCTACTTCGCTCCCGTTAAATGTTGCGTACGCAATGACTTCCCCGGCAGGGCTATCAATAATAAATTTTTGTTTTTCACCTGTCACTTCAAACATACCTGTTTCAATTCCAACTGTAATAACAGCGATAATTCCGTGACCACACATCGTACTCCAGCCTTCATTGTGCATAAATAATACGCCAAAATCAGCATGAGGACTTGCGGGCGGAGTAATGATACAACCGTACATGCCGTGATGTCCTCTCGGTTCATACATAAGAACCTCGCGAAGATGATCCAAATGTTCCATGCAGTATGCGCGTCTTTCTAATTGCGTTTCTCCCTTTATCTCTGGCACTCCGCCCGTAATGATTCGAAGTGGCTCCCCAGCTACGTGAGCATCAATTGTTGTGTATATTTTACTAACCTTCATTTCTATCTCTCCCCTATATGTTGATACTATTTTCATTGCAAGTATCATGCCAACGCATAGAGTATAAAGTGAAACTTTAATCAGTGGGGGGCTTCATCCCCCACTGATTATTAGCCCACACCAATCGGGCTTTTACGGGCAGCCCGACCCACAAATAGCGGGATAAATCTGTATACATTTTTTAAAAAAGCATACACTACTGTCTACTTTTTTATACAGTAGACAGTTGGCGGCCATTAAGCTACAACCAGCCCCGCCCAAGCATCCAAAACTAAAAAAAACCCCCAAAAACCTCGGGGGACCCATCAAACCCTAACCGCCACCACATCCGGCACTTGCCTTACAATCTCCTCACCAATCTTTATACTAGCCGTTGCCGCTGGAGATGGCGCATTACAAATATGCAGAGAATTGATGCCGGGGATAATGCAGAAGTCATCAACCATATTTCCGTTTGATAAAATGGCTTGTGCCCTTACACCTGCATGGGTTGGCACGATATCTTTCTCTGTAAGCTCTGGTATTAAGCGCTGCAAGCTTTTTAGGAATGATTGTTTACTAAATGAGCGCACCATTTCTTTTATGCCTTCTTTCATATTTGGCATCGCCATTTTCCAAAATCCTGTGTATGTCATTGTTTCCATGAAGTCTTTTATATCGAAGTCCGTTTTCGTATAACCTTCTCGCTTAAAGCTTAATACTGCATTTGGTCCTGCATGTACTTCTCCGTTTATCATTCTTGTGAAATGAACGCCTAAAAATGGGAATTCTGGATTTGGAACTGGATAGATTAAATGTTTTACGAGATGGCGTTTTTCTGGGACAAGTTCGTAATATTCACCACGAAACGGAACGATTTTCATATCCGTTAATATGCCTGTCTTTTTCGCAATACGGTCACTATGTAAGCCGGCGCAGTTAATGAGAAATTTCGTTTTAAATACACCTTGATTTGTCTCAATTGTTACGGCGTCTTTTTTCTCAGTAATACGCTCTGCCGCTGTTCCTAAATGTACTTCTCCCCCGCTTTCTTGGATCAAACGGGCAAATGCATAACTTACTCCTTTATAATCAGCAATTCCGCAAGAAGGAACACGGATTGCCCCAAGTCCTTTTACATGCGGTTCAATTTCAGCTAATTCTTCTTTATCTATTTTTTCAATATGTAAATCGTTTTGTAAGCCTCTCTCATATAAGTTATGTAAAAGAGGAAGTTCGTCCTTTTCTGTAGCGACAATTACTTTTCCGCACATGTCATAAGCGATGTCATTTTCTTTACAAAATTGAACCATAGCTGCGTTTCCTTCTTTGGCAAACTTCGCTTTATAACTCCCTGGTTTATAGTAAATTCCAGAGTGAATTACTCCGCTATTATGTCCAGTTTGATGATGTGCAAGTTCCTTTTCTTTTTCAATGATCGCGATTTTCGCACGAGGGAATTTTTTCGTTAAAGCCATTCCCGTTGAAAGCCCAACAATTCCTCCGCCAATAATTATAAAGTCATACATCCTACTTCCCCCTTAATATGATGAAAGGCAGGCCTTTTTTAAGACCCGCCGTACATATTATTTAGAAAAACAACCACGTTGACGCATTAGTTCTCTATATAAATCTTTATTTTTTTCAAATGCAGCTCTTCCGTGCATCCAAAATAAGTTGTTTAAAAGAACTAAGTCACCAATTGGTAATTTCAATGCATGTGTTGCTGGTGAGTTTTCAACAGAATATGATAAGTCTTTCAAATAGTTTGCTTGTTCAATATTATCTGGATAAGCGAACTGATCAATAAAGCAAATACATGGTGCGTTATTTACATCAAAAAATGTTTCACGATAGACGATTTCTTGCGCATTTTTACTTGGTGGTGCTTTATACGTAACTTTAACAGATGCGAGTGAATGATTTCTAAACTTTTGAAGGTCTTCCCAATCGTCTAAATGTAGTAAACGTGATTCCCCTCCTACTGCATTTTGCTCTTCAATTTTCATCATAAGAAGCCAATCTGTCGGCTCATCAACGAATGTACCGTCTGTATGCAGTGTAAACAATCGGTACGCTTGACGAAGGTAAGAATCACTACTATCTGTATCTTTCACATTAAATCTAGCATAATACGTTCCTGTCATTGCATCAAAGTTTGGCTCCCCGATTAAATGTGTTAACGCTGTTGCAAATTTCACGTAGTCTGCTGGATCTGACGTTTCACCTTGTACCCCAATTGTAAATCCGCCCGTTTCACGGTCATGAACAATGCCACGAATGTTATCCATAAATGATTGCCCAAAAATCTTTCTCATTCCATCAGCAAGATTAAATCGAGAATAAGGAATGTATTGTAATGACTGCTCTGAATGCTCTTTTACCTCTTCAAAAAACTGCTTAAGCAATTGCTGATTTAACACAATATGATATAAACGTTTATGCTCTGGATGAGGAGCAATTTCATACCCCTCATATTTCTTTGCAAATTTCATCTTCGTATTTTGTTCTGTAATAATCGACATTTCAATTCCTCCCTAATTTAAATATGAAGAACTTATTGACGTTTTTTACAGACAGTTATCCTTATCTTCTTATGCTGAGATTCGGTCTTACTGCCCTAACATCGAAAAAGCCAGTCATACGTATCCACGACATAAAATCGTAGAAACGTACAACTGGCTCATAATTACGAGTGTTCTTTAATCTCTTAAAGTACAATAATAATAGACAGTTTGTATGAAAATATTTGTAAAACAGGAAAGCAAGATCGAATATAGAGAAGGCTAATTTCTCGTATGGATCTTATTAATTAAATAATAATTCAAAATATTCTAACTGTCAATTCGTTTTTTATTATTTTCTCTACATACTTTATACATTTTAAAAATCCCCTTACTTTCTACGCACCCTCTTTTTTTCATCTCTTGTTTTACAACTTACACTTCATTTAACTTTTTCATAGTTCTTGCCTCCTCAATAAAATAAGCCAGTCGTATCTCTTTAAAAGAAACACAACTAGCTCTCGTTTATGGTTGTAAACTAGATAGTTTTTATGGTGTTGTTTCCTCGTACTCTCCTCTAGGCTGTTCATCATTTAAATAACTTACATATTGGCGATGTAAATCTTTTACCGCACTGACGATAGCATTTTGCGCTTTTCCTTGATAATGGTCCGTAATATCTTGAACGATTTCTTCAATACCATCTTGCAAACTATGTCCTCTCAACATTTGAGCGACGAAGTCTCTACCGTGCTCTGTCGCAAGCGTACATGACGCTTCAATAATAACGTGATATTTATGATCTGCCTCAATTGTAATCGTTAATGTTTCATACATACTGCGAACAGCCATCCCTTTCGGAAGTCTCGAATGTCCTGCCATAAAAAATGTCCCTTTACGCATATTTCATCCTCCGTTACTATGTTAAGAGCCAGAAAAACAATGTACACATTTGCATTGAATTTTACTACCCTTATCCTTATAGCTCGTACTTCTGCTAAAGAAGCTCAAGTGGAAAGAAGTTACTCTTTTCATTTTCAAACATAAATCCGGACTTACAGCGAGGCTAATCACTGTCATCCGATAATAAGTTAATCATATTAAAAATAAACTGAATATTCAATATTAAATTCCGCAAATTTCATGAATAAAAAAAGAAAATTCTCTCGCCCCGGCACATATACTGTTCAAAAGAAAAAAGGAAGTGGTCTCATGTATTACGGAACAAAAGGCTGGTACGTAGCTGAGCTAAAAAAATTAGGTGTTCGCTATCATGAAGGACGAAAACTAGAAAGTTACCGTGCACACGTATTACGCAATTTATTAATCGCACAACAAGAGACAACGAAAGAAGAGTAATTTGATATCGGTTGATTCTCTGAATATATCAGCGATTCGACATAAAATATCGACTTATCAACAAATCCCGCCAAATCATCCCTCCATTCCACCAACCAATCACACATCAATACAAACCAAAAAAGGTCACCCAAACGGGTGACCTTTCTTTCTTATTCACAAACAAGAATTTGTCTAGAAAATGATCCTTTTCTTGTGATACAGCGATCTGTAATTTCAAATCCTGCTTCATGGATCATGTCGTCCATTGTTTCCATCGTGACAACGACTACCTTTTTTGCAATGCGGCGCGCACTTGAGAGAATGGAGAACTGGTCTTCTGGTGTTGCATGCGTAAATAAGTCGTAGGGCATATCGATAATTGCAACGTCGTAGTTCTCAGTAATTTCTTCAATTGGACCTTTTGTTACTGTTCCTTCAAACCCGAAATGTGCGATGTTTTTTCTCGTTCCAAGAACTACAAGTGGATTAATATCTCTACCAACGATGTTAATCCCCATAGAAAGTGCTTCTACTACTACTGTTCCAATTCCGCAGCACGGGTCAATCGCTCGTACTCCATCTGGGTTTGGTACAGCGATATTTGCGACAGCTCTAGCAACACGTGTGCTCAGTGATGTCGAATAGCTATGCGGTTTTTTTATGTGATGATACCAAACCGGATCACTTTCTACATAGTGTCCGAAGTACCAGCGTCCTCCAAGAGGAACAATCCCGAATACACGCTCTGGATTACGAACATCCGCTTCTCCTTCAATATGCATACCGAGGTCTCGTTCAATAAGGCGTCTTTCTCCATATTCAATTTTATTTTCTTTACCAAGATCATTGATTTTAACGAAGATAACTTTGAATGTCGCTCCTGCTAAATCAATTTGTTCCACTTGTTCTAAAATGCTTTCTAAGTCGTCCCCTTCATACATAACCTCGACGCGCTCTTTAATAAACGGACTTCTACTCGGAGCAATCTTGACTTCACTTTTTAAAATATTAACGTGAGACTCCATCCCAAAGAACGAGCGCATTTCCAAGTAACATAAAGCACGCTCCTCTTCGCGAAATGCATACGTATATATACATGCAGGTGTTTTACTATGATTACTCAATCTATTATCATCCTTTATCGTTTAAAATTGTTATGATCACAATTACTCGAATACTTTTTTCATATAAAATTAAATGATATCATATGCCCGAAATAAAGAGAAACCTTTATAATTTGTTTTATAAATAAAAAGAGACTGCCTATGGCAATCTCTTTTATTTATTAACGGAAAGAAGATACGTTGTTACCCATTGCTTCGTAGTAATCTAAAATCCCTTGATAAATAGCTTCTGCTGCACTTTGTCTCTGTTCTGGTGTAGCAATTTTATCTGCATCGTTTTTATTATCTACAAATGCTAATTCTGCTAATACAGCTGGCATCGTGTTTTCTCTAATTACATATAAATCGCCTTTCTTCACACCGCGATCTTTTGTTCCAAGTGCATCTACAAGACGCTCTTGAATTTTCTCTGCTAATAAACGACTTTCTGATACATTCGGGTTTGTCCCTCTTGCTGTCGCTGATTCATAGTAGAATGTTTCTGTACCTTGTCCATTTTTACTTTCCGTACCATTACCATGGATACTTACAAAGATATCCCCATTATTTTTTTGAGCAAATTCTACACGTTTCTTTAAAGAATCAGAAGCACTTGTTCCTGGACGTGTATCATCTGTACGAGTGAATAACACAGTAAACGGTGTCTTTTTCTCAAATATTTTCTGTAATCGTAATGATACATCTAATACGGTTTGACTTTCTTTCTCATAATAACCAGGGTTCCCCGAATCAATTCCACCATGACCTGGATCAATAATAATCGCTTTACCTTCTAGGAAATTACCTTGCTTCACTGGATTTAATTGATTTTTATCCACCCATTGGAAGCCAGCTCCCATACGGATACGAAGCCAACTATCTTTCTCTTCAATAACAGTTACTTGTTGTGCTTTATGTGTGCCTGCCACTGTAGACGTATGTGAAGCTTCTTGATATGTAGTGAATTCTTGATTAATAGACTCTGTTTTTTCTTGTAATGGTGTCCACTTCTCACCTTTACTTGTTACAACCTTCAACCAACCGTCCGCTCTTTGCTCTTTCACTTCAAGCATTTGTGGCTTATGTTGAGTGTCAGTAATACCAGATGATAACGATGCTTGATGATATGTAATAAAGTTTCTATTCATATACATTCTTTTCGATGTATTTGTTTTATTTTTATCTGCCATCGCGATGAACTGAGCTGCTTCAGCACGACTTACAGTACCGTCAGGATTCCAGCCATTTCCTGTACCCATTGAAATCTCTAAAGCTACTAAAATATTAGCTTGTTTCTTACCCCAATGAGGTTCCAAATCTTTAAACTGCGTTGGAAGTTCTCCAATAATTTTCTTATCTAATGAATATGCTTGTACAAGCATAGATGCCATTGATGCACGGTTAATTTGGCTTGATGGATTGAATTTCCCAGTACCATCTCCATTAATTACACCCGCTTTTTCTACCGCGGCAATATATGGTGCTGCCCAATGGTTTTGCGAATCTTTAAAAGATGGTTTCGCTTTTGGATCAATTGGTAAGCCAAGAACTGCTGCTAATATTTTTGCAGCTGATCCTTTATCTACTGCTTCAGATGGAGAAAACGTTCCGTCTGGTTTTCCATCAAGCGCTTTTTTCCCTACTAAATAGTCAACCGATTCCTGCGCCCATGTAGGAACATCCGAAAACTTTTTCCCTGCTGCGAAACTACTAACTGGAGACGATAATAAACTTGCGGCTAAAATACCAGCCGCGACTGCACGATACTTCATAAAAAATAATACTCCTCTCAAAAATCATTTACAATAACGCGTAATCTTAATATACAAATTATAACAAATGCGAGCAAAAAAAAATTAGTGCTCCTCTATCATTCTATAATACTAGAATCCTGTAGTAAACCTACTTTCTTAATATTGTACAATAAAATACAATTAAAGTATTTTTTATGCACAAAAAAGTGGCTGATTCACAGAATCAACCACCCTCTCACTATTCTACTATCATTTCTGATAACGTATATGCATAAACAAGTGCTTCTGTATGTGCAATCGAGCTTTCATGCGTACGCTCAAATGCGTGAGAAGAATCAATACCAGCTCCAATTAATGCATGTTTCACATCAAATCCAGCGTGAATCGCAGCTGATGCGTCTGATCCGTAGTAGGGATAAATATCCACTTTATATTCAATAGCATTCGCTTTCGCCAATTCAACTAAATGCTTACGTAAAGCGTAATGGTATGGACCGCTAGAGTCTTTCGCACAAATGGACACTGTATATTCATCAGATGTTTGTCCATCACCTAACGCTCCCATATCAACTGCTAAATATTCTACCGTTTCTTCTGGAATATTTGAGTTTCCACCGTATCCAATTTCTTCATTATTAGAAATTAAGAAATGTGTTGTATATGGCAATGTTACCTTTTCATCTTGCAATCTTTTAATTAATTTTAATAGAATTGCTACACTTACTTTATCGTCTAAATGACGTGATTTTATGTATCCACTCTCTGTAATTTGAACGCGTGGATCAAATGAAACGAAGTCTCCTACTTCAATTCCTAACTCACGTACTGCATCTGCTGAAAAGACACGCTCATCAATACGCACTTCAATATTTTTCTCATCGCGCTTCGCTTCCCCTGCATCTTTGTACACATGGACAGAAGTTTGATGCATTAAAATTGTGCCTGTATATTTCTTACCGCTTGACGTTTCAATTTCGCAATATTCTCCTTCTACAGAGTTCCAGCGAAATCCACCAATCATAGATAGACGAAGACGACCGTCAGGCTTAATTTCTTTCACCATTGCCCCTAACGTATCAACGTGTGCAGTTAATAAACGATGCTGCTCATCATTCTTTCCTTTAACCGTTAAAATAAGAGCACCTTTATTATTACGCTTCGTCTCTACATTCCACTCACTTACATAGTTTTCAATAAAATTAATAATTTTCGCCGTGTTTCCAGATGGACTTGGAATAGAGACAAGCTCCTTAATAAGTTCCATCGTTTCTTTCGTATGATGTGCCATTGTCGTTTCCTCCTCATTCTCTCTACTATTTAGTATAGCGAAATTACGATAAAACCTCTACTCATATAGTTTAATTTTCTAAATTATAGTAAAATTTAGTTTAGTAAGTAAAAAGGAGATAACAAAAATGAATGTAACGAAAAAACATGTACATATTGCACTTATTTGGTTTTTATCATCATTACTATGTTTACAAGTTTCTTATGTCTTTCACACTACTACTTCTATTGCAATCGGCTGGACATTAACAGCTATCTTCTTAATCGTTAGCCTAATTGCAGGAAAAAAGCACAGTGCTACTGAGTAAGCTGTGCTTTTTCTATAAAACTACTCTTCCGAAACGTCCATCAAATAAATCCCTCTTGTAAATCCGCCGCGCTCTTCTTCTTTCTGCTTACGAATAAGCTCTACATCTTCCATTGTTGCACCTTCTGCACGCGCTAATGAAATAATAATTTCAAGTGCATCTGCAAGTGAATCTAGCGCATGTTCACGCTCTTTCATCGAAGCAAATTCACGAATTTCTTCTGTACCAATTTTCGCTAACGCTTGTATGTAAGCTTGTCCTGTTAATTTTTGTGCTGTATATGTTTTTCCAGACATCAAAATTTTCTCCGGGACACGATCTCTTACTAACCTGTTATAAGTTGACATCACTTTTCCTCCCACTTTTAATAACACCCAAGCTCTGTTTTATAGAAAAATCACTCTTTTTTCACACAAGCACTTAACATATCAATTCCTGATCCGTGCGCCTTTACTACCGGAAAGAAGTAATGCTCTGGTTCTTCTTTCTTATCGCCGTATAAGGTCCCGTACTCATCAGGAATCGCCTCTTTTTTCACATCCCGTTCTTTCTTCACTTCACCAGAGAAAGCAACAGCTGGATGTCCCTCAAAGAATAATGCAGTCCGTACCGCAAGAGATGGTGTACTATGCAAAGCATAATATGTAAGTAAAATAATAACGATAACACCGATAATTTTCTTCATTTATTACTCCTAAAAAAAGTGCTAACACAATTATACTAAAATGTGTTAGCACTTTCTTCCCTTTATCTCGAATTAATGGGCAGTAAGACTAATAATCCGCGGGGGATAAACAAATCCCCACGGATTAAAGTTTCACTTTATTCCCCTTTAAATGCTGGTAAACGTTTTTCTAGAAAAGCAGCAATACCTTCTTTATGGTCCGCTGTTTGTCTCATCGCATATTGACCACGCTTTTCGAGCTGAAGCGTTTGTTCTAAATTAGAACGATTTACTTCACATAAAATTTGTTTCGTTTGAATCATTGCCTTGATTGGTTTTTGTAACCATTCATTAATTTTTTGCTTCACAGCCGTTTGGAAATCCTCACCGATTACTTCGTCAATTAAACCGATATCTAGCGCTTCTGTCGCTGATAATTTCTTCCCTTCCCAAATGATTTTCTTCGTCATATTTTCACCGACGCGCTTTTGAAGGAAGAAATGGCCACCACCATCTGGAATTAAAGCGATTCCAATAAAGTTCATCGCAATAACTGATGATATATCTGCCATGACATAATCAGCTGTTAATGCGATACTTAATCCAAGTCCAGCAGTCGGCCCATGAATTGCACTAATAACAAGCTTCGGCATCGTATATAACGTCACAACGATTTCAGAAATTGTATTCATGATGCCTTCAAACTTACTTTCATCATTACTTGAAAGCATTGATTTAATATCTCCACCCGCAGAAAAACCACGGCCACTTCCACACAACACAACAACGTGAACAGAACTTTCCGCCACTTCTTTCAACTTTTGTAATAACTCTTTTAACGTTGGTTCATCTAATGCATTTAAAACCTCTGGACGATTAACCATAACCGTTGCTACGCGCCCTTCATATTTCACAACAACAGATTCTGTTTTACTTGTTACTTCCATTATATATACCCCTCTTTTCAACATAAAGATTATACTTATATAATTATAGAAAGTATGTTAAAAATCCTTCTTTTTTCTTAATTTTCTGTCTAATATCCTCATAATTTGTATATGTCTCCGTATAAAACATACAATTTCGTTAAAAAATATAGGAATTAAAGTCGGTTTATCCATGCTTTTCATCTATTTACCATTACAATGAAATGGTGTATTCTTAAGTTTGATTCAAAAAAACAAATATTGAAATTCATTCGCCTTATTATGTAAATAAGGCTTTTATCCCCATCTCTTGGGTATTGAACTAAAGGAATGAAGAAATGGAGGAATATATGGTTAATAAGTTGAAACAAACGGATAACTACTTCCCGCATTTCCTATTGCTATTCATTGTGTTTCAACCAATTTTAGATTTATTAACGTCTTTTTCAATCTATGTATTACACATGAGCGCAACAGTTGGAATCGTAGTCCGTTTCGCCTTTATGCTTCTTGCATTAGGTTATCTACTTCTTCATAGAAAACAACATGGGGCGAAAAAGTACATTCTCTATTTATGCCTACTCGGGATCGTACTAGCAATTGGTCTTGTAAATAATATGATGATTAAATCTCCAGTTTCATTTGGCGAAGAAGTGAAATTTATTTTAAAGAGCATATATCCAATTGTGCTACTGTTTGGATATATTATCGCCTTTAAAGAGTTAAAAAATAAAGAATATGCATTTCATAAAATCATTACATATTTCTTATATACAACTTTAATTTTAAGCATCACACTGATTGTTGCGATGCAAACTAGTACAGATTTCCCAAGCTACCCTCACTCAAAGATTGGTTCAAGAGGTTGGTTCTTTGCTGGGAATGATTTAAGTTCTATTTTTGCAATTATGTTCCCAATCGTAGTGTTATATTCGATTCATAAAACAACTTCTTTCTCGAAAATCTATTACTGGATTCCAACAATACTCGCGATGTATGCAAGTATTATGGTCGGAACTAAAGTAGGATATGGTGCAATTGTTCTAACGCTTGGCGTGGCACTTTTATTCTCATTCATTGAATATATGGTTCATCGCAAAAAAGAAGGAAAAGGATTCACATATCTCGTAAATACAGTTGTTGCCGCTATTATACTAGGAGGTTTAATTGCCCTTACACCGCATACTCCTATCGCAAAAAATATGGGCATCCACATGCAAATATACGAATACAAAAAATCAGTACAAGAAGAAAAGGATAGAAAAGAAGGAAAAATAATTAAAGAAGATCCTGACGCAGAGAAAAAACATGCAAAAGGTGAACTAACAGACTCTGAGGTCAAAAGTTTAATTTACAGTGATCGCGATAAGTTTTTAAAAGTATACAAACAATACTATAAAGACGCACCACTATCACAAAAATTATTCGGAATGGGCTATGCTGGTAACTATACGGTTAAAATTAAATTAATCGAAATGGACTTCCATGACATATTCTTTGCATTCGGAATCATCGGTTCTCTTATTTACTTCATACCATTCCTTTACTTCGGTATTAAATTATTACTCAGCATCATAACAAACTTTAAGAAAATATTAACTGTGAAATATATGCTACTAGCTAGTGCCGTTATACTATCACTTGGAATTGCCTTTATGTCCGGTCACGTACTAACAGCGCCGGCCGTTAGTATTTTCTTCGTTGTTATACTCGCTTACTTAATTGTTGATTTAGAGGTAGAATAAAATGAAGCAGCCATCAGATCTCGGTGGCTGCTTCATTTTGGTATACAGTCTACTCGGCAAAGAATAGACCACATTTATGATCTATTTTTTATTGAAAAGACGCCTGAATCCCCTCCAACACCTCATCAATATTATCCTTCGTAATAACAATACCGAAGTCTTTCGGGACGTTGCTATCTTCCTCATTTACAACTTTATGCGCAATCAACTTTCCAACTTCCGGTCTGAAATGATGCCCATCCATATAGTTATCTAAATTCGTTGTAACGGAATTAAGATACATGAAATGGTGCACTTCTCCAAATACATCTACAGCGTCATGAAGCCATTTTTTATAATCTTCCCATCGCCCTGATTGAATCATCGTACGGAACAGAGGCTCTGAAACAGGCGTTGTAAAAATATAAAACTTCGTGTTCGGATTATGAGCCTTTACTGTTCCTAATATTTCTTTCATATTTTGATACTCATAATTCCCGCCGTAAATCTCTTTACTAAACTTATCTACTTGCGCCGCTATTTGCGCATCACGTTCTTCTTTCGTATAATCGCGCATCGATTTTATATTCTCTCGATTGTACCGGTCAAGATTCGTAATATGATGGGTGGAATTTGCAATTGTATTCTTTGAATAAGTAATCCCGTCCATACTTACATACGATTTAATCGGATACAATAAACTTTGCGCCTGCTTAATATACGCTTCTGGTTTATCAAAACCAATTTCCCTATTTTTGTTCGTTCCAAGGAAATCTAAACCAAGTACAATAGACTCGAGTCCACTACCTTTTTGTTCTTTTGCATATTCAATATATGCATCATACTCACGCGGATCTGTACTGCTTACCGCATAATTAAATGCGTTTAACCCGGTGAAGTCATTCTCGTTAATAAAAGTCGTTCTACTACTTCCAAGTATAACTCCATCATATGTAAACGGACGGTACGTTATATAATTTGTTTTCTGTTGTCTCTCGTTAAACCCGTACTGAACATCATTCCACTTATTTTTATGCGGGAATAACCAAAGTGAATCTATATAGCTATTAAATATCCCGACACCTGCCAGAGGAACAAAAACACATACAAAAACGAAAATAAGCCAATGTTTGTTTTTCATATTCTCCACCTAGAAATTAAAGTATAAAAACTCACTAATACTCGTTAAATGTAACACGCTATATACGAGCAATACTGCAGTAAATAAAGCAGTCCATACATTCGGACGGAATGAATCCTTTAACTGAATTGAATTTTTTAAGAAGAAACTAATACATAACGCTCCGAAAATATACGCTACCATTTTTGGATCTAATAAAGAGACATGGTACCCTTCACTAAATGAAACACCGTACTCTTTTAAAAATTGCAGCTTCTCTATTATAAATGCCGGGAATACGCTATTTGCTAATTCGATTCCATTTAGTCCGAACATTCCTTTTAACACTTTCACCGCATCATGCATAGATGTTGCCCTAAAGAATACCCACGTTATATTAATGAAGAAAAACGTAACGAACCAACCAGCAAAGGCTGGCATGCGCCCTCCTGCTTTACTCCATAAGCGATGAATAACAGAAGCCAAACCGTGCAAGAATCCCCAAAAAACAAATGTCCAACCAGCTCCGTGCCAAAGTCCACTTATTAAAAATACAATCATAATATTTACGTATGTACGCGTAATTCCTTTTCGATTTCCTCCTAGAGAAATATATACGTACTTCGTTAAAAACTGGCTAAGCGTCATATGCCAACGATGCCAAAAATCTTGTATATTCACTGCTTTATACGGTGAATTAAAATTTTGAGGTAATTTAATATTAAACATTAAAGCGATTCCAATTGCCATATCACTATATCCACTAAAATCAAAATACAATTGGAACGTAAACGCTAACGACGAAAGCCATGCTTCGACAAATGTTAATGATTGCTGCACATCAAACCCTTCATGTACAAGGGGTGATAATACATCTGCAATACCTACCTTTTTGAAAATACCAACTGCAAATACAAATATACCAAGAACAATATACTTCGATTGCCAGCGCTTTTTGCTACTATCCGCAAACTGCGGCATAATTTGTGCATGATGTACAATCGGCCCTGCAATAAGCTGCGGGAAAAACGTTACAAACAATGCGTAATCAAGAAAATGACATGCCTTCGTTTCCCCGCGATACGTATCTACTAAAAATGCAATCTTTTGAAACGTATAGAAACTAATCGCGAGCGGTAACGTTAATGATAATAATGTAAAATGAGTTCCAATTAATGCATTAACATTTTGCAAGAAAAAATCATAATACTTGAAATAACTAAGCATTCCTATATTAAATATTAACCCTACCGTTAAAAGAAGTTTACTCTTATGTTTTACGAGCCTCATTCCGATAAAGTAGTTCACAATGAGCGACACTAACATAAGCGGTAAATATTTCACATTCCAATAACTATAGAAAAATAAAGAGGCCGCAACGAGCCAAGCTTTCGCTAATGTAGCATGTCCAAATTTATTTAATAGAAAATATAAAAGAAATGCTATCGGTAAAAATAAAAAAATAAACTCAAATGAGTTAAATAACACACCATCTCTTCCCTTCTAAACAAATCACAACTTATTCATCTTATCTTATCCAAATAGTGAGTGTCAAAAGGATTCCGCTCCCCTTTTCTTCTATTATATAGGATAATCATTTCAATCGAATTATTAACATGATAAAATATTAAAGGCACTTTTATTTAAAAGAATATATAATAAAACTGTCGGTTTTTTGCACGAAATGTATTTTGAAAAAAGTGAGGAGAGTCCTTTGGTATTTAGTAGTTCTGTTTTCTTATTTATCTTTTTACCTCTCGTATTATTTTTCTATTTTATAGTGCGTGCCGAGCTACGTAATTTCGTATTACTTGCATTTAGTTTAATTTTCTATGCATGGGGAGAACCACGATTCGTCCTCTTAATGCTCTTTTCTATTCTTTTAAACTACTGCTTCGGCCTACTCGTGCATCATTATGATAAACGAAAAAATATGAAAGTCACATTTTTAATTATGGCTGTGGTCGGAAATATTTTATTACTTTCTTATTTTAAATATATTTCCTTTTTCACAGATATTTTGAATCAAACTTTACATTTATCTATTCATGTGGAACCTATTCCACTACCAATTGGAATTTCATTCTATACGTTCCAAGCGATGTCATACGTCATCGATATATACCGTAAAGATGGCGCAGTTCAAAAGAATCCACTTAACTTAGCACTATATATATCAATTTTCCCGCAGCTTATTGCCGGACCCATCGTTCGTTACAATATCGTTGCTGATCAAATTAAAACGCGCATCCATTCTTTTGAACGATTTACAGAAGGTCTCCAAATTTTCATTCTAGGACTAGCGAAAAAAATGTTAATCGCCAATCAAGTTGGATTTGTCGCAGATAAAATCTTTGCCTTACCACCGTCTGAAATGAGCGCTGGAACGGCCTGGATTGGTATTATCGCCTATACACTTCAAATCTATTTCGATTTCTCAGGATACTCTGATATGGCAATTGGACTTGGAAAAATGTTCGGATTTGATTTCCCGAAAAACTTCAATTATCCGTACATCTCAAAATCCATTTCAGAATTTTGGAGAAGATGGCACATTACACTAGGCTCTTGGTTCCGCGACTATATATACATTCCGCTCGGCGGAAACCGTGTATCCAAACTAGCAAATTACCGTAACCTCTTCATCGTATGGGGATTAACCGGTTTATGGCACGGAGCAAGCTGGACATTTATCGCCTGGGGATTATATTACGGCTTTATTATCTCGATTGAAAAAGCTGGATTCGAGAAAATATTAAATAAGCTATGGAAGCCGCTGCAACATGCATATGTACTAATCATCGTTATGATCGGTTGGGTCTTCTTCCGAGCTGATAACTTCGCATACTCGTTCCAATATTTAAAAGCGATGTTTGGCATAGAGAGGCAATCTTTCATCGATGACAACACAATGCTATATATACATGAATACATTATCATATTTATCATTGCCTTTATCGCAGCGACACCAATTTTGAAACGTGTTAAAAACATATTAGAACTTGCACCCAAAACGTATATATTCACGATGCAAGTTGTACGTCCTATATTATTACTAACATTATTTATGGTTTCGATTATGTATTTAATTAATTCGACGTATAATCCATTTATTTACTTCAGGTTTTAACTTATCCCGCTATTTTCCGGGCAGTAAGACCCCCACCTCAAAATTCAGCGAAAGCAAAGAAGTTAGGTGGGGGACGGGCTGCCTGTAAAAGCCCGATTGGTTAAGGCTGATAATCAGCGGGGATGAACAAAACCCCCACTAATTAAAGTTTCACTTTATGTAGGAAGGAAAAGTTATTATGAAAAAATTGGGGAACATCGTCCTATTTATCGGTTTTCTCACCATTATCTTTTCATTTGGCATATTATCGCTTCTCAAAACTGACCGAGCAGTTTCGCCCGTTGAAAATCGTCCGCTCGCTCAAAAACCAGCTCTTACAAAAGAAGCTGCCTTAAATGGTAGTTTCTTTAAAGACTTTGAGACATATACAAACGATCAATTAATCGGAAGAGATGATCTCATAAAAAATTATACACTTACCCAAATTAAAATGGGCAAGTCTCTCATTAACGATATTATTCTAACAGATGATAAATGGCTTCTAAAAAACCCTGCTTGGGCTACAAAATATAATGAGATTGACCAAGCTATGCCAGCTGTAAACGACTTATCTCAGTTTTTAAAAGAACAAAATATTGAGTTTTACTTTGCTTTACCACCGTCCAAAACGAATGCTTTATCATTTAAATTACCTTCTCATATTCACACATATGCACAGGAAAATTTAAATTACTTTCTAAATAAACTTCCTGCAGACGTAAAGCCAATTAAACTCATGGATTATTTTAAGAAAAACTATACAAATGAAGAAATACAAAGTATGTACTTTAAAACAGACCATCACTGGAATATGGATGGTGCCTTCTTAGGCTATCAATATATAATGAACACAATCGCAGAGCAATCTTCTATATATAAAGGAAAAGAAATAAAAAAAGAAGATTACACTCGTACGTGTGCTCCAAATAAACATCTAGTCGGAAGCTTTAACAACCAGCTTTACCAACTGATCGATGCGACTGGAGAAAAACTATGCTACTACACACCGAAAGACGGTTTCAACTTTACGAGCGTAGCTGCAAAAGATGTAAATGGCACAGTATATCGCACATTAGACGAGCTATACGGCGTAGAAAAGCAAAATGATACAACATCATACGCAGGCTATTACACAAACGACTATCCAGAAATCGTTATCGAAAACAACAATGCACCAAATGATGTACGAGCTTTAGTCCTAAAAGACTCATTCGCAAACGCAATCGTGCCTCACTTAGCACAAAGCTTCAAACACACATCTATCCTCGACCTTCGTCACTATCACGAAAAGGATGTATATCAATACATTAAAGACAACAACATTAACATGGTATTGTTTGTGTATAGTGATTCGAATTTGAGTGGTGATATGTTTAAGTTTAAACAATAAAAGAAGCCTCTTGTAAATTTACAAGAGGCTTCTTTATATTATTTCCGCTATTTTCCGGCAGTAACAACTTAAACCATTATAGATTACGACATTGTTATTATTTCACTTGTCCCTTCTCTTTTTTAATCACTACCTTCAAATACAAAAAGGAGAAAGAGATAGGAAATTTCCCTCTATCTCTTTTATTTAATGACAACGCACTAAATAAAAAGAGGAATGGCCTCTAATCCTAAGATTCCATTCCTCTTTTTATAGACTCTTTTGCATGTAAGTCATTAATAATATATTTGGACGCTATGGAAATTTGCTCTCGCAATTCCTCCACCCTTTGCCCTAACGTTTCCTGTACATATTCTGTCTGCTCTAATTGTTTAATCGCCATACTATGTAATGTTTCTGTCGTCCATTCTCCATCCACATTCCCAATAATCGGCTGATTTACTTGTTGTAAAAACGAATCGATCTTTGGATCATATGAAATTCCAACCATAGGCGTGTTTGCAACTGCCGATAATATAAGAGCATGCAGTCTCATTCCTATTAAAAGAGAGCATTCTGATAAAATAGAGATTTTCTCATGAATATCCATTTTATAAGGGAGCATGTGCGCTTCTTCTCCCATCAAATTAATGATATCCCTTGATGCATTTTGATCAAATGGTCCATGCATCGGTACAAATAAAATATGGTATCCCTCTTGCTTAAGCTTTTTCAGCGTATCTGCTAACTTCTTCATATAATCTTCTTTTGCATCCCAGTACCTTACACTAACCGCAACGACCTTTCCTTGCAGCGCATGTTTTTGAAGCCAATCGGATTTCTTTTCTTCTGGCTGACAAGCTAATACTGGATCTGGAACAAGTTCGATGTCTTTCTTAATACCAATTTCTTTTAAGTACAAAAAAGAGTCTTCATCACGTACTGATATATATTCAGCCTTTGATACATGCCATTTCACTAATAAACGATTTTGCTTCTTCGTAATAGGTCCGATTCCTTGGGCGTAAATATAATACGGCTTTTTCAAAAAACGAGCAAGCCGCATAATACCTGTATAATATAGAATACTCCTAATACTCGTCTTATCTTGTAAGAGACTTCCGCCCCCGCTAATTAAACCATTACTTCTCTTTATTTCTCGGTAAATCGCTCTTATATCCCAGCGGTTTACTGCTTCTACACCGTACATTTTCCTTGTATAGTTGGGGTCATTTGAAAGTACAACAAGCTCAAGAGTAGGATCCTCTTCATGTAGCGCTTTAATAATTGATTGCAAAATTGCTTCGTCCCCAACATTATAAAAACCATAATATCCTGATAAAACTAACCGCACTCTTAATCTCCTCCAACATTTCGCAATCAACTCTTTTTGTAATTAAACAAATTGTTATCCATTCCTTGCCGAGGAAGGTTTGATAACTTCAAATTGATTTCTTTCACAAACATCTAACAAGTCATACCCATGTATAATATTGTTCATTTTCTATAATCAACGATTTTATTTACGTAAAAATGGAATTTGTTCTTTCGATATCCAGTTTAGTTTCAGTGCACATATGCCATATAACACTGAAGCTATACTTAGCGCCACAGCACTATATATCATTGCTAAAATCCTGGAATCTGTCACATTGATTAATGTGGACACAAAGTATAATACTATACCTAAAATACTAGAGACTCCAATCACAGCCAAAAATTTCCCTATAGCTATTGAATAGGAAAGATCTTTTCTAATATAAATATGATTTGCGATACAAATCATTATATAAATAATTAGAGTACTATACGCTGCTCCATTTATACCGAATTGGTTTACTAGCGCTATATTTAATATAATTTTCACGAAACTTACACCGATGACAATCCATGCTGCTCGCATCGAACGATTAATCCCTTGCAAGATTCCTATTGATAATACCATAAGTGATGTGAAATACGAGCTACCAATTAAAATAGCTAACATGCCACTTCCTTTTGTATCTGTAAATAATGCAACATTAAGCGGTACTGCAAGCGCCATAAGCCATATCGTTATCGGCATTGTTAAAACGTGTGCAAACTCATTTGTACGTTTTACTGTCAGTTTAGCTAAAGCTATATCTTTTTTTGTTAAAGCCGCTGTTAATAATGGAATTAACGGAAATACTATCGCACTTGCAAATACAACGAT
Source organism: Bacillus sp. RC51 (assembly GCF_044908115.1). NCBI lineage: Bacteria > Bacillati > Bacillota > Bacilli > Caryophanales > Bacillaceae > Bacillus > Bacillus sp. RC51. The sequence continues at coordinate 73,760 of NZ_JBIYCW010000007.1, read as the reverse complement.
TAATTGCGTAAATGCAAAACCACGGCTATATATACCAAATTGTTCCTGAATCGTTGTAGAAGATTCATGTAATACATGTGGAATTGTTACAGAATCAACTAAATTTAAAACAGGCATCGATAACGCTCCGATTGCAATTGGAATTGAAACGCGGAGTATGTTTTTTGCGTTTGTCTTAAAATCTTGTAATGAATATGTTTCGCTCTTATAGCGATACGTGCTTTTTACATATTTCATTCGCAAATATATGAGTGACGTAATAACACCAAAACAAGAACCGATCATCGCTCCGCCTGTTATGATATCACTACCTTTATTCCAATATACAAATATATAAGCAATTGTTAGCATAAAGAATACGCGAATCAACTGTTCAATTACTTGCGATAGACCAGTAGGTATCATATCTCCAAACCCTTGGAAATATCCACGGTACACTGCCATATATGGTGCAATTAATAAAGCAAACGAAGTAACAATTAATGCTAGCCTCGTCTCTTGCCCACCAAGCATATTTGCAATGCTACTCGATCCAATGATAATAATTAAAAATCCGAGCACCCCAAATATAACACCGATAATAGATGCGGACGTAAACAATTTAGCTATTCCATCACGATCATTCTTTTCATGAAGATCAGCTATTAACTGGGATATTGCTAGCGGAACCCCCGCTACTGATAAAGTTAAGGCTATCATATATACAGGAAAAACGAGACGAAAAATCCCAAGCACTTCATCTCCCGCTATATTTTGCAATGGAATTTGAAAAAAACTCCCCACTACTTTCGATAGGAACGTTGTAATGGTTAAAATTGCAGCGCCTTTTACAAACTTTTTATTCATCTTCTATCTCTTTTCTTTCAAATATGATCTAAATAAATATCAAGCCAGTATTCTTGCTTAATCTAGAGAAACTTCACTCTATTTCATTTAGTTATCATACCAAATTTCTTATATATTGAATACTCTCGTTCCAAATATAATATGTACAAAATAAGATTATTTACATCCTGTTTTCCCTTAAATTTACTACTTTTACTTATTCAAGATAAACCTGTAATATAATGTAGCTCTTGTCAGTAAGAGGAGTGTTTACAACATGCTAAATTTAGTAAAAAATTCTCGAATTTCCCTTTCTTTAGAAAACGAGATACTAAAGCGCTTTGCATACGAAGAAGTTGAGAAAGTCGAAAAATCAGACGAAATAGGGCTTATTCAACCATCTTAAGTTTATGATTTCGTTAACCGTACACAATTAATTTGTGAAGGTAGCCATTTCTCAACGCGTGAATATAATTTGAAGTTAGACGATGTAATTGATGCTCAACGGATTTACAACATCCAGATATAAGGGTTTCTCACATAAACAACACATATCCAAATAAAAAGAGCCCTCACACTCTACAATACAGTTCATGTGAAGGTTCCTATTCCTATATTGTCTCAGCTTTCAAAAACTGCAGTTTCTCTTTTTGCTCATCATTCGCCATCATTATTATCGTCTTTTCAACATGCGGATGTACATGTTCAAGTGTCACACTCGCTCCTGCTTTATCCGATTGCTCAACAAAGTTTAATAACGCCATAGCTCCTGATACATCCATATAACGTACATCTTTCATACGCAAACTAACTGGTGACTTCACATCTTGTAAAGAAGCAAAAATACGATCTACTGATAGAAATGAAAGTGGTCCCTGAATCGTATACGTCGCTTCTTTTTCTTTTATAATAGAAGCTTTACGTTCTTTACACTTCACCATGTATATAATAAAGGAAAGAATAATGCCAAACGCAACAGCAACCATTAAATCGAATTTCACTGTCACAACCATCGTCACGAACATAACAATCACATCACCTCTTGGTGCTACATGTGCTTTCTTCATGCTTTCCCAATCAAACATCCCGATGCCAGTTAAAATTAAAATACCTGATAATACAGCAAGCGGAATATATTGTACCACTGAACCGAGTCCCATAATGAAAATAAATAATATGACACTATGCATACAAGCTGACAGTGCCGTCTTCCCCCCGCTTCTTATATTGACGATAGATCTAACAGTTGCACCTGCTCCTGCTAATCCACCGAACAAACCACTCGCAATATTGCCAATACCTTGTCCGATTAACTCTTTATTACTTTTATGACGTGTCCCCGTCACATTATCCATTACGACAGACGTTAATAACGAGTCAATTGATCCTAGTAAAGCAATACTAAGTGCTGGTAATACAAGTACTAACATGCCATTTGCGTCTAAAGTCGGTACGTGAAGAGATGGCATCGCCTCTGGAATTGCACCTATCTTTTCAATCATCTTATTTAAAGAAAGAGTTCCTACAAATGGTAATTGCACTGTAATCCCTTGTAGCATAGAAGAAAATAACGGCAACGTTACTGTAACACCTACTAATGCTACTAAACTTGATGGAATGGCCTTAATCCATTTTCCAGAAACAATCATTACAATGATCGTTAATAACACAAGCAGAAAGCTATTTTGTACGTGCTTCATTTCACCTAAAATAATAATCAGTGCAATCCCATTCATAAACCCTGAAACAACAGGATACGGAATGTAACGAACGTAAGAGCCGAGCTTACATACACCAAATAAAATTTGAAATAACCCCGCCATCATAAATGCAATAAAGCTTGCTTCTAATCCGTGAGTTGCAATAACGCCTGTTGCAATAACTGTAATCGGCCCAGTAGGACCCGTTACTTGCCCCGGTGTACCGCCAAATAACGCCGCAAACAAACCTGCAAAAATTGCACCATACAATCCGACCAGTGCTCCCTCAGACGTTCCCGTTGCAGCAATACCAAATGCAATCGCTAGCGGCAAGGCAACAATCGCAACAGTAAACCCTGCTAAACATTCCTTTGCTATTTTTTGAAACATATAAATAACCACCTTCGTATAAAGTGAAACTTTAATCAGTGGGGTTTTGTTCATCCCCCACTGATTATTAGCCCGCAAATAGCGGGATAAAGTCCACGTTCCATTGTACATCTAAAACAAATCATTCGTTAGCGTATTTATAAAAAACTCTTTACAGTCTCGTGAAGTAAACGTCTACATTTACAAATAGCCTTCCAAAGTCAAACTAAAAAACAGCAATATGACGAATCTACCTTTGGAAACAAACTTGACTATGCTATAATGAACAAATTAAATCTTTTACTATATACTTGGAGGCACTATGCTAACTTTTGAAGAAAAATTATCAATTATTGAATCTTTCCCGGAATTAGAAAGAAAGAACGTATCATTAAAACGCGTAAACTTTCACTTTGAAGAAAGTCGTTTAGATAAAAAGAACGTTGTATATCATTTACACCCAAACGGAAACGGATTTGTATATGCATACTTCATTAAAGGTTATAAAACAGATGCTAAAGGTATGATTAACATCCGTGAGTTTTCAGAAGAAGAACTGCGTTCATTAATTGAAAAAGTAATTGAACGTCTATCACAGGAGCCAGAGGAAATTATAGTACCAATGGAACCTGCTGCAGAAGAAGAATGGAAGAACGAAGACGGTCATATCCTAACTCTTATTCAAGAGGATGACATGTGGAACGTTTACGCTGGCGTAAACTTAGACGGTACATTCAACTCTTATCCAGAAGCTGCGGAATACCTTGATGAAGAAGGTTTCTCACGCAAGTAATAAAAATGCCTTTCCGAATTTGGAAAGGCATTTTTTCATTATTTTTTCATACCTTTTAACGACTCTCTCAGCACAAATTTTTGCAACTTCCCGCTCGCATTACGAGGAAGTTCATCTACAAATAAGTAATGACGCGGACGTTTATAGTCGGCTAATTCATCACTTTCTTTGCAATACATTTCTAAATCAGCTTCTGAAATATTTTTATCTTTCTTTACAACAACCGCAACGACACGCTCTCCCCATAATTCGTCTGGCTCACCAAGTACTGCAACATCTAATACACCAGGGTGACTATGAAGAAAATCTTCAATTTCGCGAGGATAAATATTTACGCCACCGCTAATTACCATATCATCAACGCGGTCTGCAACGAATAAATAGCCGTCTTTATCGAAGTAACCTAAATCACCAGAATGATACCAGCCTTTATACATCGATTTTGCATTTGCTTCTTCTCGATTATGATATCCAGCCATCATAGTTGGACCGCGCAAAATAATTTCCCCTACTTCATAAGGAGGCAACGTATCATCTGGCTCTGCTGGTCCATCTTCGTTCGGTTTCACAATTCGAATTTCATGGCTAAAGCACGGTGTTCCTGCTGAACCTGCTTTCGTAATTTGATCTTCTTCTACGAGAAACGCAACAACTGGTCCCATTTCTGTCATTCCGTAAATTTGAACAAGATCAATATAAAGGCGCTCTTTACATTCCTTCACTAGCGCCGGTGCCATTGCAGCCCCGCCATATACACCGATTTTCATTGAAGTTAAATCATACTTAGTTAGATCTTTTTGCAGTAACATATTCCACATCGTCGGTGCTGCAAAAAACGTCGTAATCTTCTCTTCTTGAATGGTATGTAATACTCTATCCGTATCAAAATGATGTAAAATAACATTCTTTCCGCCAACTTGAATGCGCGGTATAATTCCAGCATTTAACTCGCCGCAATGATATAAAGGTGCTACCACAAGCCCGGCGCTATCCCTGTTATATTTTATGAAATACGTACAAATCATACTATGCTCAGCCATATCACGATGACGATGTAGTACGCCTTTCGGATGACCAGTCGTTCCGCTCGTATAAAGCATAGAACAAAAATCCATTTCATCGACTACAATATCTACTTTTTCAGCTGATGCTTCATTTACTTTTTCATGGTAAGAACTAGCATAGGAAGGTGCATCGTCTTCCACGTACCAAAAAGACGAATTTGGAAAATCTCGTTCAATCATAGCAACTGTTGATTCGACTGCTTTTTCAAAGACAACTACTTTCGAGGCTGCATCTTGGAGGATATACGATAGTTCTTTTGCTTTTAAGCGGAAATTAATTGGATTGAAGATCGCGCCAATTTTCGCACAGGCTAAGTAAACGTTTACAAATTCACGACAGTTATATAGGTAAACAGATACACAATCTCCCTTTCTTACTCCTTCTTTCAATAGAGCTTGCGCCGTTTTATTTATTTGCTCATCCCACTGTTTATATGTCCAACGAATATTTTTTTCTGGTTCTACTAACGCCTCTTTATTCGGATATTTGCCAACTGTCAAATCAAAAATTCTCCCTATCGTCATGTACATGCCAACAATTTCCCCCTTTTCTCTTTCATAAATCTATCATTTCGTCTATAAGTAGACATTGTCCTCTAATAATATGACTAATTTTTCTGATTATTATCGACATAGTTTTACAAATGGACCGTTTGATGGTAAATGAAATTATATTGGCGATTTTTTGAATATATCGAACGCAACCAAATTTATATCAGCTATTTTTCGAATATATCGACTTACCGACAAAAACTGACAATATAAAAAAGGCTGTTCCAAATCGGAACAACCCCCTTCTTCTTACACGAATAGCTCTTCTAAAATTTTCAGTTTATCTTCTGTATATTTCACGAAGCCATCGTTATATGATTTTGGATCTTTCGGATTCGCAAAGTGTGTAATTGCTCCTGTTTGTGGGTGAACAAATTTACTTGATGCCCCGCAACCAAGTCCGATAATCGATTGTACTTCTTCCATAATAACAATATTGTAGATACTTTCTTGCGTCGGTATTGCATACCCAACGTTTTCTAAGTTACCTAAAATATTTTTTTGACGATATAAATAGTATGGTACGTAATTATGGTTCTTCGTCCACTCTTCCGCCTCATGCATCATCGCAGTAATTTCTTCGCGACCTGCTACTTTATATTTACGTTTGTTTTGCGTCATTTCAGAAGCACGTTTAAATGATAACGTATGAACTGTTAATGATTCTGGCATTAACTTTTCTGTTTCATCTAACGTATGCTTGAAGATGTCTAATCCTTCACCAGGAAGACCAATAATTAAATCCATATTAATATTGTTCATTCCCATTTCACGTGCTAAATGATACTTCTCAATCGTTTCTTCTACAGTGTGATGACGTCCAATTGCCTTTAGTGTCTCTTGATGGTATGACTGCGGATTAATACTAATACGGTCAATGTTCCATTTATTTAACACTTCTAGCTTTGCTGGTGTGATTGTATCTGGGCGACCTGCCTCAACTGTTACTTCACGTACATCTTTCACATCAGGGAAAGCTTGGTACATTTCTTCATACAACATATCCATCTCTTCTGCTGTAATACTCGTCGGTGTACCGCCGCCGTAATAAATCGTCGTAACTGTAACACCTTTTTCTTTTAAAAACTTACCAATTTCACGAACTTCATAATGTAACCCGCCTAAGAACGAATCAACTGATCCTTGGCGTCCGTTAATTGCATAAGCCGGGAACGTACAGTACGCACATTTTGTAGGACAAAACGGAATACCGATGTAAATACTTACTTCTTCTTTCAAACGGTATAAATCCGGAACAACCGCTAATTGGCAATCAACAATACGCTGAAGAAGTTCAATTTTCTCTTCATGAATTAAATAACTTTCACGAAGTTCTTTATGTGCTTCTTCTTTTGACATACCATTTTGAAGCAGTTTGTGAAGAAGTTTCGTTGGGCGTACCCCAGTTAATATTCCCCAGCTCTGTTCAAGTCCAGTTAGCTGTTGAAGTACAGAAAGATATACGTAAGAAACAACATGTTTCACTTGCTTCATACGTTCTTTTTCTTCTGTGAAAGCAGATAAATCTTTTGCGAATGTTTCTTCATATACATTTCCGGTTGCAACATCTGTTAAACGAGCCGATGCTGTCACATTACCTTCTATCTGTATATCAACGATAAGATTTGCTTCTTCTTTCTCAAACCCTATCGTGCTCTCTTCAAAAAATAAACCGCCAATATTTTGTAGCGGACGTAAAAAACGATCGTCTTGTAACGTTTTAATTGAAATTAACAACATTATCACCTTTTCATTTGCAAACTCTCTTTAGTTTACTTGAAGGGCGTTTGCAGGTCAATACAGAAGCTTTTACCTTATTTCTTCTATTAATAACTTAAAGGCATAAGAGATAACATTCCTCTTATGCCTTTTATACATCTATTAACTATTTTTAGTCATAAATCTTAAACGTATTCCTAATAACAGAAGAACAAAACCGACGAATGGAAGATAATTCATATCATGCCCTGTAGCTGGCAGTTGTTGATTATTAGAAGAACCCGGTCCTTTTTCTGGTAAATTAGGCTTTCCTGTTTCTTCACCTGGCTTTTCTGTTCCTTCGCCTGGCTTTTCTGTTCCTTCACCTGGTGTTTCCGTTCCTTCACCTGGTGTTTCTGTTCCTTCACCTGGTGTTTCTGTTCCTTCACCTGGTGTTTCCGTTCCTTCACCTGGTGTTTCCGTTCCTTCACCTGGTGTTTCCGTTCCTTCACCTGGTGTTTCCGTTCCTTCACCTGGCTCTTTTTGATTTGTAATTTGAAGTTTTATAGCTTCAATTTTTTGATTAGAAATCGTAAATCTGATTTCTTTATCAGATAAAGTGTATCCTTCTGGTGCCTGAACTTCTTTTAAAATATAATCTCCTGGCTCCAATTCTTTCGAAGTTACTTTACCATTTTTATCTGTTGTTAATGTGTCTATTTTTGTTCCGTCTTTCAAAATTTCAAAGACTGCGCCTGCTAATCTTTTATCTGTATCATTAGCATCTACCTTTGTAATTTCTACTTGGCCTGTAATTTTTTCTTTCACTTTTTCATTCAATACTTCTTGTTTTGCTACTTCATTTGCAACAATGTTTACTTCTACTGTTACTTCTAGCGCTTTATAGCCTTCTGGCGCTTTCGTTTCTTCTAACGTGTATTTTCCTGGTACAACGTTTTCGAATTTCACAACACCATCTTTATTTGTTGTTTTCGCTTCTCCAACTACTTGACCAGCTTCGTTCTTTAACTTAAATTCCGCACCTGCTAGAACTTTTCCACTTTCTGCATCCTTCTTGATTACTTGTAAGCTTCCTAGTTCTTTTGCGTTTTCCACTTGTACTTGTACTACTTTGTTTGCTTCCACAACGACTTCAATCTCTTCTTTTAGTAACTTATATCCTTGTGGTGCTTTCGTTTCTTTTAACGTGTATTTTCCTGGTTCTAATTTCGTAGATATTACTTTACCTGTTTTATCTGTTCGTAATGTCTCTACTTTTTTACCCTCTTTATACACTTCAAATTCTGCGTCTGATAATACTTTCGCTTTATCATTCGCATCTACTTTCACGATTTCGAATTGACCTGCTATTTTTTCGTTCGTAACTTCTTGTTTTATTACTTCATTCGCTACAACGTTTACTTCTACTGTTACTTCTAGCGCTTTATAACCTTCTGGCGCTTTCGTTTCTTCTAACGTGTATTTTCCTGGTACTACGTTTTCGAATTTCACAACACCATCTTTATCTGTTGTTTTCGCTTCTCCAACTACTTGACCAGCTTCGTTCTTTAATTTAAATTCTGCACCTGCTAGAACTTTTCCACTTTCTGCATCCTTCTTGATTACTTGTAAGCTTCCTAGTTCTTTTGCGTTTTCTACTTGTACTTGTACTACTTTGTTCGCTTCCACAACGACTTCAATTTCTTCTTTTAACAACTTATACCCTTGTGGTGCTTTCGTTTCTTTCAATGTGTATTTTCCTAGTTCTAATTTCTTAGAGATTACTTTACCTGTTTTATCTGTTCGTAATGTCTCTACTTTTTTACCCTCTTTATACACTTCAAATTCTGCGTCTGATAATACTTTCGCTTTATCATTTGCATCTACTTTTACGATTTCGAATTGACCAAGGCTCTTACTATTCGTTACTTTTACATCAATAACTTTTTCACCATCAACTGTTGCATGAATTACTTGTTTTGTTAACTCATAACCTTCTGGCGCTTTCGTCTCTTCTAACGTATATTCACCCGGCACTAGTCCGTCTACTTTAACAGTTCCAGACTCATCTGTTGTAATTCCTTCTTTTACAACATTTCCTTTCACATCTTTCAATGTAAATTCTGCGCCTGCTAAACGTTTCGCTTGATCTTTATCATCCGTTTTAATAATTTGTAGAGAACCTAAGACTTTTTCATTTTCTGCCTCTACTTTTACTATTTCGTTCTCATTTTGAATTGTTACTTTCCATTCTTTATTAGAAAGCTTGTAACCTTCTGGTGCTTTCGTTTCTTTCACTGTATATTCACCTAATGGTAATTTCGGTGACATCACTTTTCCACTCTCATCTGTTTTCAGTTCCGCTACCTTTTTGCCATCTTTATACAATGCGAATTCTGCACCTGATAACACTTTCGTTTTATCATTCGCATCTACTTTCACGATTTCAAATTGACCTGTTACTTTTTCATTCGTAACTTCTTGTTTTACCATTTCATTCGCTACAACGTTTACTTCTACTGTTACTTCTACTGCTTTGTAGCCTTCTGGTGCTTTCGTTTCTTCTAACGTGTATTTTCCTGGTACTAAGTTTTCGAATTGAACTACACCATCTTTATTCGTTGTTTTCGCTTCTCCAACTACCTGACCACTCTCGTTCTTCAGTCTAAATTCCGCGCCTTCTAGAACTTTTCCACTCTCTGCATCCTTTTTGACTACTTGTAAGCTTCCTAGCTCTTTTGCGTTTTCTACTTGTACTTGTACTACTTTGTTCGCCTCCACAACGACTTCAATTTCTTCTTTTAACAACTTATATCCTTGTGGTGCTTTCGTTTCTTTTAATGTGTACTTTCCTGGTTCTAATTTCGTAGATATTACTTTACCTGTTTTATCTGTTCGTAACGTATCTACTTTTTTACCATCTTTGTACACTTCAAATTCTGCGTCTGATAATACTTTCGCTTTATCTTCTGCATCTACTTTTACGATTTCAAATTGACCTGTTACTTTTTCATTCGTAACTTCTTGTTTTACCATTTCATTCGCTACAACGTTTACTTCTATTGTTACTTCTACCGCTTTGTAGCCTTCCGGCGCTTTCGTTTCTTCTAACGTGTACTTTCCTGGCACTAAGTTTTCGAATTGAACTACGCCATCTTTATTCGTTGTTTTCGCTTCTCCAACTACCTGACCACTTTCGTTCTTCAGTCTAAATTCCGCGCCTTCTAGAACTTTTCCACTCTCTGCATCCTTTTTGATTGCTTGTAAGCTTCCTAGTTCTTTCGCATTTTCTACTTGTACTTGTACTACTTTGTTTGCTTCCACAACGACTTCAATTTCTTCTTTTAACAACTTATATCCTTGTGGTGCTTTCGTTTCTTTTAATGTATATTTTCCTGGTTCTAATTTCTTAGAGATTACTTTACCTGTTTTATCTGTTCGTAATGTATCTATTTTTTTACCATCTTTATACACTTCAAACTCTGCATCCGATAGTAGCTTAGTTTTATCATTCGCATCTACTTTTACGATTTCAAATTGACCTGTTACTTTTTCAACGATCTTTTTATTCAACACATCTACAGTAACTACTTTATTAGCCTCTACATCAACACGAACTGAGCTAGATGATATCTCATAACCTTTTGGTGCTTCAACTTCTTTTAATGTATATGTTCCAACTGGAAGTTGTTTTGATAAAGCTGCACCTTTACCATCTGTAATAATTGTTTCAACAACATTTCCATCTTTATCTATAACATCAAATTTTGCACCTGGTAGAAGTTGACCAGATTCACTATCTTTTTTCAATAATTTAAATTGGCCATTCTCTACTTTTTTCGTATTCTTCATAACAATTTCAATTACGTTGGTACTATCAATTGTTACTTTTACTGATGTATCAACTTTTATATATCCTTCTGGTGCACTTATTTCTTTTACAAAATAGTCACCAAGTGGTAAATCCTTGACTTCAGCAATACCCTTTTCATTCGTTGTAACAGTAGCCAGAACAGTATTATCTTTGTCTATAACATCAAACTTTGCGTCTTTTAAAACAATATTTTCATCATTTGCATCAACTTTTTTAATTTGTAAGTTTCCTTTTTCAACTACTGGCTTATTCCACTTTGGCCAATTAAATTTAAAGTTATGAACCTCAAATCCATCTCTTTGGTGTAATCCTCCAACATAGGCTTGTCCGTTAATAGAACCACCTTTTGTCTCTACAACAGCATTAGGCGCAAACAAACTACCTACTACACCATAACCTTTAGTTGTTATCTTTGTAGCATTAGGGAACACCCAAATGACTTTATTAGCTAACTCAGTAAAAGCTGAATTAGGGTCATATGCTTGAGATGTATTAATTAAGTCTGTTGCCATCCCAGTATTTCTCGTATCGTACAAAATTGCACCGCTACCAAAATTCACTTCTTCTGCGTCTGAATAAATAACAATAAAGTCTTTGTTATTTACATTCGGAAGATAAACATCTCTTACATCAAATATTTTCTTTCCTGTTAAGCCTGAAGAAACGTAAATATTAGGGTTGTTTACATCTTCACCGATTCCAAAGCTCATATTAAGTTTTGGCTTATCAGTTTGCAATTGACCCGCATCCCCAATTACACCATCAACGTCTTTTCTAAATTCTTTGAACTTGGCATCAATCTCTACTTGCTCTTTATAAGAGATACGGTCATAAGATGATTTCATTGCACCTTCTGGGTCACCATCTTTTGTCATCGCCACTGTTCCATCTTGGATGATTACTTGTCCTGCTCCCGCTTTCGTAAATTGACCACCTAGTAATAATGATGGATATCCTTCATCTTTCCATGTTGCTCCAGCTAAGTTGTTTGCTCCAGTTGCAGCCGCTAGGACTGTATAACTTGATGCGTTCATATTTTTTTGAACAGCCATCGCACCCTCAATATCCGCACTCGTTGCACTATGATCTCCAAAAATGATGGCGTTGTAATAAGATACATCACCTAAACCTTTTAATTCTGTTGTAGCTGCCTCTGCTTTAAATGGTAAATGGATTAAAAAATTCATACATATTAGTAATACAACTATAAAACTACTACTTATTTTTTTTACTTTTTGATTAAATGATTTCCTCAAGAAATTCATTCCCCCTTTTAAGCTTCCTAAACCCACAAAAGAAGTACATTTCATATGTACCAAGTCTTACTCACATTAATTTAAAATAATCCATTTAAATAAAACAAAGAAACTCTACAACTAATTAATAAAATTACTACAATTCATTTTTGAGATAATACGTGAACTAAACTATCACGCGGAAATGTTTTTACGTACGGGAGCTCAATAAAATTAATCTGAAGAATATTTCATGTGGTGTAAATATTTCGGCAACATCATCCACTCTACAACAGTTTCCTAGAGTATTCAAGTGAATTGTATAGATTCCAGACACAATTCATCCCCTGAAAAGCTTTCATTCCCTATTGGAATATTGATTTAAACTTTTCAAATAAAGTCGACAAAAAAACGTAGCGAAAATGCTACGTTTCTTTTTTCATCGTTTCGGTGTATGTTTATGATTCTTTAAAAATGGAAGCGGAAATTGCTTACGGAAATGCTCTTTAATCATATATTCTACGCCGTTCTCAGTATTAGAACGTGTAATCCAGTCTGCGGCTTTCTTTAATTCTACAGGAGCGTTCCCCATCGCTACCCCAAGCCCAACATTTTCAATTACCTCTAAGTCTTCTATGCTATCTCCAATCGCAACCATTTCACTAAGGTTAATATTTAAATGCTCCCCAAGTAATTGTAAACCACGTAGTTTTGATACATTTTGAGGGAGAATTTCTATACGTCTCTCATCACACTCAACGTACTCCACATCTTGAAATGCCTTTCTTAACGTATTCATCCCTCTTTCTTTTTCACCTTTCGTATGGAAAACAATATCAATTTTTGGTGCAGCTACTGGATGATCACGCAGTGCATCCCCTAGCGAATCTACAAATTGAACCGGATAAAACAATGGATCTGCGCTTGATAATACAGTACGCGCAATTAAGTTTGGTGTATTTCTTTCACGATTCCCAATTGAATATCGTTCATGAGAAATGCGAACATTACAATCAAAATGCTCTAACACTTGCACGATATTAAAGGTTTTCTCTTCAGATAATCTCCTTTGAGCGAACGGCTTATCTAACGTTGCTGAAACGAAAGCACCACCATGTGTAACTAATATAGAATCTAATTTTAACGCCTTCGCTATTTTATGAGCAGATTGAAAATTACGATTCGTAAACAATGTAACGTATACATCTTTTCTTTTCACAAAGTCAATTGTCTCCCGTAACCCTTTTGCGATTTTTCCGTTGTTGTATAGTAGTGTCCCATCTATATTAAGAGCTAGTAAGCGATAAATCATGTCGCACTCCCCCTCTTCGCTGTTGTACTCTATCCATAATTTATGAAATAAATGTAGTAAATAGAACGAGTTAGAATTACTACTGAAAATTTGGTTTACTATATACATATACAACTGGCAAAGGAGATAGCACAATGCAGGCACCACCTTCTTTTTATGAAGGCGATACGTTAGTGGTCGCAAAGAAGTTACTCGGACATAAACTCGTTCATATTGTAGACGGCATAAAGCGGAGCGGAATTATTGTAGAAGTAGAAGCATACAAAGGTCCAGATGATAAGGCCGCTCATAGTTATGGAGGCAGACGGACTAATCGAACAGAAGTAATGTTCGGCGCACCAGGACATGCTTACGTATATTTAATTTACGGCATGTATCATTGCTTTAACGTAATTACAGCACCAATCGGTACCCCGCAAGGAGTTCTCATTCGTGCTCTTGAACCTGTAGATGGAATCGAAGACATGAAACTAGCGCGCTACAACAAAACTGACATTACGAAAGCTCAGTATAAAAACTTAACAAATGGCCCCGGAAAACTATGCCGCGCGCTCGGAATCACTTTAGAAGAGCGCGGCGTATCACTTCAAAGTGATACGTTACATATTGAATTAGTTCCTGAAGAAGACCATTTATCATCCACACATAACATAATAGCGGGCCCTCGTATTAACATTGATTATGCAGAAGAAGCCGTTCACTATCCATGGCGGTTTTATTATGAAAAGCACCCGTTTGTTTCAAAATAAAGAAGCTATCCTATAAGTAAGTGAAACCAACTTATAGGATAGCTCTTTTTTCGTAATTCATCACACGTCGAAAAGCCGAAATCCGGGATCGGATTTCGGTTTTGTTTCTATAAAAGAAACCGTTGTTCCTAAAGCATTTCCAAATACAGTTCATCTCCAAAGAGAAAATCTTAAAAGCATTATTTTTTTAATGCATAATAATTTTCCAAATTGAATTTCGACATAACGAAAGTTCCTGTTGGCGTTAAAAGTTGTGCCATAGATTGTATGACATGCGGTAATTTCGCTGGCTCAATGGGATGTGATAGTAGGATGTACTGGAATTTTTCATCTATAAATACCTCATGTAACTTGTCATACGCAGCAGAAGTTGTAGGAGCTACCCTATTTGCAAGAGCTGCCGCTTTTTCATTACTTTCCGCTCCGAATAAAGAAACTGCCTGATAACACCCTTTCATTTTTAATAAAGTGGCACCACATCCAGCTCCTATATGAAGAATATTTACTTTATCAGGCGCAAATCGCTCTAAAATCGCTAGTAAGTCACAATGAATATATAAACTTTCACCATAAAATCCCCATTTTTCATACAATTTTATATTATTCGCATGTAAACAAATAGAAAATTTAACACTATCTTCTCTCCATGAGACACTTCCGTAGTGATGAATAAATGTATCTTTACATAAATACAATTTATATCCTTTTTCAAACATTCTTAGTGACAAATCATCATCTTCATAATTCCCCGGTGTAAATCGTTCATCTAATAATCCAACTTCATCTAACACTGATTTTTTTATAAGCATACAGAATCCGATTAATTTCATACGTTCTTCCCATTTATCTTTATCACTTTGATTATATAAAGTTGCAAACTTCTGCATTCCTTCAATATCTTTATAAAAAGTTTGTATAGCAGTATAGTAAGCGGCATTATTAGTTACGGGCCCTACCGCTCCAGCATCCTTACTTTCATATAAACACCGAATTAAGTTGCTTAGCCAATTTTCAGTTACGACCACATCATTATTCAATAATAGAATATTGTCACCTTTTGCCTCTTTAATTCCCTGATTGCATCCCTTTGGAAAACCCATATTCTCCGCATTTTCCACTAGCATAATATCCGATTGTTTTTGTAACCATTCTACAGTACCATCTGTTGACGCGTTGTCCACAACTATTAACTCATACTCTTGTTCCACTGTATAAGTTCTAATACTTTGGATGCATTCTTTTGTATATTGTAATTGATTATGAGTCAATATAATTATACTTGTGAGCATGAATCAAACTCCTCTCAGCAGCCAAAATGATTATCTAGTATTATTAAATATTATTTTTCCGATAAACTATCAAAATATTTTCTATTATATTCAATGCTTGGATTATTAGGTATGAACTGTGCAGCTTGTTCGTTATGATAAATTGCCTTTTCATATTCTTTTATTCGATCATAACAAATACATAGTTGAATATGCGGCAACCATGTATGACACTCTTCTCGGACAAACGGCGAATCCTTTGGCCTTGGCCCGTCAATTGCTGCATGGTACCAATATATCGCTTTAGAATATTCCCCTTGTTGCAAAAATACACGTCCTAAGTGGCAACAAAGTTCTCCTCTAGGCGTGTCATACGTAAATGATTGCAAACAAGACTGTATAGATTTTTTTAAGTCCCCCAATTCTAAATAACATTCGGCTCTTTTTAAACAAGCTTGAATGTTATCTTCAACCCAACCCTTTTCTTCATCTAAAAACCTAGAATACCCCTTAACAGCCTTATCAAATAATCTGTGATCCTTACATTCATTTGCATAATAGTACACATCGCGGGGGCTAAACTCTTTTCCACTCTCAAGATGTTTTTCATATATTTTCAAATTACGATTAGTATATGCTTTTTCTTTTTTATGACTTACCCCTACGTCACTATTTATAAGATTTCCATACACCTCTAAATATTCATGAACAAATCCATACCATTGAAAATTTTTACTTCTGTTGACTAATCGATATCTCCTTAAAGAATGTGTTGGATTTCCTTCTATATCAAAAGTTAAATAATATTTCATAGATACTGCATCCGTACTACGATCTAACGTATGTTTTAACTGCAACAATTTCTTTATATCTTCCGTATCTATTATGTCATCTGCGTCTAGCCAAAGAATATATTCTTTTGTAGCTTTAGAAAACGCAAAATTTCGTGCCGCTGAAAAATCTTCAATCCATTGAAAATCATAAACTTTCGCGTCGTACTTCTTCACAATTTCTTTTGTACCATCTGTTGAACCTGTATCTACAATAATAATTTCATCCACAACACTTTTAACCGATTCTAAGCATTTTGATATAGTTTGTTCTTCATCTTTTACAATCATGCATAAACTAATAGTAATGGAGTTTTCCATCATATCCCCCCTATCCTTTTGATGTATATGTTTGGAGAGAAATTTATATTTCTTTTGCTTCAAAATTGAGTTTTCATTTTACAAAAGAAACATAATGAGGCGGTGCAGTGAAATTGGATAGGGTAATTTCACTCGAAGATTGCAAATCAATGAAAAAAGCCGAAGCCTGAACAAGACTTCGGTTCTTTATATAGAGAATACATAATTTCGATTCCTTTTTACTCCGCACCTTCCGCGGTCGCAATATCATTCTCTAAGTTTTCTCTTGATAATTCCGCCGCCATAAAATCAGCTGTTTCAGGAAGTGCTAAATGCATATGAGCTTTTTGACAAATTTGGATCGTACAGTTTTCTACAACATAGTCGAAAACATGTCCGCCACCGCGAATTTCATTATCAATGTAATGTAAGTGGAAACCAGCTACACCAATACCTTGCGCGTAATCTGGTGTCCAAAATCCAGCTAGCGTACCTTCTGTATCTTTAAATGAAAAGATCGGTTGTGATTTCGTCACTTCAACGAGCGGCGTATACGGTTTTTCTTGTCTTGGAACAGTTCTCGTTCTTACTTCACGGAACGTACCATCCATTCGAATCGCATAAAATAAGTTTTTACTTGGCATTAATTCATGTAATAACGCTTCCACTTCTTCACGATTCATCGGATGCTCTACCGTATAACTCATTTCTTTTTCAAAAAACGTTACAGTCGCAAACGGTGTTGTTTCCTCTGGCTCTACTTTTTCTGCGGAGCCGTCTGAACGTAAATGGTAAAATTCGTTATCAAACGCGATCATTTCACCATCTAATTGATCAAATGTGCCGATGCCGAAATCACCACGTTCTTTCAATTCCTCAAAGCTAATCACACCATCATATATACCATCTAATAGCGCAAGCATTGTAGATGTTTGATATACTTCATTATTCGTTTTCGTTCTTTTTGCATCAATATCAATTAATTGCGCAACAGTCATCTCACTCATGCCCCCATTAGTTTAATTGGTTTGGTAATAGTTTTTCGCTTAATTTAATGTTGTCACGGTAATCGATTGGAATATCAACAATGACAGGGCCTTCTGCTTCTAACGCTTCTCTCAATACACCTTCTAATTCGTCTGGTGTATTGACACGAAGACCTAACGCCCCGAAACTTTCCGCATATTTCACAAGATCGACATCGCCAAACTCTGTAGCTGATGTTCTGCCGTATTTCATCATTTGTTGGAACGCAACCATATCGTACGTACCGTCTCTCCATACGAGATGGACAACCGGAGCATTTAAACGTACCGCTGTTTCTAATTCCATCGCTGAGAATAAGAAACCACCGTCACCTGACACTGAAACAACTTTTTTACCCGGCTCAACTAAAGTAGCGGCAATTGCCCAAGGAAGTGCAACACCTAACGTTTGCATACCGTTACTAAATAATAGTCTACGTGGTTCATAAGAACGGAAACATCTTGCCATCCAAATAGAATGGGAACCGATGTCACATGTAACGGTTGTATCGTCACTAATTAAAGAACGAAGTGTACGAATGACTTGAAGTGGATGCGTAACACCTTCTGAAGCACGATTTGGAACTTCTGCTTGCTCTGATAATTTCGAGCGTAATCGTTCTAAAACTGCTTCTGATTTCGTATTTAATACAAGCTTCGGTAATTTCTCCGCAATGCTATTTACAGTTAAAGCGATATCACCAATTAATTCACGCTCTGGTTGATAATCATGGTCGATATCTGCTTGGTGGTCATCAAGATGGATAATCGTTCTGTCGCCAAGTTTATTCCAGAATTTCGGATCGTACTCAATTGGGTCATAGCCGATAGATAAAACAAAATCCGCTTCTTCTAGTAAAATATCACCTGGTTGGTTACGGAATAATCCAACGCGGCCAAAGAAATGATCTTCTAACTCACGTGAAATTGCACCAGCTGCTTGATACGTTTCAACAACAGGAAGTTCTGTATCCGCAATTAACTCACGAACTGCTTTCGTCACTTCATTGGTGCTTGCTCTCATACCGAGTAAAATTACTGGTAATTTTGCTGATTTTATTTTTTCTACTACGTATTCAATATGATTTGTGGGAGCGATTCCAAGCTGTGGCTTAGAAAGCGCACCAATAGACTCTACTGTCGTTTCCGCAGTCATAACGTCTTGCGGAAGACTTACAAGTGTTGCTCCTGGATTTGTAGAAGTAGCACTTCGAAATGCATTAGTAAGTGCTTCTGGCACATTATCAGGATGCTCGACTTCTACGCTATATTTTGTGATTGGTTCGAATAATGCAGCATTATCCATAGATTGATGCGTACGTTTTAATCGATCTGTACGCGGAACTGCACCAGCTAAAGCAACAACGGGATCACTCTCCGCATTCGCAGTAACAAGACCTGTCGCTAAATTTGATGTCCCTGGTCCTGAAGTTACAAGACACACACCCGGTTTCCCTGTTAATCTACCAATAGCAGCTGCCATAAATGCTGCGTTTTGTTCATGACGACAAACAATTAACTCTGGTCCTCTTTCTTGCAGTACATCAAATACAGAATCAATCTTCGCTCCTGGAATACCGAAAACATGTGTAACACCTTGTTTAATTAAACAATCAACAACAAGATCTGCTCCTCTTGTTTTTGTTTTCACGTCGTTTGCTTTTACACCTGTACTCAAACTAATCATTCCTTTATTTCATAATGTGTGTAATAAAGATTTTTAATTTCACCTAGTTAATTAATGTGGTGAAGTATTGTTTATCATTATATTACAAATGCATTATTTTTCCAACAATATGAATTTGACAGTTTTTTGACAACCTCTAAGGAATACGCTTACAACCCTTTGTTTATCCTAAAATAATATTTTTATATCTCCTCTAAAAATGCACGAAAAAATTCCATCTAATCACAGTATTAATAAGATTATAGTACCTTGCAAAGAACACTACTAAATGATATATTTGTAAATATTGGAATGCCCAATAATTGGAACGCACCTTGTAATTCGTATCCCCCTTTTCAAAAGATAGGATTCTCAGCTGTAATTCATCATTTTATAAAGGAAAGTGATTGTTATGAACAAAAGTGAATTTTTGGAACAACTTAGTTCTTCCTTGCGGAATATGCCTAATGCAGAAAAGAAAGATATTATTTCAGAGTATGAAACTCATTTTATCAGTGCTAAACAGGATGGGAAATCTGAAGAAGAAATTTCTAGAAAACTAGGAGACCCTAAAACTATTGCTAAAGAACTTAATGTTTCATATGCAATAAACAACGCTGACAATAAACGAAGCTTCAAAAATATGATAACCGCACTATTTTCTGTTATGAGCTTAAGTGTTTTAAACTTTGCCTTTATCATTATCGCCTTTTTCGTACTACTCTTTTTATTACCGGTTCTTCTAGCACTTATAATTGCCACTCCATTATTAATCATTTCACCTATTTTATTAATAGGGTTAGGATTTTTTAACGGTTTTCATCAAATCAGTTATTCCGATGTTTATAATGTGTTCATCGCTTTTTGCATCGGCTTACTCATATCCGTAATATCTTACCAAATGATAAAACATATATACGCACTTTTAGTAAAATATTTGAAATGGAATGTAGCTATTTTACAAAGATAATAATGAATGTAAAAGGAGATTAATATGAAAAAGTATATTTTATATCCACTCATGTTACTTACAATTTTATTTCTATCAGCTTGTTCAAACAGTAACCAATCTAATGAAGCAAATGATACACGATATGATAAATTAGACAATGCACAATCTATTAAAGATGTTACTATTAAAATTCCAGAACATATATTCAGCTCTCAAAAAAAGAATGAAACTATTAATGAAGATGAAATGAAACAAAGTATAAAAAATTATATAGATTATAGTTGGGAATTATCTGAAAACATCATTCCACTTGTTTCAACAATTTCTGATAAGAATTTTACTGAATCCGATCGAGAAAAATTACAAAAACTAATAGATTTAGCGAAACAAAATGATACAAATTTCCACGATTTTATTAATAATAATACGATCCCTGATGATTATAAAAAACCTTCAAATGAAATCTATGAATTTATTTCATCATCTACGGCACTTATATTAGAACTAAAACAGAAAACTGATAAATTTATGCAAAATAGTAGCTTACCAGATATAGATTTTTCTTTTTCAAAACATTTCACTAAAGCTAATGGAAGAAAGCAAAAAGAAATTGAAAACTTTTTGAACGAAAAAAATATTAAAACTTCAATCAACAGTAATAAAAAAAATTAAAGGTTGTATCACATATCCCCTTCAAAATAGTCACTAAAGAATGACTATTTTGAAGGGGATTTTTTGTGGAATAACTATCAAATTCCCTAAATAAAAAAGACGCCCCATCCAAGGGGCGTCTTCCACTATTACGCTTGTTGTTGCGCGCTATATAATTCTTCAAGTGGCTTCATGATGATTTTGTTAACGTCAGTGATAACGATGTTTAAACGTTGCTCAGTTTCCATTAACTTTGTGATTTTTGCATCTTGTTGAATGCGAGTTACAACTTCTTGTGCTTTTTGGTTATCTTCTTCAGTGATTTCTTGGCCTTGCATCATTTTTTGTTGTAGGCCAAGTTGCATTGTACGGAACTCTTCGAATAAGTTCTTTGACTCTGCATCTCCTTGTACTGCTGCGTAGCTTGCTTTTAATGTTTGGAAATCTTCGTTTTCAGCGATTGTTTTTTGTAATTCATATGCAACATCATGAATGTTTTTTGTCATTTTATTTTTCCTCCTTTAGAAGGCTAGCGCTTTTCGCTCACACTGCCTTTTAAGTGCATTTACATACGCACCTCTTCTTACCATATCAAACTATGCATGAGATGGGAAGAAATTTCACTTTTATTTCTATACACCCATCTTTATTACTTAAGGAACAAGAGTAACAAGCCTTGAATAAATCCAATTGTCCCCCCTAATAACGCCCCTAAATATGTAATCATTTTTAACTCATTTTTTGTAATGGACAATACGAGATCTTCTAGTCTCTCTGTTGAAAATGTAGATACTTCCTGCTGGACAATTTCCGCAAGCTGTAGATTTCCCAATATACTTCCCACATTTTCTGTCCCCCACTTCAAGCCTTTCTCTACTACGCTAGGGACGACTTTTTCAACGATTGTTTCTCGAACTGGCTCACATACTTGCTGAACAGACTGATTTAAAAATCTACTCACTGTTTCCTCTACTTTAACTGCCGACAATATGGAGTTCACAATCATTTCTTTCTCTACGAACATTTCTAATTCTTTTACGTCTCTTCCTTTTAACTTTTCCCACTCTTTTTGCAGTACATCAGTTAACAGACGCTCTGTTCCATCTTGTCCTAAAAACTTAATGACTTCCGGCTGCACGCGATCAACTAAACTTACATTCCCTAAAAACATACCAACTAAGTTAAGCATCGTCCCGCGAGAAGCGAAAAAGTCATCAATCATTTTTGAAAGGCGTTCCTTTCCTTCTTCACTTTCCAAAAAGCTAATTCCTCTTTTTAAAATAAAAGATGCTACATTCGGAATCGCATTCTCTACTTTTTCATGAACAGAATGAGGTAACGCCTGTTCCCATGTATATGTATAGTACTCTGCTAAAAATGCATGAATTTTTTCTGTAATAACATGTTCGATTTTCCCGATCGCCTCTTCTTCTACATGTTCTAAATTCCATTTTTCTAACATATCCCGTAACGACTGTTCATTTGTAATTACTTTATCAACTTCCACTTGTGTCCAGCGAATTAAACTGGTTTGAAACTCTTTATTTGTTAGTTTTTTTCCGATTCCTTCTGGTGTTAACAAATGGTCTACAACCATTTTACCTAATTGAACAGCAAGCTCATCGCGGCGCTTCGGAATTAACCCTGGCGTAAATGGAACTTGAAACTTTCCAATATAAATCGGACGATGAGGACGAAATAACATTTTTATCGCTAAATGATTTGTGTATCCTCCAATAATTGCCCCGAGCCCTGTCGTTATTAACATATTTAACCATATATTCATCACAATCAACCTTTCACTTCTCCAAAACTATAGCATATCATCATACGGACAAAAGTATAATGGTATAAAAACGTATTTGCAATATATAGCTTCGCCTATAATGCAAACATCTTATTACTAAAGGAGTGATTTCGTTGGTTCTTGGTCTTTTAACTTCCGGGCTCCATCACGAGCAAACGTATTACACCGAAATCGCTAAGCGAGCTCGTCTTTATCATAACGTCGTTGCCCAATTCACACCGTTTAGCATTGATTCAAAGACAGATCTTGTTTCTGGTCTTATTTACGATACAGATACAGGAAATTGGATAGATCAAACCTTTCCCATTCCTTCATATATATATGATCGTTGTCATTTCAAAGAGGATGAGGAATTCCAACAAGCAAATGCGATTATTCATTCATTACACAAACGTTCTTCCACTACTTTTTTAAACAACACACTTATTAACCCAAGTGATTTGCACAATCTTTTTCTTACTAATAAACGTCTTTCCCCTTACGTACCAAAAATAATAAAAGGAACAGTACAAGGAATTTTTAAATTACTACTAGAAACAAGAGATATTATTATAAGACCAATCAATATACACTCCAATGAAAATTTATATCGGGCCACTTACAAAAATAAAACATTTCATATCGATACAATAAATGAACAACATCATACTTCTACTCAATTCAAACGAACAGATGAATTTATATCATGGTGCAAATCGAACATACACTCATTCCGTTATATGATTCATCCAATGTTACAACCTCCAAATCAACTATCATATCCGATTCATATTCGAACCATTATGCAAAAAAATAAAGAACAGAATTGGAAAGTGCTCGGTCAATTTATACAAAAATCTTCATTCCCAGCACAATTTTTACTTTCAGCAACAGAACGTTCTATGTTACATCCATTTTCTAAAATTAAATATTTACTTTCTCCAACTGGCGTCCAATTATTAAAAGATGCTTTACATGATGTTGTAACCGAAGTTTTTAAAACACTCGATCAGTCCTATTCTTCATTATTTGAACTAGAGCTTTCTACCATTATGGATCAAAAAGGTGCCATTTGGCTTATGTACGTCAATACGATGCCTTCTTACGAAGTTTATACTAGGTACAACGACGAACTGGCTGAACAAATTTTTCATGGTCCATTAAAGTTTAGCCGATTTACACCATAACGAAAGGAGGAAATCCCCGTTGAAAGAGCACATATATACATTAAGTATTTCAGATGAGCATCCAAATAGTATTACTTTACCTTACGTTTTTTCTATTACACCACCAATTACATCCTTTTTCTTTGGCTTACGTTATATTACATGTGAGAATATTAAAATTCATTATTCATTCACGCGAGAAATTATTATTGGCGAACAGATTGCAGCCGATCTTTTACTACCGCATTCGACGACAATCCATGCCTTCTTACACAATCAAACCATTGTTTTCGGCCCATTAATCGGGATTTTCACAACTGGCTTTAACGATGATTCTAATTCTCCTTTAGGAAGTCGTTCCATCTCTCTCAGTGAGTTATTAACACCACCATTCACATTACAGCCATTTGTATTTGTCTTTGGCCTTCAACATATAAACTGGGAAGAGGAAACAATTGAAGGGTACTTCTTTCAAGAAGGAAAATGGGTAAAAAACAAAGTCCCTTTACCAAATGTCATTTACGACCGTTTACCAAATCGGCAAGCAGAAAATTACAAACCTATCGTAAGAGCAAAAAAACGTTTAGAAAGCGACTATGCGATTCCGTGGTTTAATCCGGGATTTTTCAATAAATGGGAAGTGCATCAACTTTTAATGAAAGAAGATTCAATTAAACCATTCTTACCAAATACAGAAGTATTTCAACATTTTGAACAAGTAGAACGACTTCTCGGTACGTATAAGTACATTTATATGAAACCAATACACGGTAGCTTCGGAAGAAATATTCATCAAATACTCTATTCTCAAACTGATAATTGCTACTATTGTCGTTATCGTGAAAATGAACAAAACAAACTAAGAAAGTATCAATCATTAGAAGCCCTTCTTAACCATGTGTTAAAAGGACATGATTTAAAAAAGTTTATCGTACAACAAGGTATCTCACTGCTCCGCTTCGAAGGGCAACCCGTCGATTTTCGCATTCATACAAATAAAAACCATTTTGGTAATTGGGTAGTCAGTGCAATCGTCGCAAAAATCGCCGGCAAAGGTAGCTTAACAACTCATGTAAATAGCGGCGGTGATACGAAATTACTTCAGGAACTATTTCCTGATTCAACAAAGCAAGTTCAAATTGAAAATAAACTAAAACAAACAGCCTTACAAATCAGTTATGCACTTGATGGGCAAGTAACCGGGAACATTGGAGAGATTGGTTTTGACATTGGTTTAGACACCACGGAAAACCCGTGGCTATTTGAAGCAAATTCTAAACCGGGGCGAACTGTATTCCAAGATGAAAAGTTAAAAGAACAAAGTGAACTTACGCGCCAATTATTTTATGAATATGCCATCTATTTAACTGAACACTCTTTGCGCGATACGAAAGAAAAAATGTCACAAATAAAATCAGATCCTTCGTCACATACCGAAAACATCCCTTCCCCTATGATTAACTCACAAATACAAAAACAAAAACTTCCACCTCCTTCATAAGGTGGAAGTTTTTTATTTAAACGAGCTTCACTACAACTTCAGTTTCCACATTACATATTCCGCAATAAAAAACATGATTGCAATACTCCTGTGAATTATTATGTGTTAAACCGTCTACTGCACTTAATAATTCTTGATCCATATATGCACTGTAATCATCTATGTAATCTACAGTTTTCCCATAATCTTGGAGTATACCTTGGCAATTTTGACAAGAATATGTTTGTGATTCTAGCGCGTTGCAAAGCGGGCAAATTCCCATCATGATTCCTCCATACGTTATCGTTTAAAAACAATTAAAAAGCCCTTTTTTTAGATTGAAGAGAGCATCTAGCCGTGCATAGACGCGGTCAGTTCCTTTTTCTACCCTACCCTGGGTTAAAACAGAACTATGCAGTTGTTGCCGTTTAATTTTCATTTTACTAAGCTTTAATTTATCTCACTTTAATTACATTTTCGTTTAAAAGCTTCTTTTTTAGATTAAAGAGAGCATCTAGCCGTGCATAGACGCGGTCAGTTCCTTTTTCTACCCTACCCTGGGTTAAAACAGAACTATGCAGTTGCTCCCGATTTAATTTTCATTTTACTAAACTGGAATTTGTCTCACTTTAACAAATCATAAGTTAAGTAAGCCAAGCTGGTTATACAAAGAAAAAAACGCATATGATTTCGCTCTTAGTTTAGCCTTCTTTCTTAAAAATACAACGATTACTCTCATTTCATAATTTACGAAATGATGAAATATTTTTTACAAAATTTACAAATTATTTTTTTGTATATCTTTCTAGGTAACATCCATACTATGAGTACAAACTTAATTACCGATGGATTAGCGCCAAACGGGGCGATAATCTGGTTCAAATCCAGCTAGTCCAACCAAAAAAAATTTTATAACTCTAAGGAGGATATATTCCTATGGCAAACCAAAGCTCTTACAATCAATTAGTAGTACCAGGTGCAACAGCAGCAATCGATCAAATGAAGTACGAAATCGCTCAAGAATTTGGTGTACAATTAGGAGCAGATTCTACGGCTCGCGCTAACGGTTCTGTTGGTGGAGAAATTACAAAACGTCTAGTTGCAATGGCTGAGCAAAGTCTTGGCGGATTCCAAAAATAAATATATATGGCAAAAAGGTCTCAGGGCATATGCCCTGAGACCTTCCTTAATTTACTGCAACATTTGTAAAAACTTCTTCGTTCGTTCTTCTTTTGGATTTGTAAATACATCTTCCGGTGTACCTTGTTCGACAACGACACCGCCATCCATGAAAATAACACGGTTCGCAATTTGATGAGCAAAGCGCATTTCATGCGTTACAATGACCATCGTCATTCCTTCTTTAGCAAGTTCTTTCATAACCTTTAAAACTTCTTGAACTAGCTCAGGATCAAGTGCTGACGTTGGCTCATCAAATAGTAAAACTTCCGGCTCCATCGCAAGCGCACGAGCGATTCCAACACGCTGTTGTTGTCCACCTGATAATTGGAACGGATATAAGTCTACTTTATCCGCAAGACCAACTTTTTCAAGGAAATAGTTTGCTTTTTTCTTCGCTTCTTCTTTCCCCATCTTTTTCACTGTAACGAGCCCTTCCATTACATTGTGAATTGCTGTTAAATGGGGAAATAGATTATGGTGTTGGAATACCATACCTGTTTGCGTACGAAGATTTACAATATCTTTCTTCGATACTTTTTGAGAGAAATCGAGCTCTTTATTGCCGATGCGAATGTTACCAGCGTTCGGCGTTTCTAACACGTTGAGACAACGTAAGAATGTCGTTTTACCAGATCCAGATGGCCCGATAATAACAACCACTTCGCCCTTCTCAACTGATAAGTCTATATGTTTTAATACGGTATTATCTCCGAAACTTTTTTGTAAATGTTGAATTGAAATCATAAAAACAAAAACTCCTTTTATGAAAGGGTTATTTTAGAGTATAACGTTCTGAACGTTTTTCTAATATTTGTTGCACAATAGATAATAAGAAGCAAATTACCCAATAAATTAGACCTGCTTCAAAATAAACAATTAAAAACTCATAGTTCATTGCCGCAATTTCCTGCGCTTTTCGGAACATTTCTGTTACTAAAATTAACGACGCTAATGACGTATCCTTCACTAAACTAATAAATGTATTCGAAAGCGGCGGAATTGATACGCGTGTTGCTTGTGGTAAAATAACACGTTTTAATGCTTGCGGGTATGTCATCCCAATTGTGTAAGCTGCTTCCCACTGTCCTTTCGGGATTGAAAGGATAGAAGCACGAATAATTTCAGATGCATATGCACCTACATTTAATGAAAATCCAATAACTGCTGCTGTATACGGCTCAACTTCAATATTAAGAGTTGGAAGGCCATAGAAAATAATAAATAACTGTACAAGAAGTGGCGTTCCGCGAATGATAGATACATAGATACGAGCAATCCATTGTAAAATACGACTACCTGAAATACGTGCGAGCGCTGTTAACGTCGCAAGTATAATACCGATAATAAATGTAATAAGCGTTAACGGAATTGTCGTAAAGACAGCTTCCTTCAGCATAGGCGCGAAGGAAGTCTGCATAATATCTATCCAAGTAGACAATCGATCTGACATCAATGCGCTACTTAGATACATTTTCACCGAACCATTTTTTCGTTATTTTATCGTACGTACCATCTTTTTTCATATCTTCTAACGCTTTATTTACTTCTTGTACAAGTTTGTCGCTACCTTTACGGAATAAGAATCCACTTTGTGACGCTTCTTTTTCTGTATCTACAATTTTAATTTTTGCATCTTTTTTCGTTTCTAAATAGTTTAACACTGATAATTTATCATTGATTGTGAAATCAACGCGGCCAGAACTTAATAATTCTGCTGCTTGGCTAAATCCTTCTACACCTGTGATTTCCGCACCATTTTTCTTAGCAATATCTGCGTAGTTACTTGTTAAAGATTGTGCTGCTTTTAATCCTTTTACGTCAGCAAATGTAGCAGGTTTATCTTTATCTTTCGCAACAACTAATGCTGCTGAAGAAGAAATATATGGACTAGAGAAGTCATATTTCTTTTGGCGATCTTCACGAATACCAACTTCGTTCGCAACCATGTCGAAACGTTTTGCATCTATTCCTGCAAGTAAGCTATCCCATTGTGTTTCTTTAAATACAGGCTTTACACCTAAACGTTTTGCAACTTCTTCTGCTAATTCAACGTCAAACCCAGTTAATTTATCGTTTGTATCGTGGAACGTAAATGGTGGATATGTACCTTCTGTACCAATTACAAGCTCACCGCTTTGTTTTATCTTCTGTAATGCATCTTGATTAGCTGTATCTTTTTTCTCTTCTTTACCGCAGCCCGCTACAATCCCAATCGCTAATGTAGTTACTGCAAGCACTGAAAATAATTTTTTCATGATAGTAGTCCTCCAAGTATTCTGATAGGAATTTAAAAACTATATTGATTGTATGCAATTTCGAACAATTTTTCAATGAAAATGTTCTTATTTAGTTTAACCTTTTTCTTCATAATCAAACAAAATGGAAAAATAGCGCTACATACAAAAAATAAGTAACATTTTTTAATATAGCATTTATAAAGAAAAAGGTAAAACAATACCTACTTATTTATAAGTTTTTCAGCCGGTGAAATATATTAACTTCTAAGCGGACAATCCGATCAAAAAAGAACTTGCGAAAATCGCAAGTTCTTCTAAAAATTAAGCACTCTGGTTTCCTTCCATTTGCGTTTTATACATATCGTAATAACGCCCGCGCTTTTTCATTAATTCATCATGGGAACCTTTTTCCAAAATCGTTCCTCTATCAAGCACAATAATTTGATCAGCGCTCTTAATTGTTGAAAGACGATGAGCGATAATAAACGTCGTTCGTCCTTTTTTCACAACTTCTAGCGCTTGTTGAATCATCGCTTCTGTTTCTGTATCAATACTGGAAGTCGCTTCATCTAAAATTAAAATAGCAGGATCAAAAGCAAGTGCCCTAGCAAACGATATAAGCTGACGTTCTCCGGTTGAAAGTGTACTTCCTTTCTCCGTAATTTTTTCATCTATATTGTTAGCAAACCTTTCCGCACCAACATCTCGTAACGCCTTTACGATGCGATCTTTTGAAATTTTTTCATTTTCTAAGCTTACATTGGATGCCACTGTCCCGCTAAATAAAAACGGATCTTGCAATACAATTCCCATATGTTCACGTGTTGCTTGTTTCGGCATCTCTGTTACATCATGACCATCAATCGTAAGCTTCCCTTTTTGAAATTCATAAAACTGAAAGAGCACATTCATAATGGAACTTTTTCCTGATCCAGTATGACCGACAAGTGCCACTGTCTCCCCTTGTTTCGCTTCAAAAGAAATATTTTTTAACACTTCATCTTTTCCATTGTAAGAAAACGAAACATTATCAAATTTCACATTTCCGGTTAAGCGAGGCATACGTTCTTCTTCTACTGCCTCTCCCTTTTCCTCTAGCAATTCAAAGACGCGCTCTGATGCAACACGCGATTGCTCTAAGTTAGCAAGTTGGTTCACCATGTTCGTAATTGGCGAGAACAATCTCGTTAAATAATCGACGAAAGCATACAGTATCCCTAGAGAAAGGAGGCCAGAAGCACTTAATGAAGCACCACCGAAATACCAAATTACACCTGTAAAAGCGATGTTTCTTAATACAGACACTAAATTATGCGAAGTTGCTGCATTTAAATTTAAAATTTTATTTTGATATTTAAAATAATCGCCATTGAGTTCTTCAAATTCCTTCTTCGTTTCATGTTCTTGACGAAATGCTTGAATAATTGGCATCCCTTGAATCGATTCATTCACTGTTCCGTTAATATCCGATAAACGCGAACGCATTTTATGATTGTATACAGACGCATACTTTCTATACATAATCGCCCAAACAATTAAAATTGGGATGATGAGTAAGCATAGTGCCGCCAGTTTTACATCAAGTAAAAATAGCGCAGCGAAAATCCCGATAATATAGATGATACTAGAGACGAATGTCGCAAGCACTGTTACATATAAATCACGAATCGCTTCTGTATCATTCGTTACACGCGATACAATTTTCCCTGCTGGTAAATGGTCAAAATAACGAATTGGCAACGTTTGAATATGGGAAAAGACGTCTTCCCTCATAATTTGAATAATTTTGTTTGCCGCCTTCTGTAAGAAGAACTGCTTTCCGTATGCAAATAATGATACGACTACTAATAAAGCGAAATATCCACCGCCAAGTAGTAATAACCTATTTATTTCTGGTTTATAAAACGCAAATACTTCTTCTTTCGTTAAGGCTTTCGATTTATAAACCTGCACTGCCTTACCACTTTGTACTGTAAGCACATCACCCTTAACAGAACGAGTTCCTTCAAGCGTTATTTTATTCGGTACAAAATAGTACTGAAAGCCAACTTGAATCACTCGGACTTCTTTCCCTTTTTGCTCACCTTGTTCAAAGCGATCACTTCGCTTATAAAAGGAGCCATTATATGAAACAGCATCCTCACTCTTTTCTGTTTCATACCAGGGTCTCTCTATTCCAACGATATGCTCATCGATCATCGTTTTTGCGACGAAAGGACCCGCGAGTTCTGCAATAACGAAAACAAATAGCATCGCCATCGCTGCAAAAATCGGCCCTTTTACTTTCATCGCGTATTGAAACAATCGTTTTGAAACACTCATATTTTCACCCCACTATCCGTACTTTCACTTTCACCTTGTTGTCTTTCGAACTGCTCTGCATACCAGCCCCCATTTCGAACGAGCGCTTCATGCGAACCTTCTTCAATAACCTCACCGTTATCCATAACGAGAATCCAATCCGCATGCTGCACTGCTGACAAACGATGCGTTGTTATAATCGTCGTCTTCCCGCTTCTTTCTGTTCGTATGTTTTCAATAATTGCCGCTTCAGTACGAGCATCAACAGCTGATAAAGAATCGTCCAAAATTAAAATTTCCGGATTTTGAATAACAGCCCTCGCAATCGAAATCCTTTGCTTTTGCCCACCTGATAAAGAAACACCTTTCTCTCCAACGAGCGTTTCTAAACCTTCCGGTAAAAACTCTAAATCCTTTTTAAACGCAGCTATTTCAATCGCTTTTTCAAGTTCTTCTTCAGTCGCTTCTCTATTTCCGAATAAAATATTTTCCTTCGCTGTTTTTGAGAACAAAATGTGTTCCTGAGGTACATACCCAATCCAGCCAAGTACGTTATCATTCGTAATTTTATCTAGCTTCACATCAGAAACCGCAATATCCCCTTCTCCAAGTGGATATTGACGAAGAAACTGACGAACGAGCGTCGTTTTCCCGCTTCCTGTTTTCCCAACAACTCCAAGTGTCTCTCCTTGTTTTAATGAGAACGAAACATTTTTTAAATTTGTTTCAATTGATGAAGGATATGAAAAAGTAACGTTATCAAATTGAATGTAATCTGGCTCTTGTACAACCTTTGGATCTTTCGGACTCTTTACATCTGGTTCATAAGCTAATGTTTCATTTACACGGTCGAGCGACGCATTTCCTCTTTGCATAACATTAATCAATTCACCAATTGCAAACATCGGCCAAATCATCATCCCTAAATAGACGTTAAAAGAAACGAGCTCGCCAAGTGTCACCTTTGATTGGAATACGAGATATGCACCGTACACTAAACCAATTAAATAACTAAGACCGACGAGCATTTTCACAGTCGGCTGGAATAATGCATCGATTCTTGCTACTCTCATATTTTTCTCGTATACGTCATCTCCTAACTGATGAAACCTTTCTTGATCAGCGTTCTCCTGTACATACGCACGAATAACGCGTACACCCGCAATTGATTCAAGTACTTTATCGTTCATATCCCCGAACGCATCTTGCGCGACTGTAAATCTTTCATGCAACTTCTTTCCGTATCTATTCATCGCATACGCCATAATCGGAAGCGGTATAAGCGCAGCAAATGTTAACTGCCAACTAATTGAAAAGCCCATCATACAAACGATTGTAAGCATATATAGACTAGAATCAACGAGCGTTAATATACCAAAACCAGCTGTCATGGAGATTGCTTTTAAATCATTTGTCGCTCTCGCCATTAAATCGCCAGTACGATTTTTTTGATAAAACGTCGGTGTCATCTTAAGTAAATGCCCCATAAATTTTGAACGCATCGTTTTCTCAAGTACGAACGCACCGCCAAATAGTTGGTGCTGCCAAATGAAAGTAAGTACATACCCACCAATCGTTACCCCAAGTAAAATAAAAATATATTGCATAATCGCCTCGTTCGTTAAGGCTCCTGTTTTAATATTATCAATGGTAATTCCTAATACTTTCGGAGGAATTACCTCTATCACGTTTACAATTAAAAGTACCCCAATTGCAATACTATACCTTTTCCAATGCTCTCTAAAAAACCAGCTTAACTTTAGTAATACTGAAAACAATATAACCTCCCCTTTCTGGTTCCCGTTTGATTCACATTTCTTTAGCCGCTATCCAAACCCATCACATTTACATTTCGTAAGCCATACAATTTCATCACATTTTTCCACCTTCCAAATTCTGATTTTTTATAGTAACAAGGAAAATAAACAAAAAAAAGCATACCGCCGCTTTGACGATATGCAATAGAATGCATAAAAGCGTACGTTACGATATACGCAACGTACGCTTCTCATAAGACAAAAAGGTCCTATATATCCGCACGGGTTGCGTAATGATATGAATGTTTTCCGCCATTTAACAGAGCTAAGCCCATTACATTTACGATTACAATCATTACGCACACCCCCTTCATTTATTTTCCATTTATAATCTTACAACTTTATTGAGTATTCTGTCAATTATTTTTTTCGCTTTAGAATAAAATAATCTTTTATCACAAAAAATAAAAGTGATGCATTCTGCTTATAATTCAGTTTGAAATAAGAGAATCTTCTGTAAGAAAGGGCATACAAAATAAAAAAATAGTAAGAAATCGTTTTCACAAACATTTCATTTGAAAAATATTATCAAACCACCTACAATCACCTTATACTCACTCTTACAAGTTGCTATTTTAGGAGGACTAATCATGACAACTAGCAATACGTACAAATTTTATTTAAACGGAGAATGGAGAGAAAGCTCTTCAGGTCAAACAATCGACATTCCATCTCCATACTTACACGAAGTAATTGGGCAAGTACAAGCAATTACTCAAGGAGAAGTAGATGAAGCAATTGCATCTGCAAAAGAAGCTCAAAAATCATGGGCTGAAGCTTCTCTACAAGATCGCGCAAAATATTTATATAAATGGGCTGATGAGCTCGTAAATATGCAAGATGAAATTGCCGATATCATTATGAAAGAAGTCGGTAAAGGCTATAAAGATGCGCAAAAAGAAGTCGTTCGTACAGCTGACTTAATTCGTTACACAGTTGACGAAGCACTTCACATGCACGGTGAAAGCATGATGGGTGATAGCTTCCCTGGTGGATCTAAATCTAAACTTGCGATTATTCAGCGCGCACCACTTGGTGTTGTATTAGCAATTGCACCATTTAACTACCCAGTAAACTTATCTGCTGCAAAACTTGCACCAGCACTTATTATGGGTAACGCTGTTATCTTCAAGCCAGCAACTCAAGGTGCAATTAGCGGTGTTAAAATGGTTGAAGCACTTCATAAAGCTGGCCTTCCAAAAGGTCTTGTAAACGTAGCTACAGGACGCGGTTCTGTAATTGGTGACTACTTAGTAGAACATCCTGGCGTAAATATGGTATCGTTCACAGGTGGTACAAATACAGGTAAACATTTAGCGAAAAAAGCTGCGATGATTCCACTTGTATTAGAACTTGGTGGTAAAGATCCTGGTATCGTTTGTGAAGATGCAGACTTACAAGAAGCTGCAAAGCATATCGTAAGCGGTGCATTCTCTTACTCAGGTCAACGTTGTACAGCTATTAAGCGTGTACTTGTACATGAAAATGTAGCAGACGAACTAGCCGGCTTATTAAAAGAGCAAGTAGCTGAACTATCAGTTGGATCTCCAGAACAAAACAGCACAATCGTTCCATTAATCGACGACAAATCTGCTGACTTCGTTCAAGGTTTAATTGACGATGCTGCTGAAAAAGGTGCAACAATCGTTATCGGTAACAAACGTGAGCGCAACCTAATTTACCCAACATTAATCGACAACGTAACAGAAGAAATGAAAGTTGCTTGGGAAGAGCCATTTGGCCCAATCCTTCCAATCATCCGTGTTTCTTCTGACGAACAAGCGATTGAAATTGCTAACAAATCAGAGTTCGGTCTGCAAGCAAGTGTCTTCACAAAAGACATTAACAAAGCATTTGCAATTGCTAACAAAATCGACACTGGTTCTGTTCAAATTAACGGACGCACAGAGCGCGGCCCTGACCACTTCCCATTCATCGGTGTAAAAGGTTCAGGTATGGGCGCACAAGGTATTCGTAAGAGCCTTGAGTCTATGACTCGTCAAAAAGTAACTGTATTAAACTTAGTTTAATCTTATATGTAGCAGCTGATCTAATATTTAGGTCAGCTGCTTTTTAAATTTCCGATACACCTGTGTATTATGAAGCGGCTTAAATCCTACAGAATTGTATAACCTCTTAGCACTTTCATTTCCTTCTATATAACAGAGTCTAATATCTTCGTGCCCGCCTTCTAACAACTTGTTCACACCAAATTGCAAGGCTTTACGACCATATCCATTTCCTTGATGATTTACTGCAACCATTAAATTCTCTATTGTCCCTTCCCCCACCGTAACCGATGCAACTAACTGGTCATTTTCTAAAGCTACATATACATTACTTTTATTGTTCAACTTGTATTTCTTTATACTATCTTCCGGAGCAAGATAAGGCTTCATATCATTCACTTCATGCAACTCGTAATAACATTCTTGTACCATTGTTACAAACTGGTTAAAAAATCTATCTTCATACTTAATAAACTTAAGATCGGTTTTAGGAAAACTCCCTCCCTTATATACCAATTCAAGCGATCCCCACCATCTTTCAAATCCCATTTTTTTAGCAAAACCAATACAATTTTCCGATTCAACTTTCATATAGGTGCACACAAAATCTGGTTTCATTTCAGAAATACATTCCTCTATTTCCTTATATAAGACAGAACCAATACCTTTCAAACGAGAACCAGGTCCCACATACACACTTATTTGACCAATAGACTCTCCATTACTATTTGTATAAAAGGATGCATACGCGAATCCTTCAATCCCATTTTGGTTGTATAAAAGAAAATGCATAGAGTTCGATACAATATCATCTAAAGAACCTATTTCTTCTTCTGTCCCCATACTTTTTATTAAATTCAATGTCCCGATCCGATCCTCTTTTTCACTATAAGCACGTATCATTTAAATAATCCCCATTCCGATTAAAAGTACATTCCCTGTTAAAAATTCAATATATATTTATTCAATGAATTCGTTTCAAACCCTCCAAGCCCCAATAACGAACTCTTCTCTATAATCTGATTATTACTATATCCATTGACGTATAAAAATACATTTGTTACTCTTAAACATGTTAATTTAATACATAAATCCTCATTCGTATCTCGGTGAGGTAGAGGTTGCAGTCATTAAGAGTATCATTTCAGGAGATGTAGTGGCATTGATGAAGAAATGAGAAAGGAATGATTGCCGAAGTAAGTCGTGTCCACCATGCACGCTTGCTGGGTCTGCATTTAATAAGTGCAGAACTGTCACAAACGTTTCGTTTGTGGAGAGCTATCGAGAGGTATGTCGTGGGTTTCTTATAAGATAGAAAGCATGTAGCGGCAAATTACGTGCTTTTTTTGTTTTGTTTGGACCTTCTCTTCCCTACCGTGGAAGACATACATATCTCCTCGCTTGACTTGGTTATACTAACTTTGGAGGTATTTTCTATGCAACAAAAAAAATGGGGCTTTTGGGTACTAACAGCTTTCGTTGTCGGTAACATGGTTGGCGCTGGTATTTTCATGGTGCCAAGTACGTTGGCACAAACAGCAAGCCCACTCGGTGTCACTTTAGCTTGGTTAACAACAGGATTTGGTGTTTTAATGCTAGCTCTTGTTTTCGGTAATTTAGCAATTCGTCGTCCTGATTTAACGACAGGACCACAAAGTCATGCATATGCTTTATTCTCAACACCAAAAAGAAAGAAAATGGCTGGTTTCAGCATGGTGTGGGGATATTGGGTTGCAAACTGGGCAAGTAACGTTGCCATCATTACATCTTTCGCGGGATATTTATCACTCTTCTTCCCGATTATGAAAGATACGCGACTATTATTTTCAATCGGCTCGTTCGATATAGAAGTTGGAAAGCTCATTACATTTACTATTTGTTCCGTCTTACTATGGGGCACACATTTAATTTTAACAAACGGTGTAAGCGGAGCTGGGAAGCTCAACTTCCTAGCAACAACAACGAAAGTAACTGGATTCCTTCTATTCATCATTGTTACGTTATTTGCGTTCGAAGCTTCAAAATTTGGACAATGGTACACACCAATGATCGATAAAGAAGGCGTATCACACGGTCTACTTTCACAAGTAAACTTAGCTGCTCTTACAACACTTTGGGCATTTATTGGGATTGAATCAGCGGTTCTTTTATCAAACCGAGCTACTTCTCCCAAAACGGTAAAACGTGCGACTGTTGCAGGATTACTTATCACAGTTGCAATTTACTTAGGAATTACAATTTTAACAATGGGTGTACTTCACGTTGATAAATTACAAGCTTCTGAACGTCCATTAGCAGATGCATTAAACGCTGCAATGGGTCATGGTGGCGGGAAACTTATGGCATTACTTGCTCTTACTTCCCTATTCGGTTCAATATTAGGCTGGATTTTATTAAGCTCTGAAGTACCTTATCAAGCAGCCAAAGAAGGTTTCTTCCCTTCCTTCTTTACAAAAACAAATAAAAAAGGAAGTCCAATTTACTCATTACGATTAACAAACATTATGTCGCAAGTGTTCTTATTCTCAACACTATCTGGAACCATTGCGGAAGCTTAT
Organism: Bacillus sp. RC51; assembly: GCF_044908115.1. Taxonomy (NCBI): domain Bacteria; kingdom Bacillati; phylum Bacillota; class Bacilli; order Caryophanales; family Bacillaceae; genus Bacillus; species Bacillus sp. RC51. The sequence goes on along the minus strand of NZ_JBIYCW010000007.1, from coordinate 36,361 downwards.
ACATTCGTTATTACAGTATCAACTTTAGCCTACCTCATTCCATATCTCGTTTCACCAATCTTCCAGTTAAAACTGGTCGCAACTGGTGAAACTTATAAAAATGAGTTACGGGCAAGAATTATAGATGGTGTGGTCGCAGTTATTGCAATTTGCTATGCACTATGGGTTATTAAAACAGGAGCATCCGATATAAAAACATTTCTTCTCGGAATTGGTTTATTCGGGATTGGCTTTGCCTTCTATCCATTAATGAATCGTGATCAGAAAAAAAATAAAAAAAATAAAAACGAGCAAGTTGCGTAACGCAATTTGCTCGTTTTTTACTTTCCAAAACATATATAATAGAAAAAAGAGGTGAAAAACATGTCAATCGAATCACTATGGAGCTCTCGCTTTCAACAACATATTCAAAATGCCATCACATACTTTGCACGTATGATTAACGGTTTACTATATAGCTTCATCTTCGTCTCATGTGTAGGTGCATATTATTACGCTAAGTTTCTTAAAACGGATCCTTCTAAAGGAATATCTCTATTGCTTATTACAATCGTCTTAACAGCGATTATAACGAGATGCCCAATACGTACATTTATTCAAAAGCCCGATGCTGTCTATTTACTAGCATTAGAAGAGAAATTAACATCTTATTTTAAAAAATCTCTTCTATATAATTACATCATTCAGCTTTTCCCGCTTATATTTACGTTCCTTGTTATCGTACCGCTTGCCATGCAATCATTACAACTAGCCGTACCTTTCTTATGTACAATCTTTATAATTTTAATGATTCTAAAGGGCTGGAACATATACATACATTGGATATGGCGTGATAGTCATGAAAAAAACATATGGTTTATCATTCGTATTGCTTGTAACGCCCTGATCATTTACATGCTGTTTTATGTTGCAAATGTAATTGTATTAGGCGGATTACTCTTACTTCTCGCTTTCCTACTTCTATATACGAAGAAACAGCCCCCAAAGCGAATACCATGGGAATACATAATCGAGCAAGAAGAAAAAATGGACATACGATTTTATCAATTCGCTAGCATCTTTACCGATGTTCCGCAAATTAAAAAACAAGTAAACGGCAGAAAATGGCTTACAAATTGGATTGAACCTTTATTACATAAAAAACAAGCTACTTTCTTCTATTTACATACACTTGCATTTTTACGTGGTAATGATTATTTCGGTATATATATTCGCTTGAGGGTAATCGGTGCTTTCATCCTATATTTTGTTCCGAATATATACGTAAAAGCTGCTATCGTTTATATCATCCTATATATGATTTCTATGCAGCTTCGTTCTCTGTGGAAATATTTTTCGGGAAATATTATCGTAGCATTATATCCAATTGATACTGAAGAACGAATGAGTCAATTTCTTAGCTTAATTTTCATATTGCTAAGTATTCAACTCATTGTATTTTCAAGTGTTATACTCATTGCTACAGGACAATTACTACATGCTTTGATTATTATGGTAATCGGTGTACTTTGGATAAGGTTTATTATTGTACCAAAAACGAAGAAACGCATTTCTTCATTTTAACGAAAAAGAGGCTGTACATAACAGCCTCTTTTTCTCGTCCTAAAATTTCTAATCACTTTTCGTAGGCATTTCTCATATAGTGAAAATGACTATACAATTCCTATCCATACGTTAAATAATGATTTCGCACATATAAATAAAAAAGATAGGAGCTCTATTATGAACAACAATCCGCCTTCAACGCCCCAAAACAACTCAGAAGAAAATAGCCGTGACATTAAATTGCAAACCTTACGGGTCATCGGACTCATCGTCCTCATTAGTGGTTATATCCTCGTCGCTCTCTCAGAAGTAGGTGAACTGAAGAATTTATTAACTAATCCTAACGCTAATCCTAACTTAGCTGAAGCTGATTCTTTTTAACTTTAGAAATAAGGGGAGAAATTATTTGATTTCTCCCTTTATCTCTCTTCTTCCTCTTCAGTAAATGGGGATGGTGGGATTTCTCCCTCTCCTTCTCCACCTATTCCTTCCAGCTCTTTAACCAACTCTTCATTCATAAGCGAAACTGTAGAGCAAACTGCCTCATTGGCTATTGTCATCCACCAGCCCATTAACTGTTGCACTTCGGGATCATCCACTGGTCTCCCCACTAATTCTTTTACACCTTTCGTATAACGAATAAAATCTTTGTCCCCTTCTACTAAAGCTTCTTTTGAATGATCAAATAAAACCTCGGTTACTTCATCCGAAGTATGCTGCTCAAACCATTTCCGGTTATCTCTCTCCCATTCTATACTTCTAATTAAGTGCATGAGAAATCCGCTATCTATGTCCTCTTTTTCTTCTAACAAATTTAATGTGCGATTAATAGCCTCAAGGACTGTCTCAATGTGTTCTCTCTTATCTTCGAAAGCCTTTTTTTGTATTTTCAAACCCTCATGTAAGTCTATGTCAACAGTAGGGCTATTAATTATTTCACTTATTTTCTCCAAACTATAACCTAAAAATTTAAAACTTACGATTTGCTGTAAAGTAAGTTCATCCTGCTTCGTATATAAACGATGGCCGGAACTAGGATTTTTTACAGGCTTTAGTAATCCAATTTCATCATAATAGTGTAACGTTCTAATAGAAGTTCCTGTCTTTTCTGAGAACTCGCCAATAGAATAATGCTGTTTTTTGTTCATCTTATATTGCTCCCTAAATGGTGTTATCGTCCTTCTACGCTTTCATCATACTACCTCACGTAACTGTAGGTGCAAGAAGAATTCATTATTTTTAATACATCTATATTATTTACCCAATATGAGAAACTTTCCTCTCATCCTCATACTGCTCTTTCCCTATCGCCCTCATAAATAATAAAATACTGCTCATACCAACTATGAAATAGAGCACACTCATTCCCCAAGAGGCAATAAATGAACCTAACATAACACCTAATGCACCATTCATTTTCGCCACTTGAAAGACCATTCCGTTAATCGCCATATAAGAACCTCGCGCCTCATTTGGCACCATATCTGCCATTATGGATTGACGAACCGGTACATACATCATCTCTCCTACAGTTTGGAAAAGCCCTGCAATTAATAAAATCCATAAACTATTGCTCGTTCCGAGTATGGTAAATCCAATTGTATAAATGAATAAGCCTACATATAAAATCTTTAAATCGTTGAAGCTCTTCAACATTTTAATAACAAGCGCCGAAAATAATACAATTAAAATTGTATTCTCTGTAGATATCCAGCTCAGCATTCGAATACCTGTTAAATCAAACGTAAAACCATTTCCGAAGAAAAAGTGAATCGTTTCAAATTCCTTCTGCAAACGTATCCCTAAATAATTATTAATTTGAAACTCTAAAGATAATGTACATATACTTGCTGCACAAAAAATTAAAAACGCTCGGTCTTTCATCACGACTTTATAACTATCTGCCATATCTTTTAATACATTTTTCTTCTCCACTGTTTTTCGTGCTACATACACTTCTTCCATATATACAGCCATCACATATAAAGTAATGATTGCAACAACCGTTAATACGATAAACAATTGTAATCTATAGTTTTCAAATAGTAACCCGCCAAATATTGCTCCAATCGCAATTGACAAGTTAATAGCCCAGTAGTTAATGCTGTACATGATTTTTCGATTTTCAGGTGTACTCACATCGATTAACATCGCTTCGGTCGCTGGGTTCATAAGTCCAGATCCTAAGCTGTTCACTAGCATAAATAAAAATGTTAACCACGGTGAATCTACATAATCTGAGTTCGCAATTCCCATACAAGCAATGGAAACGACTTGTATACTTTGGCCGATAATCATCACTTTTTTACGACCGAGTCGATCTCCAATATATCCACCGTATAAACCAATTACTAATGAAGCTATTACATTAATTAGTAGTAAAGCACCAGCCATCGCACTACCTAACTTTATTGAAAAATAAATTGCCATAAACGGAAAAATCATCGTTGATACCGCTCGTGTTAAAAATGATGTTATAATTCTAATTTTTATATTTCGATGCATACTCCAGAATCCCATCGGTTCCCCCTCCTTATGCTTATTCATTTTACTTTGAAAAAGAGGAAGAAAAAGGTTAGAATATTCTAAAGAGTTTCCCCTTTTAAATAGAAGGAAGTGCATACATATGAAGATTATGGACTATTATGTTCGTTTAAGGTTACATTCACAAGATCAGCAACTTATACGAAATAGCTTACAAGAATTAGCGGATATTTTATATTGCAGTACGAAAAACGTGAAGATTTTATTAAAGAAAATGAGCGAGGAACAATTCATTAAGTGGACACCAGGGCGTGGTCGCGGAAATAAAACAGAAATTATATTTGTACATAGTTTCGTAGAAGCAATTGAATCCTATACAGATGAACTGTTAGCCCAAGAAAAATTAAAAGATGTCTTTCTTCTTTTAAAAGAACCTCTACCCCTTGCACTTCAAAAAAAGATAGAAAATAAACTACATCATCATTTTGGATACAAACCTTCAAATGATATGTACGACATATTGAAGATTCCTATATCAAGAAAGATATTCCCATTAGATCCGGCTTTTGTGGCTGTAACTACGGAGAGCCATCTTACTAGTCAAATTTTTGATACATTAGTCTTTTATAACGATGTGACAGAACAAATGGAACCGCACATTGCTCATACGTGGGAATTAAGTCAGGATCAACTTACGTGGACGTTTTATTTACGAAAAGATATACATTTTCATAATGAAACTCTTTTAACTTCTAAAGATGTTCAATTTTCATTTGAAAGATTGCAGCAAGCTCAATCTCCTTACGCATGGTTAACACAGGAAATTGTCCAAATTGAAACACCATCACCACTGCAAATTCGATTCCATTTAGCAAAACCAAATTTATTTTTCTTACGTTATGTGAGTTCCATGCAACTCGCAATTTTACCGCATGATGCAGTTATTCAAAATCATCACTACATAGGTACTGGACCTTTTAAACTTACTCATTACTCTGAAGACAATATCGTACTCGAAGCGTTCACCCATTATTTTAAAGAGCGTGCGTTATTAGACCGTATTGAATTTTGGGGTATTCCTGATCATTTGCAAATAAATGCTGATTATGAACTACCAAATGAAGAGGAAAATGAAAGGCATGATATACAAATAGAAGAAATAGGTTGTATTTATGCTAGCTTCAACTTTACAAAACCTGGTCCTCATCACGACATTCACTTTCGAAAAGCTTGGAGAGAACTATATGACGTTGAAACGATACTTCATAGCATAGAAGGCAGACGAACAATTGCTGCTTCAAGCTTTTTCCCTGAAAGAAGCCGCCAAGTTCCTAAAAGGTCCTACTCTCTTGAAAAAGCGAAAGAGTATTTAAAAAAGAGCACCTATAATGGAGAGACGATTCATATTTACTTCTTCGCATTTAAAGATAGTGCAAATGATGCACATTTCCTAAAAGAACGCTGCGAACAATTAGGAGTACACGTAGAACTTCACCCATTTCTCGTTTCAGATTATATGGATCGTTCTATTGATAAACATGCGGATATTATTTTCATGGGGGAAGTATTTGCTACCGATCATGAAATTGCATTTTTAAATGTATTTAAAAATAAAAGTTGCTTCGTAAATCGATTCATGGACCCGCACTATGCAAAACAAATTAATTGTTTACTTGATACCTTTTTATTAGAAGACAATAAAGAAAAACGGTATAAGCTCATGTATGAGATCGAAGAGTTTTTACAAACAGAACACATCATTTTATTTAACTATCACGTTTTAAAAAGAAAAACATATCCTTCTTCTTTAAAAAACGTAACAATTGATTCATTCGGTTGGGCGAATTTTGCGAAGTTATGGATACAGCCATCCCCGCATTAAAATATGAGTTTTTATAAAGTGAAACTTTAATCAGTGGGGGTTTTGTTCATCCCCACTGATTATCAGCCTTCACCAATCGGGCTTTTACGAGCAGTTGATCCCCCACCTAACTTCTTTGCTTCCGCTGAATTTTGAGGTGGGAGTCTTACTGCCCGGCGAATAGCGGGATAAAAGGAGAAGAACCATGAAAAGCAACCTAGAAAAAAGGCTTTCCTATCTATACACAGGTGAGTTATTTTCAGTCATTACTTTTATTTTCACAAGTTACTTACTTAATTATGCTTATCCTACGTTACATTTATATTCCTTATATTCTTTTTGGATCTCATTTCTTCTTTTAGAGTTTATCTTATTACAAGGAACACTTTACTGGTACGTAAAGTGGAAACGACTAAAAAAAGAGAAAACATCTGTTACACCCATTAGGATGATTCAATATTTAAAAATACTTAAAAAGATAAATATAGCATTACTTATCACGGGATTTATTACGTTTACTATTGATTTTGTAATTTGGTATCCCCACTTACCTTTAGGTGGGCTATCATTCACTCTATTTATTTATATTTTTGCATTACTTGAGTACATTAACTATTATCATACTCAGCTTTCATACGATAACATCTCTGATATTAAACATTTAATCAAATCAAAAAAACTAAAACAGTCCTGTATGAGTAAAGATTTTCAACGTATTTCATAAAAGGTTAAATTCCGCTTATGAAGACTTTAAGCTAAGAAAAACTAAGCAATTTTTATGAATGCAAGAGAAGGTACTACCTCCTTAGTAGTACCTTCTTTTACATGTTTAAAGATGAACCTTTTTACGCACAAAGATGCAAACTACTATTAAATTACCTCAGCCAAATGATTCTTCAAGTCCATCAAAAATTTCTCAATATCCGGATTTTTCACCACATCATAACAAGCAAAGCTCTTTAACGGACTCATACCAATAAACTTCTGCACACGATGTAAATGACTAAGTGCTGATTCTAAACTTTCTCCTTCAAAGAACTTCGTCTTATCTCCGAATGCTTTTTCAGGTGCATTCCAAGTTGTAGAAAACATATACTGCTTCTCTTTTAATAAACCACCTGTTCCGTATTCATCTGCACCTTTAAAGAACAAACCGTATTCATACACTTCATCCATATATGTTTTAAATAATCCCGGTACACTAAACCAGTAAATAGGTGTTTGATAAATTACAACATCAGCCCATAAAAACTTTTCTTGCTCTTCCTTAATACTGTATCCAGCTTGAATCGTTGTTGTTTTCACATGATGATTCTCACTTAATACAGTTATCATATAATCAACTAACGTTCTATTTAATCGTCCTTCTTTCGTACCGTATTTTTCATGTCCATTTATAATGAAAATATTTTTCATCACTTTTCTCTCCCCTATATGATCTACTCTTCAGCTATTAAGCCGAGTTGCTGCTTCAGCGTAAGATTATCTTCTAAATGCCAATCTTCCGTTATCTTTCCGTCTTTCACATGCAAAATATCAATTGCAAAAAAATTGATTTTCTTATCATTATGAGTTCCTGTAAAAGAAAGACGAGCTGTTACTTTATCACCAACGACTAATAAATCTTCAATCTCGCAATGTATATCAGGAACTACTTTACGAAAGTTTTGCGCCGCAAGCTTTAATCCTTCAGTGCCTTGTGGTCGACCTTTCGGCAGTGTATTATCGAAAAAATTTTCAGTAACCGTTTGCGGAATAAGTTCCTCCCTACCTGTATCCCAAAATGCATAAAAGCGCTGCGCTGCATGAACTCTTTCTGTCGCTTCTTTTTTGCTCAGTGAAGGATCGATTGTCATTGCTTTTGGCTTCGGCATTTCTTTTAATAACTGAATTTCAGTTTTTTGCTCACCACTACATGCTACAAGTACAATACAAATGACAAAAAAACTAAGAAACATAAACAACTTTTTCATACCCATGGAAATCACCTCCTCTTCATACAAACCCTTTGTATTTCGTATTGCTATTGTATATGCACTAACTTCCTTTATGGAAGTAGTGATATTTTTTTCATATAGTTACCAAAAAGATAGTTTTGTGATACGATAAGGCAAATTCATTCAAAAAATTTTTATGGAGGCTATTTCCATGAGCAATATAGATCCAGTTGTATTAACGAAAGGTTTACCTGGTATACCTTGTCCTATCGCTAAAACGCTTGACGTAATTAGTACAAAATGGACGTTTTTAATCATTCGTGACCTTCTTATCGAAGGAACTTTACGCTTTAGTGATTTACAAAAATCAATGGACGGGATTAGTCCGAAAACATTATCACTTCGCCTAAAAGAATTGGAAGCACAAGGGATTATAACGAGAAAAGTATATCCAGAAGTTCCACCTCGCGTAGAGTACACGTTAACAGATAAAGGAAAGCAATTAGAGGGGATATTTATTGAATTAAAGCGGTTTGGATTAAGTTTATAAACGAAAAGCCCCTTACCATAAAAATAGTAAGAGGCTTTTCGTTATTCACTACATTACTTCGCAAAACTTTGAGCTAGCTGTTTCTCTCTCCACATAAATGTAATGCCGAGACCAACGATTAAAACAACACCTGAAAATGCATATGGATAATTAATGTTTATATCAAATAATATTCCGCCCATCGCTGGTCCTGCGATATTTCCTAAACTCGTATACGTTGAGTTCATACCAGCAACGAATCCTTGCTCTTTTCCAGCTGCTTTTGATAAAAACGTCGTTAAAGCTGGACGAAGTAAATCAAATGCTAAGAAAATAAAACAAGTAACAAGCAGTACAATCCAATAATTAAAGACTACAGTTGAGACGAATGCTAATACTGCACCCACAATTAAACATATTTGAATTAACACTTTCTCACCGAATATGTCAACCAATTTGCCAAACATAAATACTTGCACAACTACCCCAAAGATGGAGCTAATCGTAATAATTGCAGCAATATCTTTCGGTGTGAAACCAAACTTATGATCAGAAAACAGACTAAACACAGTTTCATATGCCGATAATCCGAATGCGAGTACAAATACAATAATAAATGCGATTGCATACATTGGATTTAATGATTTCTTTAAATCCCCGATAAAGCTTGATTCCTTCGTATTAGCAGAAATCTCTGCAAGCTCTTCTTTCGTTAACGGCTCTTTCAAAATAAATATAGAAATCACGCATGCGACAAAAGCAATCACTGCTGCCACAAAGAACGGCACACGTATACCGTATTCTGCAATAAACCCGCCGATTCCAGGCCCTATAATAAATCCGGTACTAATAGCCGCTGAAAGATATCCCATCGCCTTTGGACGTTCTTGAATAGAAGTAATATCAGCAACATATGCCGTAACACCCGGCATAATAAACGCGGCACTAATTCCGCCTAACACCCTCGCTGCATAAAGCATCCACACATCTGTACCTAATCCAAAAAGAAGCTCTGAAACACCAAAAATAAATAATCCAATGATTATCATTTTCTTCCTACCGTAAATGTCGACCCAACGACCCGTAATAGGTGAAGTAATAAGCTGAGCCATTGCAAACACTGCAACGAGATAACCCATCGTCTTTCCTGTTAAATTCATATCATTCATAAAGGACGGCATAACCGGAATGATTAATCCAATCCCTAAAAAAGCGATAAATATATTACTCAAAAGAATGATCAATACCATCTTTTGTTCTTTTATCGGTTTTTTCAATTTTCAACACCTCTTCCCGTAGTTCCTCTCAAAAATAATGCCCAAGAAGCTTTTTCTTTATCCTGCTATTTGTGGGTTCATACTGAGTAAAGATGTCCCCACTCATTAGATTTTCACTCTATCCTTCCACACATACATAAACACAGGGTGAATGACTATCATTCAGTTTCCCGCAGAAATGAACCTACCTTTTCAGACAGGTTCATCTTACTACTTCTTTATATGTAGTGCATGTGTTAAAAAATCTAGTACTTCTGCCTTTTGTAGCTCGACTTGCTCATCATCTTTATGATCATATAAATAAACTTGTTCCGCTGCTGATTCAACAAGAGCGATAAATAACTTCGCTGTTCGCTCAGCGTGAACCGAATCACGAATTTCACCTGATTCTTTTGCCTCACTTAAAAAGTCACTTAGCCATATATAAAGAGGCTCATATACAGCTTCCCATTCTTTTATATGTTCAGTTGATGCAAGGCCCGCATACATTAATGCTTGTATTTCACGATATTCAGCTATAAAGGTAAATACTGCATCTATTACTTGCTCAACTTTACTTGAAAAAGGTGAATCGTTCTGTACTTTTTCTTTCACTGCAAGTATCATCTTCTCAACCATCACTTCTGCTATTGCAGGCATAACAGATAACTTAGAAGGAAAATATAAATAGAAAGTTCCTTGTGCAATGCCAGCCAATTTCACGATATCAGAAATCTTCGTTTTTTCAACGCCCTTTTCCTGAAACACTTCAATAGCTGCATAGACAATTTTTTCTTTTTTATTCATCATCTAAACCCTTTCACACGCGTATTGAATGACTGTCACTCATTTTATAAAATAACTAGCTGTACTGTCAATCATCGTGCACTTTTCATAATAAAAATCTCCCAACAAATCGTTAGGAGATTTAACTTTAATATCCTTTTCTTATGAAAGAGCCTTTAATCCCGTAACTCCACATACGATAAGAGCTACACTAATCAAACGTGCCTTACTTTTCGATTCACCAAACAGAAACATATTTAATAAAACAGCTCCTGCTGTTCCAATGCCAATCCAAACCGCATAAGCTACACTTACTTGTAAGAACAAGAAAGATGTGTATAAGAATGCAAAGGAAGTTGCAAATCCACCTATATAAATCGCTCCATTTGCTAACGTCTTATCTTTACTATACATTTTAAGGCCTATCACACCGACTATTTCACTAATTGCAGCACAAAATACGAAAAACCAACCCATTTTTAAGCAGCTCCTTTCACAATTTCTTCCGCGGTTTCTTCTTTATTATCAGCCAGTTTTAAACCGATAACGCCCGCTACAACCATTACGATAAAGAATAGTTTTCCTACACTGAAACTGCCGCCGAAAAGGAATACATCCATTAGGAAAGTACCTACCGTACCAGCTCCGGCAAACACAGCATATACAGTCCCTGTTGCAAGATGTTCGCACGCTTTCGATAGGAAGTAAAAATCAACAGCGATAACTCCTACAATAATGACCCAATGCCACCAAGTATGAGCTGTATTAAAACCAAACACCCAAAAAATTTCAAAGATACATGTTAATATGACATATAACCAAGCTTTATTTTTCATATCTCTCACCTTCTATTATTCACTGACTGACCGTCAGTCATTTTTAATTTAAAAAATATAATCTCACTCTAACTACTATTTAAAAAACCAATATCATCCTCATTTATCCTTATATTTGTTCCGTTATTAAGCTAACTACATATAAAAGTTGCTTATCTACACCCTTTCATAAAAAAATGACTGAATGTCATTCATAAACATTCTACATGACCAATTGATAAAGTGTCAACACCCGGATTCTATTAACCAAAAATATTTTAAATTTCTTAAATCCACATGAATATTTCTTAATAATCTGTGAATAATTGTAGTAACATAATATTTTCTCCATTCCCCCCTTGGAGATCCCTTTGAATCGAGCAGTTGCTTTTAGCTAACTGCTCTTTTTTAATTTATCGGCACATTATAATAAAATACTCATAGATAAATTCCAAAACAGAGACCTGTACTCCCTTTTCAACATGCAACAAAGAACGAAATATTTTGTACGCTATTTACTTTTCAACGAGTCTTTGTATGCAATAATTTTATTTTCGAGCATCTTCTCTGTAATTTCTAAGTTTTCTCTTTGAGTTCGAATAGATTTTTTATGATTTTCTAACAGTTGTAAACGAGCTTCGGTTGTATGCTCCCCTTCTAAATATAATCTAGCATATTCTCTTATTTTCGCTATTGGCATTTGTGTTTGTTTTAATTTCATTACAAACTGCAACCACTTTATATGTGACTCTTCATACAATCTATTCCCATTTGTATCGCGATTTGCAATTAATATGTTCTCCTTTTCATAATAACGTAATGTATGTGTGCTCACTCCTAATAATTTAGCTACCTCGCTAATTGTGTACATAACCATACTCCCTTCGCACGCCATTTACTCTCATATACTTTACTGCCTTATCCAAATTATAAAAAACATTTGACTTAGAGTATACTCTAACAAATACAATCTAACCATGATAAATTAATTTGAATTTAGGAGGCTTTTATATGAAATATACTGTTATTACTGGTGCTAGTTCAGGAATTGGCTATGAATCCGCTTTAGCCTTTGCATCTCGCGGAAAAAACTTAATACTTGTAGCTCGAAGACAAGCAGAATTAGAAGAATTAAAATTGAAAATTAACGAAATGCATCCGGAATTGGATGTTGTCATTCGAAGAACTGATTTATCAGTCACTGAAGAAGTTTATAAATTTTATGAAAGTCTACAAAGTTTTCAAATTGAAACGTGGATTAACAACGCAGGTTTTGGTAATTTTGCCTCAATTGCTGAACAAAATTTAAACAAGATAGAAACGATGTTGCATGTAAATATAGAAGCACTAACAATACTATCTTCCCTTTTCGTTCGAGATTATTCAATGACCGCAGGAACACAGCTTATTAACGTTTCATCAGGCGGTGGATACACGATTGTTGCTGATGCTGTTACGTATTGCGCTACGAAATTTTATGTAAGTGCATTTACAGAAGGACTATCTCACGAACTGAAAGAACAAGGTGCAAAACTACAAGCAAAAGTTTTAGCTCCTGCTGCAACTGAAACAGAATTCGCAAAACGTTCATTTGATATTGATGAGTTCCAATACGATAATGTTGTACCGAAATTCCACACTGCAAAACAAATGGCACAATTTATGCTCGACCTTTATGATAGCGATAAAGTTGTAGGGCTTGTCGATGGTTCTACGTATAACTATGAACTTAGAGATCCACTTTATAATTTTGCCGTGAGAAAAACGAATTCAAATTCTTAACAACATCTCATTTCTGATTAAAATATAGATACCCACTATTTCTTAAATAATAGTGGGCCTTTTTTCTCTCTAAAAATTTCACCCACATACCGTATCATCGCCACCTCATCACAATAATCAACTTTTGGACAATGTCTACAATCAATCCACACTTTTTCTGGCAATGCTTGTCTATTCACAAAATCAAACCCGCACTTTTGAAAAAATTCTGTTTCATATGTTAAAGAAATTACCCTGTTCACTTTTATCTTTGCCGCCTCATTCATTACATGATTCACTAACTTACGTCCTATCCCTTTTCCTGCATATGTATGCAAAACTACTAACGATCGTACTTCTGCGAGATCCTCTCCTAACACATGCAAACCAGCAACTCCAACGACTTCCTCGCCTTCTTTCATAACATATAAACATTGTAAACATTGATAGAGAGACAAAAGAGAACGCGGCAAAACAACTCCTTCTTTTGCATACATTTCAATGAGATTATAAATTTCTTTCACATCACTTGTAACCGCATTAAAGATTTCCATATTATATCCCCTTGCCCCAGTGTTAATATTTATAACATTATATGAATTTTAATTCATAATTTCATATAATAATACATCTCTCTTTTCTCTCCGTCAATCACTTTTCTGAATTTTATCCCGCATTAACGGGCAGTAAGACTCCCACCTCAAAATTCGGCTGAAGCAAAGAAGGTAGGTGGGAGTCGGGCTGCCCCTAAACGCCCGATTGGTGAAGGCTAATAATCAGTGGTGGATGAACAAAACCCCCACTGATTAAAGTTTCACTTTACACAAACAAAAAACCAAGCAACTTAATCGATGCTCGGTTCCTCATTTCGTATCGGCAATACCGTCGAATATTTAATTTCACGAAGTGCTAAACTCGTCTGTATCCGTGTAATACCAAGCTTGTTCAACTTTCTAATAAACTGCTCCAGTTCTTTACGATCACGATTCGCAACTTTTAATAAATAATCATACTCTCCTGTTAAACAGTGACATTCTAACACTTCAGGCATAGATTCTAATTCTCGTTCTAACACTTCCAGCTTTTCATACTGATGAATATTCGTACTCATAAAAATGAAACATAATAAATCAAATCCAAGCTTTTCTTGATTTAAAATTGCTACTTGCTTATCAATAAAACCTTCCCCATCTAACCTTTTTATTCGTGCATGCATCGCAGCTGGAGATAAATTAACACGGCGTGCAAGCTCTGCATTACTTACTTGTGATTCTTTCTGCAATATATCTAAAATTTTCACATCCAAATCATCAAGCACTTTAATAACAGATGACTCCATCAAAATTCCCCCTTTTTTCTTACCGACGATTATTCGAAGAAACATCTCATAACTTATATAAAACTGAATGTTTTTCTGTAAATAAGATTTCTAACGAAACATTTTATCGAGTTTTCACCATTATACAAAAGAATATATTAGATAATAAAGAAAAATGCTAAAATTATTTACAGTTCATTCTTATTTCAACAAAGGGGTTTTTAGTATGCCTTATTTTTACGTCTTTTTACTATTATTAACGAGCTTACTATGGGGAGGGAATTTCGTCGTTGGGAAATCGCTCGTTGATCATGCATCACCAATGACACTGACAAGTTTAAGATGGATGATTGCGATTGTTTGTTTATTACCACTCGTATGGTTTAAAGAGAAGAAAATTATTCCACCGCGTGCTGCTATAATCCCGTTAGTAATTATGGGCATTACAGGCGTCGCTCTTTTCAACATTTTTCAATTTTTAGCATTAGAAAAAACATCCGCAACGAATGTAGGTCTTATTTCTACATTGAACGCTATTTCAATTGCATTATTTTCTGTGCTATTTCTAAAAGAAAAAGTAAATACGCTTCAAGTTCTTTCTATGATTCTTTCATTTTTCGGGGTCATCCTCGTTCTTTTAAAAGGAAACTTTGCTCTTTTATTTTCACTACATTTTAATAGCGGGGATTTATGGATGATTGCGGCTGTTTGTATTTGGGGAATCTATTCTGTTTGTAGTAAATGGGCTACAAAAACAACTACACCACTCATGGCAACATTATATTCTGGTATTTTCGGCGTTATTTTATTACTACCATTTAACATAGGAAGCTTCACTGTTTCCAATATTAATTCTTCTTTCATTACATCACTTTTATATACAGGACTCATTTCAACGGTACTTTGTATGGTGTTTTGGAATATTGGTGTACAGAAATTAGGCGCTACTACATCGGGGATTTTTCTAAATTTCAATCCAATTTTCACAGCTATTTTAGCATTTATTTTCCTTGGAGAAGAACTAACATGGATTCAAATTTTCGGGACAATTATCGTCGTTACAGGGTGCTATTTATTCTCTCATTTTAAAACTGTTTCTCCTCAGACGACTAGAGCTTTAGTACGAAAGCATTCTTAATGAAAAAGCATCGCCACCAAAGTGGCGATGCTTTTATTTACCTTTCATTTCTTTCACATACTGCTTTTCTTCTTCTGGCAATAAACGTTCTGTTGCCTTTCCGGTATCACCACCTTGAATTTCCCACAAAAAGTTATGATCCTCAACCGTTTGTGAAAAATCTCCTTTCTCCCAACGCTCCAAAGTAGAAAGTAGCTTTGCTTTATATTTAAAATTTGTACTGCTTTCTACTGCGTTCTTCGCACTACGAATTTCCTTATTTGTCATTTCGATAAATCCCCATTTATCAGATGATTTCACTTTTTGATGTACCATCCTATGCATTGTAGAAATAATTTCATCCTCACTAAATTGTGGCTTCTCTTCCGCAACTTTCTTGTCCTGTTGGCTCATCACTTTTTGTGTTTTAAGACTCTTCTCCTCTTCCTCTATATAATTAAGAAGTTTAGTAACACCGAATACAGCTCCTATCGCAATTACAATCATTGTAATTGCCCCTATTATCCATTTTTTCATATTATGTACTCCCCATTCCCCTAATAATTACATAAACAAATGGAATCGCCTGCGCACAGCCGATTCCATTTGTTTCCTTATTTCATTTTAAACCTTCATCGCTTCTCGTACAATGTAACTGTCCACATATTGTTTAAATTTCACGATTTTTCCATTTTCAAGCTGCCATACATGAACAAATTCCGCCTCAAATGATTTTCCCGTCTCTTTATAAACTCCTGAGTAAACACCTTCAGCAATAATCACATCTTTTCCGTTTACTTCATGGTACGTATTTACACTCGCTTTATAATCATCCCATTCTGATCCTAAACGACTAAATACATTTTCCATTATAGCTTCTGTACCTATATACGTTCCGCCGTACGGAAAACCTGCTGCCTCTGTCCACTCTACTTTTTCAGAGAAAGCTTCCGCTAAATGTTTTGCATTTGAAGAAGATGGTCCTTCATATGTGCTTCGAACAATTTCTAAATTTGTTTTTTGCTTCATTATTTTTTCACCCCAAACGCGTTTGCCGCTAAAACAAGTCCAATTTCTAACGCTTTAACGTGCGGGAACCGCTCCTTTATTGCCGTTTGAATTTCTTCACTTGAAGGATTTCCTGCAAGAACTTCATCAAATGCAACTAAATATTTACGAGTATGTTTAATCGCGTCTGCTGTATTTGGTACGTCATAATCACGATGACCCGCTACAACAATTTCAGGATGAAGATTTTCAAGTTCACTTAATGTTTCTAACCATTTATGACGAGCTTCAGCATCTGTTTCTAACGTCCATACGAAAGTATTGTTATAAACGATATCGCCTGTAACAACGGCTTTTAATGATGGAATCCATACATAACTATTATTCGGTGTATCACCTTGCAAACCACCTTTAATGATTAAATCATTTCCCTCTAAAATCAATTTCTCTTCTGTTAATTCCTCTGGAACAATTGGTTGATGAGGAACATTATGCCCAATAGATGGTTTCCACTGTTCCACTTTCTTCTCAAATGTGTTACGAATATCTTCAACAGTATTCCGTAATGCAACAATCTTCGCTTCTGGAAATGCTGCATGTAATACATTTA
Source organism: Bacillus sp. RC51 (assembly GCF_044908115.1). Lineage (NCBI taxonomy): Bacteria > Bacillati > Bacillota > Bacilli > Caryophanales > Bacillaceae > Bacillus > Bacillus sp. RC51. The sequence continues at coordinate 19,334 of NZ_JBIYCW010000007.1, read as the reverse complement.
ATCCAAAATAGTGATCTGGATGGAAATGAGTCACATAAATATGAGTTAAATTCTTTCCTGTTTCAATAATTTGAGCTGCTAAACGGTGCGCATCACTTAATAAAAATTGTGCATCGATAAGAATTGCATCTTTTTCTCCGTATACAATTGTGGATGTAACTTGAAATGCTTGCTCAGACCCTGTAAAAACCTCTAAATGTAATTTTGACATGTTATTTCCTCCACTTTTTATTTACTCTTTTATATTCCTTTATTCTTTAAGCTTTATTCTAGTTGTAACTAAGTTAGTTACAACTAGAATAAAAAAATATACGAATCATTTTATTACTAATCGACTTGATGTAATCATTATAGTTACACCAAGTCGTCAAGTCAACACTTAAAAAATGAAATTTACTTCGTTTTCATTACTTTCTCTTTTAAGAAACGATCTACATATCCTTCTGCTTTTACAACGAATAAATACGCACCCATTGATAATAACGCAAGATCTAATTCATACCCTGGGTTCTTTCCATCTCCTAATAATCCTGCTGCTCCATTTACCTTTACGATAGCTCCAGCCAAAATAAGAGCGAATAACAATCCTACATACCTCACGCCTAAACCGATAATTAATAATATACCACCAACTAATTCAACTGTTGCTACGCCGTATGCAAGACCACCTGGTAAGCCGATGCTTGTAAACCACCCTGCTACGTTATCGATACCTGATTGAAACTTCGCTAAACCGTGTGCAAAGAATGTCACTCCTAACACGATACGAATAATTAAATTCCCAATATATTGATTCATTTTGAACTCTCCTTTTTTGTTTTGTTATGGTGAACATTTATTCACAAGACAAAACAATACGGTATTTCTTTTCATTCGTCAAATGCTTTTTTTAAAGAAAACAAAAAACATTATCCGTTTTACGAATAATGTTTTTTATAAAATAGCGCTAATTCAAGCTTTTACTCTATCACACAGAAAAAGTTGAAACTTTTTTCCAGCACCAATATAAGGCAATAACGGTACGTCCTCTTCCACAACCATTCCGACAACATTCACTTTCTCATCTACAGGTAAATCATTTACAACAACTTGCATCTCCCCAGCATATCTACCGTACAATTCATTATCAATTGTAATGCTGCCTTTCTTTCTTGAAATGGTAGACATCGGCTGTAACACGACTTTATTTTCTTCTCGTGATTCTACAGAGCGAATGACATCACGTGCTGGATCAAGCCGGTTCGTATGCACTCGTTCTATCAATTGTACAGTATCGCTATCATCTATAAATGATTGATATCGCACTGGAATAATCCCATTACTCGCACTCGCGATTTCTTGTACACTTTCTAGATTCGCGCTTATATCTCCAATTAGCACTTTATCGACGTCACACTCTTGAACAAGCTCTAAATACGATTCAAGCGGACGCATATAGCGGTGCTTTTCTAACGTTGGTAAACCTTCATATAACGGACCTCGTTTTTCACCATCTCCCGGAATAAATGCCATCGTTTTTATTCCGCACTCATGTAAATACTTATTTTGTTTTTGTAAAAACGACTTTGCTAGTCCTGTTTCTGGACGCGGATAAAAATTATGCCACGCTTCTACACGATCTACTCGTATATTTTCCGCAAGTAACCCTTTCCAAAATGATTCTGTAATCGTACTCGCGTTTAACGCTACCTTCATCTTACGCGATACACTCGCAATTTCTTTTGACATAATTCCGTAATCCATTCGTAAACCAGTAATGCCCCACTCTAATAATTCTTCCACATTTTCATACGTTATGCCTAAATGGTTTAACGATTTTGGAGAGACATCAACCATTAATTCCATTTCATTTTCGAGAGCTTGTTTCCCAAGTATTTGAATTAACTCCTTATACGTATTCGGATCATCTTCTGGAATGTGAAGAGATGTAAAAATAGATGAAAATCCGTTTTCTTTCGCTAATTTTAACCATGCTTCTTGTTTCTCTACTCGCTCTTTTGAAAGATAAATTGAAACTCCTATCATATAAATCTCTCCTTCTATTAATATAAAAAAGAGAAAGGAAGCCCCTTTCTCTATATGTTTTCTGCCATTTCTTCTTTAAAGCCGAAGAAGTACGTAAAGATGAAACCGAAAGTATATGCAATTACTAACCCTAAGAAATATAGTAAATATTTATTATCAGCAATTAACGGGATTAAAGATAATCCTGATACGCCAATTCCGAGTGAAGCCGTTTTCATAACTGCTTGGAATGCACCACCGACAGCCGCTCCTAAACAAGCGGTAATAAACGGTTTCCCAAGTGGTAATGTAACCCCGTATAATAATGGTTCGCCAATTCCTAAAAACCCAACTGGTAATCCACCTTTAATTACGTTACGAAGTCGTTTATTTTTTGTTTTTACATAAATCGCAATTGCTGCGCCCACTTGCCCAGCACCAGCCATCGCGAGTACTGGTAATAAAGGTGTTACGTGCGTTTGATTAATAAATTCCATATGAATCGGTGTTAAACCATGGTGTAATCCGACCATAACGAGTGGTAAAAACGTTCCGGCTAGCACTGCTCCAGCAAATGCCCCACCAACATTTAAAATTGCGTTAATACCGCTCGTAATACCATCAGATAAAAATCCCGCTGCTGGCTGAATCGCTAACATCGTTACTATACTTACAGCTAATACAGTAATAAGCGGTGTTACAATAATATCAACTGCATTCGGCACTGCTTTTCGTACTCTTCTCTCAACTACTACCATAAGCCATGCTGCAAAAATAACTGCAAACAATCCGCCCCGCCCGGGTACCATTGCTTCACCAAATAATTTCACATTTGCCATCGCTGGATTGAAAATTAAAATACCCGCAATCGCTCCAAGAACTGGTGTCCCGCCAAATTCTTTCGCTGTATTCCAACCGACTAAAATCCCTAAAAATGTAAAGATACCGCCGCCAATAAGTAGTAACATTTGTAGCCATGTTGCATTCGGATCAGCACCTGCGTTTTTTGCGAAGTTAGCAACTCCGTTTATAATTCCTGATGCAACAAGACCAGGTATTAACGGAATAAAAATGTTACCTATTTTTCGTAAAAAGTTCTTCACTGGTGTATTATTTTTCTTCTTCATCTCTGATTTAATCTCTTGACCAATATCTTCAAGATGATGATCTGCAACCTCACCAATTCGTAATCCTGTTAAAACTTCCATTTCGGCTGCTACTTTGTTTACCGTTCCTGGACCAACAACAACTTGAAGTGTTTCATCTTCAATGACGCCCATAACGCCTTCAACCTTTTTCAAAAGATCCATATTCACTTTACTTTCATCATGAAGCGTTAACCTCAGTCTCGTCATACAATGAGCAATGCCACGAATATTTTTTATTCCCCCAAGTTGCTCCGTAATCTCACTTGCCATTCTCACTTCTTTCTTCATAACAGATTTCCCCTCCCTATATGTTATAGTGCCTTCTTCACAAATCCTTTCGCTTCTTTTAATTTCTCCAGTGCTTCCCCATACTCACACTGTAGCAATACCATAACAATCGCAGCTTTCACATTACGATCTGCTTTTTCGTAATAATCTGCCGCTACTTCATAACTAACTCCTGTTGCTTCCACAATAATTCGTTTTGATCGTTCTACTAACTTTTCATTTGTAGATTGAACATCTACCATTAAGTTTTTATATACTTTCCCTACACCAATCATAGACGCTGTAGAAATCATATTGAGTACTAATTTTTGCGCTGTGCCAGCCTTCAACCGTGTTGAGCCTGTTAATATTTCTGCGCCTGTTTCCACTTCCACATTTAGTTTTGCATATTTACTTATTTCAGCATTTTTATTACAAGAGATACTAGCTGTACTCGCTCCCACGCTGCCTGCGTACTTCAAGCCGCCAATTACATAAGGAGTTCTGCCACTTGCTGCAATTCCGATAACTGTATCTTTCTCATTTAATCCAATACTTTTTAAATCTTCTTCTGCTAACTCTTCACGATCTTCGGCACCTTCCACCGCCTTGGTAAACGCTTTCAATCCACCTGCTATAAATCCTTGCACCATTTTATCATCTGTTCCAAATGTCGGTGGACATTCAACCGCATCTAAAATGCCTAAACGGCCACTCGTACCAGCCCCAATATAAATTAAACGGCCTTCTTCTTCAAAAGACTTAGTAACAATTTGTACAACCTTTTCAATTTCTTCTATTTCATTTTCAACTGCTAACGCAACAGTTCGATCTTCTTCATTCATACTTTGTAACACTTCTTTTATACTCATCTCATCTAGATTCATCGTTTTCTCATTACGGTGTTCTGTCGATAAATTCTCTAACATATTGCCACCCTCTTCGAAATTATATTTCACACTTTTATTATAACTTTAAGAAACTAAAAATCAATAACTCTTTCTTATTTTATGAAATAAAATTTCACAACATGACATATTTGTGTCAAAGATAATAAAAAAGATGAGTCTCCCCATCTTTTCTTCTACTTCAATTTCCGTAACCGTAATGCTTCTTCTCTCGTCTCCATAAATTGATCTAATACTTTATTACCAATTCGATTGAAAGTAATCACATATAAAGCATCAATCATATTCAGTTGCGTCATTCTCGAAGCAATACTCGCAATGCGATGGTCTTGCTCTACATCTGGCATACAAAGGCGAATATCTGCCGCTTTATATAAAGGAGATGATTGATCTAGCTTCGTAATCGCAATAACTGTAGCTCCTCGCTTCTTCGCATATTGCGCCATTTCAAGTACATCTTTCGTACGACCAGAAGTTGAAATCGCAACAAATATATCATCTTCTTTTAAATTCGTCACAAGCGGTAACATCATATGAAAATCAGATAGCATCATCGCTGTAAATCCGAGTCGTGTAAATTTATAAGCCCCGTCCATCGCTGGAGTAGCTGAACCACCTACTCCGTAAAATATAACTTTATCCGCATTTACAATACGATCTGCAGCTCTCTCAAGTTCCTTCTTATCTATCGCCGTGACACTCGCCTCAATTGCAGCTTTATTCACATATGTAACTTTATTAAACAAGTCGTACGGTCCATCTTCCGTATTCATCACTGAAAAATCATTAATATTATAATCAGCAATCGTTAATTCACGAACGAGCGCGATTTTAAATGATTTAAAGCTCCCAATCCCAATCGACTTACAAAAGCGAACAACACTTGCCTCACTTGCGCCTGCATTCGTTGACACTTCTTTCGTCGTTAAGTTCGGAACAATCTCTGCATTCTCCATTATGTACATGGCAACCTTCTTTTCGGCTGGTGAAAATTGATCCATATTACTTTCAATTTTAAATAGTAATGTTGAAGCTTTCACTATTTAACCTCCACTTCTTATGGTTGCTTTCACTTATTTTCTCTTGCTTCAAAAAGATAAAAACCATCATCGCCAGGAGGATGGTGAACAATTACAGTTCGATCCCCTTTTTTATATGACGTTATTTCACCTTCAGATCGCTGTTTTTCCCATCCATGTATCCAAATTGCAAAGTCAGGTACAAAAGCAGTGTACTTATAGTCTTTCGGGTTTTCGTCTTCTACATAGGAAGAAAAAATAGAAACTGGAAAATCTTTCACTTTTGATTCTTTCCATGCGGTAAATGGCATACATAGTGCAATAAGTATGATTACACCGATAACCTTCCCCTTCGTAATCCTCACACTTCCCACTCCTTGTCATATCACATACATAGATTTTATCATAATTACAATCCATTCATGCTACATGACCACTGCATTTTGTAATAAAAAAGAGCTTATCTACGTCAGATAAGCTCTTTCCCTCTATACAAAATACTTCTTTAAAAGTGGCGGCGTAATAATTGTCGTCAATATAACAACAATGACAATCGCTGTGAAATTTTCTTTCGCTAACAAATTCGCCGCAAGTCCATTTGCTGCAATGATAAGCGCTACTTCCCCGCGCGACACCATTCCCGCACCAATACTAATAGAAGATTGTAAGTTAAACCCTGTTAATCTTGCTCCTAAACCTGATCCGATTAACTTTGTGAAAATTGCGATGAGCGTCATAATTATAATGAACCAAAGTTGGCTTCCGATACCTTGAAATGTAATTTCCATTCCAATACTTACGAAGAAAACCGGTACGAATATCGCGTAAGCAATCGGTTCAATTTTATGTTCCACTTCATGCTTATACTCTGTTTGCGAAATCGCAATTCCTGCTGCAAATGCCCCAATAATACCTGCGATTCCCATCATTTCACTGTAATACGAAAAAGAGAAACAAATAATAAGTGCAGCACTAATTAACGCTTCTGTTACGCGAAGTGGTACGAGCATTTTCATAATCCACGGAACAACTTTCCAAGAGATGAAAACAATACTTACAAAAAAGATGATTTTCTTTGCAATGACTAGCGTTACATTTACATCTTGTGTACCTAAAAAACTCATGACAAACGCTAATAAAATAACGACAATTACATCATCAAATACAGCTGCACCTAAAATCGTCGTACTTTCTCTCGTATTCATTTTCCCTAAATCTCTTAGTGTTTGAACAGAAATACTAACCGAAGTGGCACAAAGTAATAATCCTAAAAAGATTGCATGCGACTGTAACATTCCAAACGCAAGTCCTGCTAAATACCCACCAAGGAATGGGAAAATAATTCCTCCCATCGCTACTGCGAATGCAGATTTTAAATTCCGATTTAACTCTTCTAAATCTGTCTCAAGTCCCGCCATAAACATAAGTAGCAAAACACCAATTTCGCTAAGCTCATCAATAAGTTCTGAACTATTAATAATACCTAGCAAAGCCGGACCGATAATAATACCAACGATTAATTTACCGAGTACAGAAGGCTGGCCGAGCCTAACGCTAATATCACCAGCTAATTTCGTACAAAGTAAAATGACGACAAGTTCAAAATAAAATAACATAGCATCTTCTCCTACTATATGAAGTAAATCTTTTTGTTCCTACATCTATTTCTGCACATAGTTTCTCCTTACAAGCAGCATTTTATTTGTTAAAGTTTTATTTGACAAAATATTCTGAATTATAATAAGATTAATCCAGAAATTTCAAAAAAACTACATACCATAACTGTATCTTCATTCACTCACATACTCTTTTCCAATGGGTTCACACTATTCGGTTCCCTTCTTAGTCATTTAGCTACTGAAAAAACAAATGATGAGAAAAAGAAGCATAACAAAATAGCTCGCCTATAATAAAGGCGAGCTATTTTCATGTTCTATTATGTTTTTTCGTTAACGTTTGTAAAATGATAAATATACCGATGCAAGTGAGTACATAACCTGCAACTTTTGCATACTTATCTCCCCTTACTTCGTCTCTTTCTTTTTCTTTCTCCACGCGTTTACACTATCAAAGAAAAAGTTAATAAATAGCGTTCCTAACCCCGCTAATAAAAACGTCATTAAAAATAGAACCCATATACTTTTCTCTTTTAAGAAATAATATCCTACAAGGAGCACAACCGCGATCCATACATATTCAAGAATTCTTTTTAGCTTTTTCTCTTCCAAATTATTCGCTCCGATACGATAAACTTAACTAAATCTATACAATTCAATCAAATTTACACGAGTTAGTGCTTCATCGTGTTCTCGCAGCCCCAAAGGGACGAGGGGTATAACACTCCACACGAGGCAGTATCGTTACCTCCTATTATCAAGCATTTATTTTACCCATCTTGATAAATTTATCGACGCATTTACATCCCTATCGTGATGGCTATTGCACCCAACACAACACCACTCACGTATTTTTAAACTCCACTGTCCTTCTGGTTGAACTGAATGGTCGTATTTAACTCCGCAACATGAACAAATCTTGCTTGAGGCGAACCATTTATCAGCTTTTACATACTCAATGCCATACTTCTCGCACTTGTATGACAAACATTGAAAGAAGAAGTTTAATTTTTGAAATGAAAATGCTTTCGATAATTTTTTGTTTTTTAACAGGTTTGAGATAAATAAGTCTTCCACAACAATTCTCATTGGTTTGGTTTGGTTTTCACCAATTTAGCTGTTGCTTGGTGGATATGGTTATTTCGGATATTCGTAATTTTCCTAGATAACCGCAGGTGCTCAGTTTTAGCTTTTTCATATCCGGCAGATTGAATTTTTACACCTTTTTTAAATCTCCTAGACATATCTCTTTGAGCTGACTTTTTCCTTTTCAAAAGTTTTTTAACCTTGGCATCTTTGTTTATATTTCGTTCTTTCGTACCATTAGAAGCTACAAAAAGCTCTTTTAAACCAACATCCACACCAATCGACTCATTGGTTAGTTCTTGTGGTTCGAATTCTTTTTTGAACCCTACACTAATCCACCAGTGACGACCATCAAATGTAACTCTTGGATTGGATGTTTTTTTGTTTCTTGGTAGTTGTTGGCTTGTTTTCACTTCTCCAATGGACTGAATATGAACTACTTTCTTTCCTATAACCAGTCTTTCATAATTGGCATAAAATCCTTGGATTAAATCTTTTTTGGATTTATAAGAAGTGTGATAACCATTTTGGTACTTTTCGAACGAATGTTTTCTCGCTGTATCAAAATCTTTTGAAGCCTGTTTGGGAACTTGTGCGTTGATATTTTTTAACCACTCATATTGCTTTCGCTTCTTGATCTTTGTAAATCGTTTCTGTAAAGCTAACTGTGAAACAGATTTTCCAAATAGCTTATAGTATCTATCACTCATTCTTTTACAATAGTTATAAGCAAATCTTGCAGCTCCAGCATGGTTTCTAAGCACTTTTTCTTGTTCAGGCGTTGGAATCAGTCTGACTTTCTTCGCTAATATCATCAGAATTTAACTTCTTTAATGAAAGATTTGTTCTTCTGAATAGTAGCATGTTCCACCAGCATTCTCCTAGGACTACTCGGATACAAACCTGTTAATTTCGATACTTGACTAACTCGTGAAAATTTCATTATTATTCTCACCTCATTGAACCTAACATAGCACGTACGTTCGATATTTTCAATGAAGTTTGATAGATTTAATAAAATTTATCTTGTTCAACTAAGGGCGCAATTCCTTAGCCAGTTCTCTTATGAACTTCTCATGTTTTCACATGAGCGCAGACTATATGTTTATCTACTAGAGATAGAGGATTTTTCCACCACCATAGGCTTGTGGTGTACTCTCGTCAGTTATACGAGATAGTCGTTGAACGTTCATCTTATCAATTTTGACTTAGATGATTCGAGGCGGAAGACCCATTGTTCTAGTGTTTAGGATTTAACCTTGCACGATCTGATTGATTTTTTCTGCTTTCGCGACATTCACGCTCGCTATTTCTAGCCACGCTGTAGTTCAATCAGCTTTAGGGATTGCCCGCATTTAACCCTCACTACTAGCCAATCACTTGACTAACAGGGCTTACTGATATATTTAATTAACTTTAGTTATAGTTGGTTAAATAAATCGTAACAGTTAATTACCCTTTTTCTATGCTACTTTTAGTATAACAAAAAAGAAGCCTATCATGATAAGCTTCTTTTTCTTATACCTTATTTGTTGATGCTTTTTTCAACAAGTGAAATAGCGTGCTCTAGCGTACGATTCATTGATTCCACATACTCATCTTTTACATTTTTATCTTTTAACACAGCTTCTGCAACTGTGATTTTTTGACTTAATGATTTAACAGAACCGTCTGTTACATTTCCATCTTGCGCTTTCTTTACTAAAGCTTTTGCAAATTCAACATTCACTTTTAATTTTTCTTTCGGTGTTTTTGGCTGCTCTTCTGCTACCTTTGATTGTACAAATGTTTGGTTTGCTGTTTTTAATTCATTATACGTTTGAACAATTTGTTCTCCTGTACTTGCTATATTCTCAAACACTTTCTTTGCATTGTCATAACTTCTTTGTAATTCGTTAAAAGCTGCTTGTGAATACTGACCTGATTTTTCACCAAATTCATAAGTACCTGCCAATACTTCTTTCACTTTCGCAATCTCTTCATATAACGCATTTACTTGCTCTAATTTTGTACGATTAGAAAACTCGTTATATGCTGCTAATACTTCTGAAGAGCTCAACGCTTTACTATATAATTTTGCAAGCGCAATTTGTCCATTTAACGGAATACCACCATTTCCGTTACTATCTGGGTCTGCACCAAGTGCAAATGGCACGTTCGGGTGATATACTTTCCCTTGAGCTGGTTGACTATTTACTTTTTTACCATCTACATAAATTGCTACTTCACTACCGTTATACGTTCCTGTTAAATGATACGTTTTGTTTGCTGCTAATTGAACGCCTACACGTTTATAACTGCCACCAATATGAGCCCATAGTTCTACATATCCATTTCCTGTAGATTCAAAACCAATTCCGCCACTCTCTGTATTTTGTAAAATTCCTTGTCCACGAATTTCATTCATCGAAAATACAGTTTCTAACGTAAACGTATTCGCTACTTTTTCTTTTTGTGCTGCTGAAAATGGAAGGTACCCAAATGTATTTGCTTTTCCATTTAATTTCATTACATTTGTTTTCAGAGCTTTATCATATTCAATAAATACATTCCCTTTCACATCACCTTTCGTCCCAAACGGTGAGCTATCTTTAAATGTACCATCTAAGAAATTCACATCAAAAACGTCTGCCTTTGGTACTTTCACATTCGGATCAATATTATCTTTTTTCGTTGTGATTTCTGCAGTTAATGGTTGCTCACTTTCATTGCCAAACGAATCAATTGCAACCACTTCAAGTGTATATGATTTCCCGCCATCTAATCCAGCAAGCGTAAATGTAAGTTCTTTTGGCACTGGATCACGATAAAATTCAGAGAACGCTAATAGCTTATTTTTAATCTCACCTGTTTGTTTATCCTTTGCTTGCAAGCGATAAGAATGAACAAGAAGGTTGTCCAATGCTTGCGGGAATGTTACTGTTGCCGCATTTTCCGTTACATTTGATACAGCAAGCTTTGCATCCTTCGCAAAGTATGGCTTTTCTTTATCACGATCTTCTACATAGTTGAATCCTTCTTTTTTCGTTGGTAATTTAATTTTCCAAGGCTCACCTGTCCAAGAGTTTGTATGGAAATCACGGCGATTAATCGTTACCTCTTTGTCATCTACCTCTACTAATAAACCTTGGCTTAATGTACTAGCTCCTGGCGGGATATTCCCTTGTACTTTACCACCTTCAACTTCCATATAGCTTACAGAAGATGTTCCAACAGACGTAAAGTCTTTTTGATGAATCGATCTTGGATCATCTAACGGATAATGTGAATGACCTGAAAACGTAATTACTTGTGGGAATTCTTTTAATACCGCATTAATTTTTGCACTATCTTTCGTTCCCCATTCTTGGCTACCGTACACTGTATCTTTAATATGTTGATGTAAAAACACAAAAATCGGTTTTTCTGGATCATCTTTTTGTGCCTTTGCCATTTCTTCTTTTAACCAATTAATTTGCTTGTCCGAATAATAGCCATGCGTTGTTCCATCCTCTGGTGACATTACGATAAAGTGATACCCTTTTACTACATTATGATAATAAATCGATTCCATTCCTGTCTTTTCTAAGAAACGCTTCTGTGCTCCCTCTACAGATAAGCCGTTCCAATAATCATGATTACCTAGAGAATTCATTCGTACCGCATCTTTATTTGCATTTTCGTTATACACTTGCATAAAACGATCATATTGCTTTACTGAACCCGAATCAGTAAAATCACCTACAATGACAAACGCATCTTGCTTTGGTGCAAGCGTATTAAATTGCTCAATCGCTCTTTTCCAGCGGAACGTATCATCTGTTCCACTATCTTTAATATGCACATCACTTACAACTGGAAAAACAAGCTTCTTCTCACTTGGTGCCTTTTCTTGCTTTTTCTCTTCCGCTTTAACCGACGCACTCCACGGAAATGACACGAATGCTAATACAAAAACCATCAATAATCCAATAAGTCCTTTTACTTTTCTTAAAGCAGTTCTTTCCACGTAAATCCTCCTCATATAATAAACTATTTACAATGGTTATTGTATCGAATGCATATTAACTTAGTTTGAATTAAGAATGAAATTTATTTAAGTTTTGTAAATATACAGTCAATTTTTTGTAACATCCCACATTACTTGTATTATCTTATACAACCACCTTTTGTCTTACAGAATTTATGATGCGGGAAAGCCCACGAACCTATATGGTCTGTTGTGGGAGTGGTGATGGCACACCGCAATCTTGCACGTCAGCGATACCAGAAATGGACTTCGCCTTTGGTAGCTAGAATCCCACTGACGTTAGTCAGCTTGCCCCTTTAGGGGTGGGAGTGTCAAAGACTCTCATAACTTATTATGAGCTGTAAGCCTATTAAACATCTTTCGTGAAATTTTTCGCTCCTTTATTAACACAACCTATCGCTTTACAACATTTAATAGTAATAAATAGTAGCTATGAAGGGAGGAACTATTAATGGCTTGTAAAAAAAATATCGGCTGCTATGCCCCTTTATCTATCATCTGCCCTCCCTACGATCCACCTAACCCACCTAAACCACCAAGCTGTGAACTAGTCACGAATGAATTCGCTGGTAATTTTTTTATAACAAAAGAAATCCCTCCACCTTCTGAAAATTCCACATTAGTTTTATGGGAAGGAGATGGTTTACTTAAAATATCAGGTACCATTTCTGTGTATAATAGCACTAGTAGTACTGGAGGGATTACCGTTCAAATTATTGGGCAGGTGACAAATACTTTTACTGTCTATCCTGGCAACACAATGTCATATACAGGTCAATCATTACAATCTGTGACAATCGTTAATATTCCAAATAACCCAATTCAATATATAGAGGGAAAATATTGTTGCCAATTCTCATTTTGCTTATAAAATTCTTTACCACCCTAACTTACAAACTATACAAAAAAGCATACCATTACGGTATGCTTTTCCTTATGAAATCGGATAACGCACTGTAAGGCATAATTGCCCTTGGCTCGTTGCCGTCCCTGTTGTTACAATTTGAATTGTAGTAAAATACCTTACTGTAAACGATCCACTACTTTGTGGTTGTACAGTAATTGTATTAACTACTGTCGCTCCTACTAGAAAGTTTACTGTAACTGGATTTACACCCACATCATATTTTACATATCCAGATGCGTACAAGTCTTGTGTAATATTATTCGTATATACCGTTTCAGTGACCGCACCAGTAGCAGCCCAATCTATACACACCTGATCTTGAACAAGTGTTTTACTGGAACAGCATGATAAGTTAGAATTGCACATCTTAGTCCTCTCCTTTTCTATTATGAAAGTGGATAACGTGTTGTTATACAAAACTCTCCTTGATATGTTCCAGCTGTTCCAGCAGGTAAAGTTACTTCAATTGTCTGGAAACGACGGTACGTAAAAGCTATACTCGTTCCAGGATTTAATGTTTGTGTATCAAGTGTAGCTCCTGTTGCATCCAAAACTGTCAGCGTGATTGGACCTGGCCCGACGTCATACCTAACGAACCCTGTTCCAATCATATTTTGATTAATATTGTTGTTATACAGCACATTTGTAATTGCAGTAGCAACTACAGTTCCTGACCATGGACTACACACTTTATCTTGTACAAAATTTTTATCTGGACAACAAGTTAACGCCGCCCCTGAGCATTCACAAGCCATAGAAATTTCCCCTCTCTCTTACTTATTCCTTATATGTGTATGTCCTTAAGAGTCCTTTGCCTGTATTATTCATCTATATTCACCAAAAATTATGCGCCTTTATCTTTAAATAGATTCCGTTTTGTCCCTCTTTTTCATATATTTATAGATTAGGATACAAGCCACAATTACAAGGACAACTACTAATATAGGTAACATGTACTCCCCAACAATAGCCCCTGCTTTTTCCCAATGCGGACCTAATTTCATTCCAAAATAAATATACAAAGTCGTTAACGGGAACATTGCTACAAATGTATATATGCTAAATTTCCATATATTCATTTTCGCCATACCACATGGAACGGAAATAAGTGTTCGAACTCCCGGGATGAAGCGTCCTAAAAATGCTACAACCGGCCCATATTTCTCAAAGAAATCATCTGCTTTTTGAATTTGTTCTTCTTTAATAAAGAAGTATTTCCCGTATTTTATTAACAGAGGACGACCACCGTAATAACCGAGTGCATATAACGTTAATGGTCCTGTCGTTCCTCCAATTGTTCCAGCTAATACAGCAAGCCAAAAATTCATATCACCCTCGTATACCCAATACCCAACAAGAGGCAAAACTACCTCTGCTGGAATAAATTCAAAAGTTAAAGCTAACACAACTCCAAAATAAGAAAACTGCTTTAAATACTCGATTATATCTAAAATAATTTGCTCCATATTTTTAACTCCTATCCTACATTTACGTTATGCTTTTCTTGTAATTGTACTGGTGCCATCTTTACAATTCGGTTCAAAATGAATAAAACAATTCCAATATCATCTAAAATACCGATAAACGGTAAGAAGTCTGGAATTAAATCGAGTGGCATCGCAACATAGCCAACTAAAAAAGCTATAGATAAGATTTTCTTCTTTATTGAAACCTCTTTTGAAGTAAAAAAGTCAAATAGGAATGGAACAAACTTGCGGACATGAAATACAACTCTTAATCTACTAAAAAGTTTTTTCATTTTTATATCTCCTCTCTTTGTATACAAAAAGGACCCTACCAAATATGGTAAGGGTCCTAAAAAGACAATAAGGGGCCTTTACCATTGCTGGTAAAGGTCTCACTAACAACGAAATCGTTGCCAATAAAGCCGAGGGTTTCTCCCTGTAATGACGACTTTATTGTAATAAGTTACTCCCCTTTATATACACAATTTTATACAATCACATTAAAATATTTGGAGGAGCTTGTCAATATTTTTTTCATCGCCATTAAGATTATTACATTACAAAAGAAGCTATTCTGTATTCTCTTTTGATACAAATTGGAGTTTAAAACGATCTGGGTCATAGAAAGTTATTCTTACTTCTTCACCACAGCAATCTTCCACAAATGATATATGATAAAACTCTAACTTTTTCTTTATCCGCTCGATATCTGAGGTTCTTAAAAATATCTCCGTAGCTGATGATGTGACAGTCTCTCTATGTTCTCCCAGTCCCCTGTTTACAACAAAACAAATTCTCGTTGAGCCGATATCATACCACACACCTGTTACACGTATTTGTGGCCTCTCCTTGCTCGGTTTAAACCCTAGAATTCCTTCATAAAAATATAATGTTTCCTTTAAGTTTTTAGATTCTAATACAATACATGTTGTAACACTTTCCATCCGCACTCCCCCTGCCCCTTTTAGTTTTCTATATGAGTCATAATTTGCAATTATGTACGAATACAATACGTAGTGATGAATATTTCATTTATAAAGGAGGCGTGTAACATGGATGAATTTATGAAATCCTACATACCTTTTCATGGCCCAAACGATCCTTGCCCTCCAATTGGAAAGAAATATTACTCAACTCCCCCTCACTTATATATGGGTTTTCAACCAACTAATTTACCCCAATTTACACCAAAAGAAGCTTTAAGAAAAGGGACTTTATGGCCTGCTTTTTATGATTTTTATGAAAATCCTCACAAAAAAGGACGGTGAATAAAAACGTGACACAAACATTGCCTGATGAATATTACAAATGGATCGAAGAACTGCAAGAATTAGACTTTGTATTAGTTGAACTTACTCTCTATTTAGATACGCATCCCGACGATACTGTAGCTATAAATCAATTCAACGATTTTTCTTATAAACGAAGAGTATTACAACAAAAAATTGAAGAAAAATACGGGCCACTTCAGCAGTTCGGAAATAGTTATTCTAACGCTCCATGGCAATGGAGCCAAGGACCGTGGCCATGGCAAATATAAAATGAAACTTTAATCAAGTGGAGTTTACGGGCAGCAAATAGCGGGATGAAGGAGAGAAACTATGTGGATTTATGAAAAAAAATTACAGTATCCTGTTAAGGTGAGTACTTGTAATCCAGCACTCGCAAAATTATTAGTTGAACAGTACGGTGGTGCGGACGGTGAATTAGCGGCTGCTCTTCGCTACTTAAATCAACGTTATACAATTCCTGATAAAGTCGTTGGCTTACTAACCGATATTGGTACAGAAGAGTTCGCACATTTAGAAATGATTGCTACAATGATTTATAAATTAACAAAAGATGCAACACCTGAACAAATGAAAGCTGCCGGATTAGACGCGCATTATGCGAATCATGACAGCGCCTTGTTTTATCATAATGCAGGTGGTGTTCCTTTTACTGCCACTTACATTCAAGCGAAAGGAGATCCTATCGCAGATTTATACGAGGATATTGCAGCTGAAGAAAAAGCACGTGCGACTTATCAATGGCTAATTGATTTATCAGACGATCCCGATATAAATGATAGCTTACGCTTTTTACGCGAACGAGAAATTGTCCATTCTCAACGTTTCCGAGAGGCTGTAGAAATTTTAAAAGAAGAACGTGATAGGCAAATTTATTTTTAAAACACATATCCTAGCGATATGTGTTTTTTTACGTCAAAAGTTAAATCCTTCCTAATTAACATATAAATAGTATATTTATTCAATTTTACGCATTATTTTAAAATATTTTTAAAATTCCCTCTTGCTTTCTAGTCATCAGACCTTTAAAATGATAACAGTTACTCGACAAATTATTTGAATTTTCGACAAAAACACTCATTAGGAGGATTTTCTTTATATGCGTACAACTTTAAAACCAGCGCAAATACTTTCGATTAGTTTACTACTATTCGCAGTTTTCTTCGGTGCTGGTAATATGATTTTCCCGCCTCTTCTCGGTCTTTCTTCCGGAGAAAATATGTGGGTTTCCATTACAGGATTTATTATTACAGACGTCGGTTTATCTTTATTAGCTATCGTGGCTGTTGCCCTTGCTGGTGGTAGCTTTAATACTTTAGCGAGCCGTGTCCACCCAAAATTCGCAGCAGTATTCGCTATCATTATTTATCTTTCCATCGGCCCACTATTTGTTATTCCACGAACTGGAACTGTATCTTATGAAATTGGGATTGCACCACTTTTCCCAGATCAATGGTACTCTATGTTAGTTTTTAGTGCGATTTTCTTTATAGTCGTCTACTTCTTATCGTTAAATCCATCCAAATTAGTAGATCATATCGGAAAAATATTAACGCCAATTTTGCTTGGAATTATTGCAATTATGGCAACAAAAGCGATTCTTTCACCAGGATCATTTGCAGAACCTGTTGGTGACTATAAAGAAATTCCATTTTTCAAAGGATTTCTTGAAGGCTTTTTAACATTAGATGCAATCGGAGCACTCGTATTATCAACGATTGTTGTAAATGCAATTCGCCAAAACGGTATACAAGATAAGAAATCCATTGCGAAATATACAATTATTTGCGGAAGCATTGCGGCTCTTTTCTTAACAATTGTTTACTTCTTACTAGGTTATATCGGCGCTTCAAACGGAAACTTAGGACAATTTGAAAATGGCGGTCAACTATTAGCAACTATTATGTATCAATTTTTTGGGACAAGCGGTAATGTTTTATTAAGTATCGCAATTATAGCTGCTTGTTTAACGACTGCAATCGGTGTTGTAAGTGCATTCGCCAACTATTTCACAACAGTATTAACAAATGTTTCATATAAGAAGCTTGTACTATACGTTTGTATTTTTAGCTTCGTTATTTCAAACTTAGGATTAAGTTTATTAATCAAAATTACATTACCCGTATTAATTATTTTATATCCAATTACAATCATTTTAATTTTCGTATCATTTATCGATAAATATACGAAACGTAAACCTTCTGTCTATATCGGAGCGATGATCGCAGCATTCATTATTAGCTGTATTCATGCACTTGATAATGTGGGAATGATACCAAGTTTTATCGCTAATATCGTACACACAATTCCTTTTTATAACTTAGGAATCGGCTGGATCGTTCCAGCAATAATTGGTGGTATAATCGGATACTTTATTCCGCAAACAGAAGCTGAAGGTGAAGTTTCTGTAAAATAAAAAGAAGCAAGCATGTATTTCATGCTTGCTTCTTTTTATTTTCTATCGCTGAATACAGTATTTGTATATGAGCGAACAGTTAACATATAGTAGCCTAAGTAAATTATGATATACACTCCTATACTACCTAGTATAGGAAGACTATATTCGAACATTCCTGTAAAGCCCATCAAACTTAAAAATGCAAAGAACGTATGACAAATCGCAAGCAGTAATGGTACTACAAAAATCGCTCCTACTTGTTTTCTTACAGACTCTGTTGCTTCCCTTTTCGTTAGTCCGATTTTCTTTAACATTCCGTATGCTGGTCGCTCTGCCAGCGCTTCTGTTATTTGTTTAAAGTATAAAATACAGCCAGTAGCAAGAATAAAAACAATCCCTAAAAATACACTTGCAAATAACAACACTGCACCATCTTGCAACTCAGCTTGACTCGCCTGTTCAAATGATTGGAATTTCGCCTCCTTAAAAAGAATAGTCTCTAGCTCTTTCGTTAGCTCTCTACTACCGTTTCCTTCAACGATAAATCCCCTTACCTTTGAAACAGCATTTCCTTGCTGCAACTTATTAAATAACGAATCTTGAACAACAAGTCCAACCGGTGCCAGTTTCGCACTAACAATTGTTTCCTCACGATGATCAACAATTGTTATACCATTCTTCATCCCTTCAAAAGACACGTTGTTTCCTTCAAGCGAATTCTTTTCAATGTTATATGATTTATACGGATCTAATAAAATTGCTTCCTTTTCCGAATGAAGCACAGCTTTTTTATTACCTAACATAGAAGCTGATTTATTAAAATCCGACTCTTTTATAACTTGTACATTACCATTACCTATTAAATACCCAGTTAATATTTGTTCTCCATCTATCTTCCCTTGCATAGAAAGTAATGCTATGGACGTTTCATTTTTTATTCCTAACTCATGTTTTTGAATTTCTTCTCTAACTTTCTTATCTAATTCCTTTCCAGTTGTTACATACTCATAACTAACTGGATTCATTAATGTCGCCGTTTTCTGCGCTCCATAATACATACTAGAACTAATTCCAATCGTACATAGCGTCACTGCACTTAATAAAGATAATAGCGCAAGCATCTAATCTGTACCCTTTGTAAAGGACATTTTGAAAAAAGTTAGGCAACATCAAGAAGATGATTTCTGTATCCAACAGGAGTCATCTTTTTTAAATTC